>JBPCWM010000322.1:0-25146 GCA_051009515.1 Rhizobiaceae bacterium | reverse complement strand
CGATAATGTGGCCCGCATGATGGATCTGGGTTTTCCCGGCGGACCAGCCATCGACAAACTTGCCAAGACCGGCACTGCAAGGACCCGTTTTCCTCGTCCTTTAATTAAAGAAGGGTATGAGTTCTCTTTTTCAGGTTTGAAATCCGCGGTCGCCCGGCATCTTGAGCAGAATCCGCAAGAGTCCCACGCAGATGTCTGTGCAGCTTTTGTTGAAGCCTGTATTGATGTTCTTATGACCAAGAGCCGCCGAGCCCTTGAAAACCATGCCGTTCGCAGTTTCGCCATCGTAGGTGGTGTTGCTGCCAGTCCGCAAATCAGGCAACAGGCTGCTAGTCTTGCGGAGGAAACAGGTGCGCAACTTTGCCTGCCGCCCCTCAAGTGGGCAGCAGATAACGGAGCCATGATTGCTTTGGCTACCTGGGATTATGTGAATAATGGTTGGGAGCAGACACTGAAGACCCAAACCCGAATTCCGATTTATGAAATCTAGAAAGTTCGAATATGGGCAATTCTGGTTTTGGAACAAATTTGACCAAAGGTGGTTGTGATGGGTGATGAACCCTCTACGATTTTACCATTACAACTTTCCAAAGTCAGTGTGCGCAAGCGCGGCAAACTCATCTTGGATTCAATTGATTTCAAGCTGGACGAAGACGGGTTTACCATTGTCATGGGTCCTAACGGATCGGGCAAGACCACATTGTTGCGTCTGATGCATGGTTTGGAACGGGCCCGCAGCGGAACGGTGAATTGGGCCGTAGATACGGCTCTGGCGAGGCGGCGCCAGGCGTTTGTGTTTCAAACACCCGTCATGATGCGTCGGTCTGTTCTGGACAATATTGCCTATCCGTTGCTGTTGCAGAAAGTTCCAAAGGCCAATGCCCGCGATAGTGCTCGCCACTGGGCTCAATCGGTGCATCTGGAACGGCGGCTCGAACTGGATGCGCAATTATTGTCGGGTGGGGAGCGCCAAAAGCTTGCAATTGCACGGGCACTCATTGTCAATCCGCAAGTCCTGTTTCTGGATGAACCCACGACCAATCTTGACGGACAATCGATGCGCGAAATTGAAGCCATCGTTAAAGAAGTCGCTCGCAAGGGCACGCGTATCGTCATGACCACCCATGACACAGGTCAAGCACGCCGATTGGCCGACGAAGTCGTATTTCTCAATCGTGGGAAAATATGCGAGCATCGACCTTCACAGGAATTCTTTGCGGCACCTGACTCCATTGAGGCAAGGTCTTATTTGCAAGGTGATATTGTCGAATGAATTTCAAACCCATGTTGCTCAGCCTTATTGCTCTCCTATGGTTTGTCGGCAATGTAAAAGCCGCCGAGCTGCGGTTGGCGGTGACAACTTCGTTTCATAATTCAGGGCTTTCAGAAGTTTTGCTTCCCGAAATCAAGAAGGATGTCGGTCTTGATGTGCGCCTCATAGTTGTTGGCACAGGGCAGGCTTTGAAACTTGGCAGAGCAGGGGATGTCGATGCAATATTGGTTCATTCGAAGTTGGCAGAGGAGGAATTTGTAGCGCAAGGATATGGCACGCACCGACGCCAGATCATGTATAACGATTTTGTGCTGATTGGTCCGTCGGACGATCCGGCTGGTGTGGGAGACTCCCAGAGCATTCTGGATTCACTGCAGAGAATCCACGAGGCGCAATCAGTGTTCGTCAGCCGCGGCGATGATAGCGGTACCCACAGAAAGGAAATTGCTCTTTGGGGCTCATTGGGACTGGACAGTTCCAAATTTGATGCAACCTGGTACAGGTCTGCAGGGTCCGGCATGGGAGGCACGCTCAACACTGCATCGGGCATGAACGGTTATGTTCTGGCAGACCGTGCAAGTTGGCTGAAGTTTGCCAACAAGGGAGAATTGAAAATCTTGCTTGAAGGTGATCCGTCTCTGTTCAACCAATATGCCTATTTGCCGGTTAATCCGGCGCGGCACAAACACGTCAAGACGCAGGAAGCTGTTGCATTGGAAGACTGGCTGGTCAGCGAAAAGGGGCAAGGTCTGATAAACGACTACGTGATTGAAGGCACGCGGCCGTTTACACCCAACGCCCAATAGTCCGTTCGCAAAAACGCCACCCTTTGTGTCAGACTGCACCCTGTTTCAACAATGAAAGGAAGTTGGTCATGGCACTGGGTGCATTTTCTGTCAGCCTCGTTGTGAAGGATATCAAGGTCTCGGCAGAGTTTTATCAAAAACTGGGCTTTTCCGAATTCGGTGGTGAAATCGATCAGGGCTGGCTGATTCTCAAAAATGGGGACTGCGTGATTGGTCTCTTTCAGGGAATGTTCGAGCGCAACATGCTCACTTTCAATCCAGGATGGTCACAAGATGCGCAGGCGGTCGAAGAGTTTGAAGACATACGAACCATTCAGCGCAATCTGAAGCGGCATGGCGTTGAGATTGAGCAGGAAATTGATGAAGACTCCAAAGGTCCGGCCAGTTTTGTTGTGGTTGATCCAGACGGGAACCCGATCCTGTTCGACCAGCATGTTTAGCTGACCGAACAGGAGCGTGCTTGATCTTTATTCTGCAGCTTCCAGCTTGTCCTGGGTGTTGGTGTCAAAGTCACTGGCACTATGTCGTTCACGCAACTGAGAACTCAGCTCACCAGACATACGATTGACCATGCGGCCACGTTTGACAGCTTCACGCTCGAAGATCTGCCTGGTCCAGCGATTGACGTGTTTATAGCTGTCAGTATCCAAGAACTCTGACGCTTCATAAACCAGATTGGAAACCAGCGCCCCATACCAGGGGAAGATGGCCATATCTGCGATCGTATAATCCGCTCCAGAAATATATTCATTGTTGGCAAGCTGGCGATCCAAAACGTCCAATTGTCGCTTGACCTCCATGGCGAATCGGTTGATCGGATATTCCAGCTTCATGGGTGCATAGTTGTAGAAATGTCCAAAGCCTCCACCGAGATAAGGGGCACTGCCCATTTGCCAAAAAAGCCAGTTAAGGCATTCTGTGCGCTTGGCATGTTGCTGCGGCAGAAATTCACCAAATTTCTCGGCCAAATATAGCAAGATCGCCCCGCTTTCAAAGACGCGGACTGGCGAAGGTCCAGAATGGTCCATCAGGGCCGGGATCTTTGAATTGGGATTGGCTCCAACAAAGCCGCTGCCGAATTGATCGCCATCACCAATCTTGATCAGCCAGGCATCATATTCCGCGCCATTGTGACCAAGCGCCAGAAGTTCCTCCAGCATGATCGTAATCTTCACTCCGTTGGGCGTGGCCAGTGAGTAGAGTTGAAGAGGGTGTTCACCAACCGGCAAATCCTTCTCATGGGTTGCCCCGGATATTGGTCGATTAATATTTGCAAACTTGCCGCCATTCTCCTGATCCCAGGTCCAGACGGATGGTGGTGTGTATTCTGCAGAATCTAACATGATTTAATCTTTGCTTCTTTTTGGGAAATTGAAACTCGCGGCTGTTTCCCGGCTTATATAGAGGCTTTTGCGTGATCTGCCAAAAAAGGTTTGCATGATTTTCTTCACTTTTGGGTGTGATCAGCCGCGGTCGGCTTTGTCTTGTGGGATAGGATCAACATCAAATGCTTTGATGGTCATGGAGATGAGAGAGTAATATCCGAGCACGCCAATCAGATCGACCAGCCGATCTCTGCCGAGCAGCTTTTCTGCCCTGTGATACAGGTCTAAATCTATCCCGCGCTCAATGTTCAGCCGTCGGGAAACTTCATAAACAATGGCCTCGTCTTCGTTGATAAATGCGGGGTCCTGGTCGTTTGCAAGGGCAGTGATAATTTGCCCGTCAAGTCCGGCTGCCCTTGCCGGAGGTTCATGAGATTGCCATTCAAACTCTGCGTCCCAAATACGGGCGGTGACCAGAATGGCGAGCTCGGAGAGACGAGGTGGCAGTGAGCTGTCATAGCGGCAATATTGACCAAGTTTCTGCGCACGGTCAGCAAGCTGCGGGCGGTGCAGCCATACCGCCAACGGTCCAACGACTTCTCCACGGGGGCCGGACGCAATCGCGTCAAACACCACCTGTTGCTGGTCTGACAGATTGCCGGATTGGGGGATTGGGATTCGGACCATGAAAACACCTCGGCTTGGACAAAGTTATCGGTTAGCAGATCAGCTATCCTTGGTAATTTTACCAACCAGCCTGCGCACCACTGGTGCCAGGCCAAAGATTACGGGGAAAGCAACACACCATGATGGCAGCCAGCTGGACATCCACAAGCCAAGGAACCCGTCCACCTGTCCCGCCGCTCGCCAGGTAGAGATGCCCGACACCAGCAGGGAAGCCATGCCGGAAAGAATGAAGGCAAACAGGAGCGGGGCGAGTTTAGCAGGTAATTTCATGGCATGGGCGTTTGTATGGGCTGCATCAACGCAACATTATCCCCGGCAACCAATTGGCCAGTTGCGGAACGAGTAAAACAATCAGGGCAGCCACCAGAATGAGAATGCAATAGGGAAACGAACCTGTAAAAATTTTCGATAATGTCGCGGTCGGGTCGGGCACCGACCCTTTCACCGTATAGACAAGCAGCCCGAAGGGTGGGGTCAGCAATCCGGCTTCGATGACCAGAATGCCAAAGATTGCAAAGGCCAGTGGATCAATGCCCAGGGTCAGGGCGATAGGTGCAAAAATCGGCACGGTCAGCAGAATTATCGAGACGGAATCAACCAACATGCCCAACAGAATCCAGATTACCACCATAAGACCAATGATCATGAACGGATCAACTCCCAGGCCAAGGAAGGTAGCTTTGATGTAATTGACGGCTCCACCGATGGCCAGAAGCCTTGAATACATCTGTGCTGTGATCAGCAGAAACATGATTGGCGCCGTAGTTTTACCAGCTTGGAAAATGGCGGCAATAATCTCTTTGCCACGCATGCCTTTGATGATGCCGATGATCAAGGCTCCGATAGCGCCAAACCCGGCAGCTTCCGTTGGCGTGAACAAGCCTGTCCAAATGCCACCTATCACAAGCAATATGAGCGCCAGAATACCCAGACCTCCAATGAGCTCCGAGCGTCTTTCTTCCGGTGTGTCTTCCACCAATGGCTTTTCAAAAGGCGGCGCAATATCTGGATTGCGGATTGCAGCTATAATCACGTAACCAGAAAATAGCACCGACAGAAGCACGCCCGGCAGAATGCCTGCAATAAACAAGGCTCCAACGCTCATCTCTGTCAAAATGGCCCAAACAATCAGCAATACCGAAGGGGGAATGAGCATTCCCAAACAGGCTGAGCCAGCGACAGCTCCCAGGGCAAATGTTTGCTTGTAACCAAGTTTGCGCATTTCTGGATAAGCGATGCGAGAAAATGCTGCCGCAGCTGCAATGGATACCCCGGTTACGGCAGCAAACACGGTGTTGCCCGCAATTGTGGCAATCGCCAACCGTCCCGGCAGGCGTTTCAACCCCCTGTCACATATTCGGTAAAGATCAGCAGCAGCCCCTGACCGCGAGACGAAATCGCCCATCAGCACGAACAAGGGTATGACGGCAAAAACGTCCTTGCGCACGGCTTCGAAAGCTGTGTTGCCAAGGATCGCCAGGGCAGCTTCCATGCTTCCCAGCATCAGCCACACACCGAGTGCACTGCAAATGGCGAAGGCGACACCGATATGCACGCCAAAAAGGATCATGCCAACCAGCAGAGCCAGCATCCAAAGAGCGATATCACCACCCATACTGAGAATTCCTGCTGTACATTACGCAGACCCCGGAGCTTCGTTTTCGTCGACCAATTGTCCGCGCCAATCGTAATATATCATCGCCATATAGGCGAAAGCTCCAAACACCGACATTACCAGAACAAGTCCCCGAACTGGCCAGGTTGGGACACGCAGCGCGCCTTCTCCCTCATATTCGCCAATCCGCCACGCATCATAAGCAGGTTCGTAAGTGCTCAATACAAGGCCGATAAAGAACAGCACACCCAGACAATATCCGATGGTGCGCAGCAATCGACGTGCAACAAGCGGCACTGCATCTGCAAAAATAGTGGTCCGCAACATGGACCCCGTGTAAATGGCCAGCGGCAATTGAAGAAACGTGATTGCGACCACGGAATTCTGGATTATCTCCTTGGTGCCGGGGATAGGCTGGTTCAGCAATCCGCGACCCGTGACGTCAAAAAATATCAGAAGGGCCAACCCCAAGGTCCACAACGCAGAAACCAAATGTATTGCACGCGAAAGGCGTACCGGTATGTTCATAGATTGTCGCCGTCCGTGGCGGTTCCAATATTTCCCCTTGTTGGCAGGCTATCGGAAGCCAGCCACAGGCTCAAGCAAAATTAGCGATCGATAAATAAGAAAATTGTTGGTTTTCTGTATAACAGTTTGAACATGGAACTGCGTGGGAATCTGCCGCATGGATTTATCCTTGGTCCAATTCCGGCTAGCACTTTTGTTTTACCTTGCCTTCGTGACAACTGTATGCCCCCCTATGCTCACTGCCGCAGGTAGGCTACCGTCTGCATTACGAATTGCTGCGAGTGCCCGCATGAAAAACATAACCGACCGCAATGGTATGCTGATCAGCATGGGTCTCATTGCAATTGCTGCTCTCATTTTGCTGGCGATGGGGCGTGAGCCGATTTGCAAATGCGGTTATGTAAAACTGTGGCACGGTGAGGTTATCAGTTCCGAAAATTCACAACATTTGAGTGATTGGTACACGCCTAGCCATGTGTTGCACGGGTTGCTATTTTTTGCATTGACATGGCTGTTTCTGCGCAGTTGGTCCTTCGGTATCCGCATGGTGATTGCAACATGTGTGGAGATCACCTGGGAGATTGTTGAAAACACCGATATTGTGATTCAGCATTACCGCGAAGCCACCATCTCGCTTGACTATTATGGTGACAGTGTCATCAATTCGGTTGCCGACTGTCTGGCAATGCTGATCGGCTTCTATCTGGCACGCTTGCTTCCGGTTTGGGGCAGTATTGCCCTGTTTATAATTGCGGAGGCCGTAACCATCTATTTTATTCGTGATGGTCTGTTGCTGAATATACTCATGCTGCTCTGGCCGCTTGAAGCTGTCAAAGCCTGGCAGTCAGGAAATTGAGACACAACTCTGCCAAGAGAAGCTTGCGACTCCCCTTGACCCCACCAAGCATTTTGTGAACAAATAGGAATACATTTAGCGATCGATAAATAAGAGCTGGGAAACAATCGCTAGGGAGAAGATGCGTCGCAGTGGCGCTGCAAACTGGAGGACTACATGAAATCGATTAAATTGGCTGGAATAGCCGGCGCATTCTTGGCGTCATCAACATTGGTTGCGGTGACCGCTGCCAATGCTGAGAGCTTTACGCTGCGAGCAGGAGCCGGGCATCCAAGCGGCCCCGCAGTATATGTTACGGATCTTGAGAAATATTTTGTACCCGAAGTGAAACGTCGGGTGGAAGCTGAAACGGATCACACTATCGAATTTGTTGAGGGGTATGGTGGATCAATTGCCGGTGTGGCTGAAACCCTGGAAGCCGTTCAAAATGGCATTTTGGACATTGGTGCTTATTGCTTTTGTTTTGAGCCTGCCAAGCTTTTCCTGCACAACTTCCCTTATTATGCGCCGTTTGGGCCCCAGGACTCGGCCCAGCAAATGCAAGCCACAAGAGCTGTCTATGACAAGACTCCCTGGCTGACTGAGGTCTTTGAAAAGGAATACAAACAAAAATTGCTAGGCCTGCATGGATGGGACAACTACCATCTCGGCACAACTGATCCGTGGGATACTGTTGATGACCTCAAAGGCGTAAAAATCGGCGGAGCCGGTCCAAACCTGCCATGGTTGGAATTCGCTGGCGCCGTACCTGTTCAGTCGACATTGCCGGATGGCTATCTGTCGCTGCAAACCGGCGTTTACAATGGCTGGTTGATGTTCCCATCCGCATATCTTGGCTTTAAGTTCTATGAGCCAGCACCGCACTATACACAGATCGGATTTGGTGCCATGGGCGTGAACGGATTGACCATCAACATGCGAACGTTCAACCGTTTGCCTCCAGAAGTACAAAAAATTCTGATGGAAGTTGGTCGTGGCTATGAGGAACAAGCGGGGAAATCCCTGAACGCACGCCAGAAGGCCGGACTTGAAGGCCTCGCCAAGGTTGGTGCCAAGCTCAAGGTGCTGCCTGAAGAAGCGCGTGCAGGATGGGCGAAATCTCTTGCAGATTTTCCAAGTCGTCAGGCCAAAGATGCTGACGGACGTGGCATGCCAGGAACCGAAGTCATGAAGAACTATCTGGAAGCCGTAAATGCCAGCGGGTATAAGTGGCCGCATGCTTACACGGTGGAATAATCTGCAGACCGAATATCAGCAATCAGAGTAAATTTGAGGGCGGCCACAGGTCGCCCTCTTCGTTTTGCAAGGCAAGATCATGACCAGATTGACAGATCGCATTCCCTATCAGGCAATTGTTGACCGTCCAAAACTGACGTTTCCAGATAGCAAGCGCATGGCAGTCTGGGTCATCTTGAACGTTGAAGAATGGCAGATCGAAAATCCTATGCCACGCACGGTTCTGTCGCCTCCCATGGGGCAGCCTTTGTTGCCGGATGTTCCAAACTGGTCGTGGCATGAATATGGAATGCGTTCCGGTTTCTGGCGCCAGCACAAGGCTCTGACCGACCGCAATATTCCCACAACAATGGCCATTAACGGCAATGTCTGTAACTCCTATCCCCGTGTGGCCGCCGCCGGTAAGGAAGCAGGCTGGGAATTTATGGGCCACGGCTTTCTGCAAGGCCCGACTCATCGCCTGGAAGATCAGCGCGGCGCAATTGCAAAGACCGTTGAAGCGATTTCAAATTTTTGGGGCAGGGCCCCACGGTCGTGGGAATGTCCCGGACTGACGGAAACCGAGGAAACGCTCGACTTGTTGCGCGAACACGGCATTGAATATGTCGCCGACTGGGTGATTGATGATTTGCCCCAGGACGTGGACACGCCGTTTGGACCAATAACCACCATTCCCTATACGGTCGAGACCAATGACATCACCGTTTATGCCTTGCAACAGCATGCCTCAGATGAACTGCTGAAACGCGGAATTGATCAGTTCGACCGACTGTACCAGGAAAGCGCGGACAATGCCCGCATCATGGCCATATCAATCCATCCATATATTACGGGTGCCCCCCATCGCATCCGTTATCTGGAAGAGTTGTTCGACTATGTCGGCGCCCACGAAGGCGTGTGCTGGATGACCGCCAGCGAAATTGGTGACTGGTATCGGGGCCAGATGGCAGCGCTTTGACCGCTGTCGGTTCAGACGGTTTTCAGAGCCCTGAGAATGCGCTGCGGGGTCATTGGCATTTGATGTATTGATGCCCCAAGTGGCCGCAGGGCGTCATTGACAGCATTCATGATAGCCGCGGGAGCACCACCTGTGCCAGCCTCACCAGCGCCTTTGGCTCCAAGCACCGACGTTTTGGTCGGAGTTTCGATATGAGCGATATGAATATCGGGCATTTCTGCTGCCATTGGAACAAGATAGTCCGCCATGGAGGCGTTTTGCATCTGTCCGTCTTCCGAATAGAGGCACTCTTCATAAAGCGCGCCCCCAATGCCCTGCACAACACCGCCGCGGATTTGCTCATCAACCAGCTTGGGATTGATCACTCTGCCGCAGTCCTCCACGGCCCAGAAGTCAAGCACGGTTACGAAACCAGTTTCGATATCGACCTCTACATGGGCCGCCATGGCACCATTGGTGAAAACGAAAGGGAAGTCAGTCACCCGATAATGGCGCGTAGCGATGAGTTCCGGTGAGACGTCCGATGGCAATTCATTTCCTCGATAGTAGACAATCTTGCCAAGGTCCTTCAGTGAAATTCGTTCATCACCGTTATCTTTGTTGACCACCAGACCGGACTGGATATCCAGCGTATCAGCTGAGGCCTGTAAGATGGTCGCCGCCACGTCCAGTACCTGTCCCTTGAGAGCGTTTGATGCCTGCAGTACGGCTTCTCCCCCAATTCCGGCCCCTCGCGATGCCCAGGTTCCACCACCATAGGGCGTCGTGGCCGTGTCGCCTGTGGTTACTTTGACCCGTGCGATATCCACGCCAAACACACCTGCTGCAATTTGCGCGATGATTGTATTTGTGCCCTGGCCCTGCTCGGTGATTGACGCTGATACATGCAGGGCACCAGCTGCATCGAGTCGGACTGAAGCACCATCCTGGGCGGAAATCGGAGCACCTCCAATACCATAAAACATCGGACTTGGATTGGTGACTTCCACCATGGAAACCAAGCCAATGCCCCGGTAGATTCCCTTTGCACGGTTCTGTTCTTGCTGCCTGCGCAATTCCTCGTAATTCATGAACTCCGCGAGCTTTTCGAGAGCTTTTTGGTGCGACAGATCGTCAAATTTCATCCCGGCGGCAGAGTTCAGTGGATAGGCGTCATCGGCAAACAGGTTACGGCGGCGAATGTCTACGACATCCATACCGATCTGGTGGGCAGCATCTTCCAGCAAGCCATCAGCCACCGCCATGGCGACCGGGTGACCCACAGCGCGATATTGACACATCATGTTCTTGTTCTGGAACACAACTGTTCCCTTGGCCCGGTAGTTTCCAATAGCATAGGGTGCGCCGGTCAAATTGAGAATTTGATTGCACTCAATGGCAGAGGTACGCGGATACATGCTGTAAGGGCCAATACCCGTCAGATCATCAATTTCAAGTGCCGCAATCTTGCCTGCCCCGTCCACGGCAATGCGCCCTTTGACATTATGATCTCGGGCATGAATGTCGGATACGAAGCTCTCATTGCGGTCTGCGATAAATTTCACCGGCCGGGCAAGTATTTTGGCCGCCGCCGCCGTTGCCACGTCATCTCCATAGGTGTGAATCTTGATCCCAAAAGAACCACCAACGTCGCGCGCTATAATGCGCACGTTTTCCTCTGGCAGATCAAGATGTTTGGCCAGAACGGCCTGCATCATGTGAGGTGCCTGCCCGGAATAGTGGTAGATCAGTTCCTGCTCGGCAGGATTGAACTCAACCACCGAAGCGCGCGGTTCAAGTGTTACACCGGTGTGCCGGCCAAAGGTGAATGTGCGTTCAACAATTGTCACATCCGGTCTGTTGAACGCAGCTTCCACATCACCTGCATCGACAACGCGCTGCCAGGCCTGATTATTGCCGAAGGACTCATGGATGACCGGAGCCGAGTCGGCGAGAGCTGTTTCAGCATCGCAGGCTGCATCCAGAGGTGTGAATTCCACGTAAACATGTTCGCAGGCGTCTTCGGCTTCAGCACGGCTTTGGGCGACAACCATCACCACCGGCTCCCCCTGCCAGCGGGCCCGATCAACCGCCAATGGCATTTGGGGCGGTGAGCGCAAACCCTGTAAGTGGGTGAGAACTCCGACATAGGGGGTGACATGAGCGGTCAGGTCCCGACCAGTAAAAATGGCCACCACGCCCGGCATGGCCCTTGCATCCTGCGCTGCGATTGTTCCAATTTCAGCATGTGCATAGGGCGAACGAACAAAGGCAGCGTGCACCATGCGTGGCAATTGCAGATCATCAACAAACTGTCCGCGACCTTCCACAAGTCGGCGGGCATCCGGTCGCGGTACGGAACGACCGATATAGGAGTTTGGCTGATCAAATATGGAAAGTGGCCCGCTCATGACTTCGACCCTTCATTGATCACGTCCACCACTGCATCGACAATGGACTGATAGCCTGTGCATCGGCAATAATTCCCGGAGATGTGCTCACGTATTTCAGCGCGATCGGGCCCACCGCCACCATCAATATATTCCACGGCCGTGGCCATCATGCCCGGCGTGCAAAAGCCGCATTGCAGGGCGTTGTTAGACTGGAAGGCCTGTTGCAGTCGCGCCGCTGTGGGATGGTTGGAGAAACCTTCAATTGTAGTGATCGAGGCACCATTGGCCTGAACGGCAAGCATCAGGCAGCCCCGCACCATAGACCCGTTCACTTCCACAGTACATGCGCCACACACACCGTGTTCGCAGCCTATGTGGGAGCCCGTCAGTCCTGCTTCATTTCGAATGAAATCCACAAGGTTCATGCGTACCGGCACTGTGGTTTCGATAGTTTCTCCATTTATGCTCAAGCTGACGTCCAGTTTCTGATTCATGCCGAAAGCTCCTCGAAGGCGCGTTTGAACACAATTTTTGCAAGATGATTCTTGGTTCGCTCGTCGGCGTTTAAGTCGCCGTGAAAGTCGATCTGGTCGATCAATGCATTCACCTGCGGCAAAACCTCATCACTTAAACCTTTATCGGGAATAACATCTTCCACGGTTCTTGCCCGCAATGGCCGGTCGCTGACGGCAAAAAAGGCAATACGCAATCCCGCAAACGGAACAATGGAACTAGCGGTGACCACAGCACCCGCCATTGCATAATCGCCATGCCGGCGGGCCAATTCATGGAAGCCATACCGGCTGCCGGGCTGTTGTTTGGGGATAGAAATACATTCGATCAACTCGCCCGAGCCGAGATCGGTTTCGTATAATCCCTGAAAAAAATCGTTGGCAGCAACATGGCGTTGACCGGATAGCGAGCTGATAACAATTGTTGCATCCAGAGCGATGAGCATGGCCGGCATTTCGGCCGCAGGGTCTGCCAAGGCTGCACTTCCACCAATGGTCCCCCTGTTGCGGATGGCAGAATGAGCGATGAAAGGAAGAGCGCGGCTGATCAATGGAATATGATCACGCACCAGTGCAGACTCCTCCAATTGTGCGTATCGGGTCATCGCACCAATCTCCAGGCAGTCTTCCTTCTCCGAAATGAATTGCAGCTCTTCGACACGATTGAGGTCAAGCAGAACTTCCGGTTGAGCCAGGCGAAAATTCATCATCGGCATGAGGCTTTGTCCGCCTGCAAGAATTTGAATCTCTCGATCCTCATCAGCCAGAAGCGCCAATGCACTCGCCAGGTCATCAGGCTGTTCATATGCGAAATCCGGGGCCTTCATCGACAGTTCCTCTATTCCATTCCCGCACCATCACATGATGTTGATCCGGTTGCCTGCTCTCTACATATCCTTTATTTATCGAATTATAAATAAGAGGAAGTGGGGAAATCAATATTTCTGCATTGCTTCCCCGCAAGAATGAGATCAATCAATCACGATGGCTGATTTGTGCGGCGTATTCGTTCGCGCCAGCAGCACAACAATGAAGGACTCCTTAATGTCAAAAATGCTTACTCCTGATGCTCAGGTCCCCGCCCTTATCGTTGACACAGTGACTGGAGGCAGTTGGGATCTTTCAGCGCAGTCGCCACAGAATTTCACTATGGTAGTATTTTATCGTGGCCTGCATTGCCCGGTCTGCAAAACCTATCTGGAAAAGCTGCAGACACTCTTGTCCGGCTATTCGGATGCCGGTTTTTCAACAATCGCAATCTCAATGAACACCAGGGCACTGGCGGAAAAAACAGCTGCGGATTGGGACCTTGGGGATATGACCGTTGGATATGGGTTGACGCAAAGCGATGCGCGGGCTTGGGGGCTGTATATCTCAAAAGCAATCAAGGATGCAGAAGCGGATATATTCTGCGAACCTGGTGTATTTTGGGTGCGCCCGGATGGACGGCTATATCTGGCCGATGTGTCCAACATGCCATGGGCCCGTCCGGATCTTGAATTTCTACTGTCGAAAGTTCCGTTTGCGGTCGAAAATGAATATCCCGCACGCGGTGGGGATTGAGTTAATTCCCATTGCGCTGGATGAATTCACTACATGTTGAACCGGGCACGAAACCCAATCACAGTAACTACTTGTTTGCGAGGATCGCTTGCCGGATTGATAATAAATTGCACGCTCGGCGTGATGTGGAAGCGATCCGCAAGGTGAATCTTTGAAAATGCCTCGAATGTGTATTGGTCTTGAAGCGAGCTGTCGGAAGGGTTTCCCCAGCTTGCACCAATCCCCACAACTCTGGCTGCTTTTCCAGACAAATTGTCAAGATTTATACCCAGCCCAGCCGTGAGTTCTGCGCGAAGATCGGAAGCATTTCCATCGGATATACCCCCCATTATGAAGGGCAACCACATTTCGTCGAATTGATGACTGGCCAGAAAAGTGACCCCGTGACCGGCCGGAATTCCCGCTTGTTTGCGGGCATCCTGACGCCAGACCTGCAGGCGTACCTGATCAAATTTTTGCATTTCCCAACCATTTGGCAGCCACCTGAGTTCAGCCGAGTGATAAAATTCTGACTGACTGATTGTATCAAACGGATTTCCAGACGTACTCGCGTTTGCATCATGCATTCCAGCAACAAGAATCAGATTGTCATTGAAAGAAAGACCAGAGACTATTCCCAAACCGCGTCCGGGCAGCGGGCCTGTACTGCTCTGTTGAATCGCAACATTCTGAAACCCTTCCTTCTTGGACGAGAGTGCATGGCTGTTATACCAGTTGGTTGCACTAATTTTGCCCGCGGAGATGTAAACGTCGCCATCCATGAGATTCTGTCGCCAGGCCAATTCTGTGATGGCCCATCCAAAGCTGCTAAATCCATTTCCGGTTGAAAGTATTGACCCGAATTCGTCACCAAGCGCAGAAGGTGCAACATCTGTTCCCAGCAGATGGCGGTTTTCAAGTCTGAAGGAGAGTGAGCCATCGTTGGGAGTATTGCGCCCGATCAGCGTCCAATTGCCCTGCCATTCGGCTCTTCCTGAAGCTGCATCAGATTCTCCAGGGCTTGGAGAGGCGTGCTGGTACAGAGACTGATAGCTCATGTTCAACTTGAGGCCAGTTGCTTGATGCAGTTCTTCCTTTCTTGCGATCCAGCCACTCAATGCATCGTCTAGAAAGGAAAATGGAAGGACCGTGCCAAGTTTGATTTCGTCTTGCTCAATTTCGTTGACAACGGATTCACTGCCTTCCCATTCCTGAGAATGGCCGAGTGAATGCGACAGGAACAGGAACGCTGCGCAAAAAATTACAACTCTTACAAAATGCATGGCTGTGTTTCGAATAATCGCCAATTGGCGAGAAGCGGCTCTTAAAATTTATTGGACAGGACCAAATATATTCTATTGATGTCTTGAGGGCCACCCTCACTGACTTTCTACTCTAAAATCTTGCACGCGCACCGATCTGAATGACGTTGGCGTCCTGATATCTCGTGGCTGTGCGATCACTGTATGAGAAGCCGCGATAGCCGGCATAGATTTCCAGGCCATGTTCACTGAATTCCTGAATGATGCCTGCTCCCCACATCTGAGAAGTCGAGCCATTCGTCTCATAACCATTTCCTGAAAAGAGCTCCGCAACAAATTTTGTTGTCCCAATGGGAAACAAATCCGTGTTCCAACCGGGCTTCAGGTAGACATATCTGCCGCCTTCATTGTTGCGCTTGCCGCCGGCAATAGAGATATTCAGGCCGCTTTGCGAATGCATCAACGCAAACGATCCAACGGTTTCTGATGTGGTAATGCTAGCCTGCCTGTCTTCAGTGAAGGCCACGCCAAGTTTCCCAGCAATTTCGAAAGCACCGAGCTGCGCCCCGTGGTTGACTACGACGTCGTAATACCTGTTGTCGTCACCTGTCTTCAACACTTCCCGCCCATATGCAGCAGCAAAAGAAAATCCAGCAATTTCTGGCGAGTCATAACGTACGCGAAATCTGCGCGATCCATCCAGATTATCGAACCCGTCCTTGACGGTTATGTCTGATAACACCCCGTTTTTATTGCGAAAGATATAGGACCCATTTGCTTCAGGAATGGTTGACTTAGCAACCACAACGGTTTTGCCAAGGTCAACTTCTGCAGCACCATCTGTAGGCATCTTGCCTTGTCCAAATCCAAATGTGCCATAGCCCGTATCCCAGGTGAGTTCGACGATTCTCAAGAAGGTTTTGTTCCAAGTCAAAAATTCGGGCGTGTTTGTTTGACTGGTGTCTGACGATGGACGGAAACCAAGACCCGTTTCGAAGTGAAAAGCTATTGGTGCACCGCCGTCCAGGTGGAAACCAATTCTGCTATTGGCGTTGGTGATATCAACCAGATTTTCCGTCTTGGATACACCGTCATCAAAGGCCTGATACGCAAAATGAAATTGCCCGTAGTAACGAAAGATTTCGCCTTCGTCCTGGGCATATGAGGCATGGCCGCACAACGTTGCAACAATCGCAATTGCAAAGCCTCTGTAATCAGGGCAGATCAACGCCAATTTTCTTAACCCTTCGCTGCCAGCCCTGTGCCGCAAACCCAATGCCTTGATCCTTACTGCCTCGCGCCAAGGCAGGTACCTGAACCTCCCCAAGTTGGTCGCAAGGCACGCCGCAATCTATCCCAGTGACTGGTTTATCAACAAAATCCTACCGCCGCTAGAGATGGTCTGCAACCATTGAGTTCGAACTCACGATGGACACGCAGCATACTGGATTACAACAGGTGGTTGCGTATCCTGCCTTCAAGTCCGTTCAAAGGCTGGGTCAACCGGCCCTACGAAGTTGAACCTGCTCGATTTAAGGTGCTAGTCTGATTTTCAATGTAGGATTTGGGGAGCAAATCAATGCTTGGGGCGTCGGCACATTTTGCATGTATGCAGGCGAAGGCTGAACGCAATTGAGGATTTCTTTATGTATTTCCTAGACTGGTTTGCGCTTCTGATTCTGATCCTGATTGGCGTATGGCTTGTTGTACTGTTTTGTTTTCTGGCGATGCTGCCTGGCAGGATCGCTACAGAAAGAAAACATGTCTATTCAGACGCAATAGCAATCGGAGGTTGGCTGTCTCTGTTAATGGGTGGTTTCTTGTGGCCTTTCGTTCTCGTGTGGGCCTACATGTCAAATCCCGCTCCGGCAGAACAGCAGGCTCAACAACCGGCCAATGAACCTGGCGGTAAGGGCTAAGATCATGAGATTTATCGTTATTGGCGTATGGTTGGCGATTTTATCTTTTTTGGTGTCCATAGGTGTCATTTCAAAGTGGCACCGTTGGATGAAGATATCACCCATCATTGTTTGGGCGATATTTGGAGTTTTGGTCTTTGTGCCAATGGGCTGGGTGTCGCCGACCGGGCCGGCAATTGTCCTGGCAAGGTCAGTACAAATCGCCCCTTCGGTTTCGGGAACAGTAGTTAAAGTAAACACGACTGATGGAGCGCGAGTGGAGAAAGGCGACATTCTGTTCGAGCTGGACAGAACAACCTACCAGGCTGATGTCGATCGAATTAGCACCCAGCTTCAACTCGCCCAAGAGAGACTTGAGCAAAAAGCCACATTGCTCAAAAGAGCGGCAGGAACACAGGTCGATGTGGAAAGCGCGCAAACAGAGGTCAACGTTCAAACCGCCAACCTGCAGGCGGCGAAGTGGAAGCTTGAACGTACAGTTGTGAAGGCGCCGGCAGACGGATTTGTTTCAAATGTCGTATTGCCGGTGGGGGCGGAGGTTAGCGCTGGTGAAGAGGTTATGCCGTTCTTTGATGAAAATGAGCGGTTCATCGTGGCTCAAATTGAACAGAATCAACTTCGAGACATCAAGCCTGGTCAGCAAGCCGAAGTGGTGTTCAATGTGCTTCCAGGACGCACGCTGACGGGAAAAGTTCAGATCATTTCCAGCGCCAATCCCTCTGGCCAGATATCACCAAGCGGCTTGGCAATTGCAACGGATACTCCCAGATCAGACCCGTTTTGGGTTGCAATCGAATTGGATGATGCAAATATCGATCCGCGACCTGGAATGACTGGCACTGTGGCAATCTATACCCAACCCTATGGGTTGCGTTATCATTTCAGACGTCTTGGTTTGCGGATGCAGGCCTGGTTGACCTACTTTTTCGTTTTCTGAAACGCTTGGCGCAGTGCGCGTTGGTTGAGGCTCTGGCAATGGCCATGAGAATCTGCTTGTTTGGATTCACTTGCTCGAAGGGTTGATGGACGTTGCCAGGCCCTTTAAAAATACATCCAGAGCATCGGATATCATCCGTGATTTGTCCTCCATGACAACCGACTCATAGATGTGTTTACGAATGCCGTAGTAGAAGATTCCACCGTGCATGACCCAGGCCAGTTCCAGCTCTTCATCAGAGGGGACTTGGCCGGACAGATCACCAGACTCTACGCGATATTCGGTAATGATGCGCTCCAGAATGCGCTCCTTCACAAGGCCGATATACCAACGGTTGATTTCGACCCCTTTCAGCCCGGAAAATAAAAAGATGCGCAGCCATTCGCGATTGAAAATCGCATCGGTGTAGGCTTCGTAGAAGGATTGGAGGCGCTCTCTCAAAGGACGTTTGCGGTCACACAACAGCGTGTCCCACTCTTCCTGCCAGCGATTGAGATAGACGGTCTGGTAGACCTCTTTGATCAGATCATCTTTACTCGGAAAATACCGGTAGAGCAGGGGTTGGGTCACTCCCAGATGTTTGGCCAGTTCCCTCGTGCTGCTTTCAAACCCGGCTTCGGCAAAAAACTCTATCGCCTTGGTTATGAACTCGGCGCGCCGCTCGGTGGACGACAGGCGTTTCTTGCGCGGTTTGATCGTAGTGGGTTTGCTCATGCTTGGTTTATTTGCTCGTACTTGGTTTGTTTGCTCGTACCTGGTCATATTGCTCGTACAAGGCTAGCATTGTCGCAGGCATGCCCGTTTATGCGTCGTGCCACTCGCCATCAATCTTCAACCGGTGGTCCACAATCAGGCCTTGTGCGAGCGTTTGTTCAATAAAGCACCCCTTCTTTGCACATTCCAGCAAATGTTGCAGTTGATCCCCGGTTGCGTCGGAGTCAATGTCCACGTCCAGTGCGAAGCCGACAGGTTCCGTGACATAGGGCTCCATGCCTGCCTGTTCACCCCGCCAATGCAGGCGGGCTTTCACCTCCACATGGCGAATTTCAATATTCAACCGTTTGGCAAAGGCCCTGATCTGGGTCATCAGACAACCGGTAAGAGCGGCAGTGAACAGAGCCAGCGGTGGTGGGGCCGTACCATCACCACCATGAAACGGGCCCTCATCAGTGGCCAGTTGAAACTTTTCTTTCATCATCGGCCACTCGACTGCGATGTCATTACGCATGTTTGGTCCTGTTGTGCCAGTGCCTTCAAAAATGACATCGAACCGTTTCTTTTTGTCAGACATGCTTTTTACCTTACTTGTTGGGTTCAGATCTTTTTAGTTAGATCGCTAAAATTTCCACCATTGAAGATCGGCAGTACGCCCTCACCCGCATGGAATTTTTCAACGGCGCCCAGGAATATGATGTGATCTCCTCCCAGGTGGCGATGGCATTGCGACATTGAAACGTGGCCAAAGCTCCAGTCATGGTCGGGCTGTTGCCCAAACCCTGGGTCAGTTTGACACCATCAAATTTGTTGTCGCGCGGCTGGGAATAACGATTTTCCAGATCCTCTTGCTCGCGCTTGAGCACGTTAATCGTATAGTGCGAGCAGTCTTGAAATATTGGCATGCCGGGTGCGTGATTGGCCAGCGACGATGACACCAGTGACGGGTTCAACGAGACGGAAGAAAACGAATTTGCCGTTAAGCCCGCGCGAATTCCATTGCCATCGTCGGCCGTGATAATGGTCACGCCAGTGGCATAACTGCCAAGCGCATTGCGCAAGAGCTTTGAGTCAAAACCCGAGTTGCTTTTCGCGTTAGCCATATTTTGCACGGTTCTGGACTGATTGGCTGTCATGGGGACAACTACAGGTTGGGAATCTCGGATGGCATGCCAAGCTCAACACGTCCATTATTTGATCCCGCTGCATCAAAGCTGAAAGCAATATGGGCCTTTATGGCATGGGCCTCGCGAAACTGCCGTTGCAAATGACCGGAAGAGAATAATCCTCCCGCTCCGCTTGCTTCAAACAATATGTCAACAGCCTCCGTGCACAGCCTGACGGAATAAGCACCATCGCGACGATATCGTGTCTTTTCCACCAATTCGGGAATTCGTCCGACCCGTGCGTCCTCCATGGCTTCAATGCATATGGCGCGCATGATGCGTCGCGCGGCATCTATGCGCGCTCCAGCTTCTGAAATCTTGATCTGAACCGACTGGAAATCAGACAGGCGGGCCTGACTGTAACTAGATGCGCGTCGCTGTGTGCGTTCAACAAAGTCCTCAAGACAGGCCTGCGCATTGCCCAGTGCGCATCCAGACAGAACAAAAGGAAACAAGGCAAAAACGGGCACCTTGTACAAGGCGCCGGGGTTGGCGGTTGATCCGGGTGTCTCACCACCAGCAATTTCTCTTGTAGCCAGCGACATGTGCTCCGGTACAAACACATCTTCCAGCTCAACGTCCTTTGAGCCGGTGCCCTTCAAACCGGTTGTGAACCAGGTGTCTATGATCTTGTAGTCACTTTTGGGCAGCAGGAAAACGCGCGGCTCGGGTGCCTGCGTATCATCGGCAGGTTGAACGGTGCCCGCCAACATATTCCAGGAGGAGGGATCAACACCGGAAGAAAATGGCCATCTGCCGCTCAATCTGTAACCACCTTCAACTCGCGTTGCACGCCCACAAGGGAAGATGAATGAAGACGCAATCAACGCATCACGATTCTCGTCCCAAACCGCTCTTTGCGCAGCTTCGTCAAACATGGCGAGCATCCAGTGGTGGCTGCCAAGATTAGTGGCATTCCAGGCGACAGCTGCATCGCCCCTGGCCAGTTGCTCTGCAACATCTATCAAAGCGACATAGTCGAGTTCACCGCCACCCAGCCGCTTGGGCTGCAGCATCCGAAATATGCCGGTTTGGTGCAAATCCTGTTCGGTTTCAGGAAGAAGACGTCGCAACTCTTCCGTTGCTGCGGCTCTTTCTTTCAGCACAGGAACCAGATCCCTTGCCCGTTGCACGTAATCGGTCAGGGACTTGTCCAATATGGTGTCCTTTATTGCAACGGCGGTGTCGGCCACATCACCCTCCCAAGAAGTTATCAATCGATAAATAATCTAAGTGTGCTTGCACAGCAAGGAGCAATGACATCGTTGCAATTGACTTATTCGTGTTCTTATTTTTCAATCGATAAATAAGGATCCACTCACCATCAAAAACCGCAGGACATACTTTATGGCTTTGACACGGGAAAAAATCTACGAGACAGCAAAAAAACTCTCGAATTGGGGGCGCTGGGGCAAGGATGACCAGATTGGTACACTTAACAATATTGAACCTTCTGACATTGTGGCCGCTGCCGGGTTGATCAAGAAAGGCAAGGTCTTTGCACTTGGGCTGTCGCTCAAGGAGCCAATACAGTCGGGGCTTTTCGGGGGGCGATGGAATCCGATCCACCAGATGCTGGCAACAGGTACAGATGCCGCTATCGGCAAGCAGGACGGAGACGGTAAGGCCTATCTGCGTTACGCCGATGATGGCATCAACATGCCGTGCCAGGCTTCTACTCAGTGGGACGCGCTGGCGCATATATTCCTCGATGACAAGATGTATAACGGCTATGAAGCTACCGAAGTTACGGTACAGGGCGCTGCCAAACTGGGCATTGAAAACGTTCGCGACAAAATGGTGGGTAGGGGTGTTTTGCTGGACGTTGCCCGTAACAAGGGGCTGGACTCGCTGGAAGACGGTTATGCGATCACCAATGAGGATTTGGCTACCTGTGCTAAAGCGCAAGGTGTTGAGATCCGCAAGGGGGATTTCGTCATTGTGCGCACCGGCCATCAGGAACGGTGTCTGGCAAAGGGAGACTGGAGTGGTTACGCGGGCGGAGATGCGCCCGGTTTGGCCTTTGAAACGGCCCACTGGATTCGTGAAACTGACATTGCAGCCATATGTGCCGACACCTGGGGCTGCGAAGTACGCCCGAACGAAACCGACGAAGCCAACCAGCCCTGGCACTGGGTGGTAATCCCGGCAATAGGCATTTCCATGGGTGAGATTTTCTACGTCAAGGAATTGGCGGAAGACTGTGCCGAAGATGGCGTTTATGAGTTCTTTTTCGTGGCTCCACCTCTGCACCTGCCGGGCGGAGCCGGATCGCCTATCAACCCTCAGGCGATAAAATAGACTCAGCCCAGATTGAACTGATAGGTGGCCGGGCGAAATGCAAACCCGCCCCCATCGCGTTCAACATAACCAATAGCAGGAAACGGGATATGAAACCCGGTGACGGGCAATGCGTCACTGGCGGCCTGTTCAAGAATACGCCGACGGGTGACGGCGGCCGCATCTGGATCATCATCCATCAGGAAGTTCCATTCAGGATTGGCAAAAGAGGCGATATAGTGGGGTGTGGTGTCATTGAGCATCAACAAATCGTGCCCCCTGGAAGACAGATGAAAGACCATATGACCGGCAGAATGGCCGAAAGCATTCACAGCGGTAACACCGGCTGAAATTTCGTCTCCAGGTTCCATGAATTTCAACTGGCTTTCCATTGGCATCAGCGTTTTTTGAAACAGACCCAGAGTCGGCTTGCGCATTTCGGAGATACTTTCTGCTGCTTTCCAATAATCATACTCGCTTTTGCCTATTACTACCTGTGCATTTGCAAAGGTGAGTGTGCCATCTACAACCACATTGCCGATATGATCGGGATGGCAATGGCTGATCAGAACGATATTCACATCCTCTGCTCGGTATCCCGCTTGCTCAAACCCCTTCTTGAACAGGCCAGTTGTTGGAGCGGGAGCAATTGCCCCAAATCCTGGATCAACGACAATCAGCCTGTCCGGTGTTTCAATTACCGTGCAGACAAAGCCATGTTCCATGGCCGGAAAAGGGAGGTGATTGGCCTTGGCCACAGTCTCGACATCCTGTGCCGTTGCGTTGGTGGCAACAAAGGGATGGAGATCATTGCGGTGCAGATAACCCTCCAGAATTTGCGTGATAATCATGTCACCGAGCTTGAACTGATAGACTGCCGGACGCAGCAATTCGGCATTATCTTGGGTCATTTATAATTCTCCAAAAAGTTGGACTGTAACTTGCGGATGACAGTGATCAGAAATTGACCCTGTCGCCGCCCTTGAGGCTGAGAATTTCACGTGCTTCGTCAGGAGTTGCGACTTCGCTGCCAAGATCCTCGACAATGCGTCTGATTTTGGCCACCTGTTGGGCATTGTTTTGTGCCAGTTTGCCGCGCGAAACAAAAAGACTGTCCTCCAATCCAACGCGAACATGGCCACCCATCTGACTGCCCGTGGTGGCGAGCGGCATTTGGGCAGCGCCGGCACCCAGCACAGACCAACGGTAATCGTCGCCAAAAAGCCGGTCGGCAGTGCGCTTCATAAATATCAAGTTGTCCACTTCGGGACCAATGCCTCCCAAAATGCCGAATACAAATTGCAGAAAGATCGGGGCCTTGAACAAGCCGATATCCATGCAGAAACGCAAGTTGTAAAGATGGCCGACATCATAGCATTCGTGCTCGAACTTGATGTTATGAGGAGCCAGATTTTCGGCAACAACACCGATATCGCGGAATGTATTGCGGAAAATATAGGTGTCGGAATTTTCGACGTAATCCTTTTCCCAGTCGAATTTCCATGTGTCATAACGTTTGGCCAGCGGATGGAATGAAAAATTCATTGAACCCATGTTCAGCGAACACATTTCCGGTGAAAAGCGCAGAGCAGGGGCAATGCGGTCTTCGATCGTGGTTTTCAAAGACCCTCCAGTGGAAATATTCACCACAGCATTTGTCGCCTGCTTGATGCGCGGCAAAAAGCCACCAAAATGATCAATATTCAACGATACGCTGCCGTCCTGCGGGTCCCGTGCATGTAGGTGCAGAATGGAGGCTCCAGCTTCTGCGGCATCAATTGCCTGCATGGCAATGTCATCTGTTGTGTAGGGCAGGGCATCCGACATTGTGGGCGTGTGAATGGCGCCGGTTACGGCGCAGGTGATGATAGTCTTCTTTTGTGGCTTGGCCATCAGGTGTCTTTCGGGGTGTGGGTGGGTTCAACGCGATGGGTCAACGGAAACAGCTCCAATCCCCAGCGTTCTCTGATCAGGCCCCAAATGCCTTTTGGAGCCTTCAGCATGATGAGTATTGCGACAACTCCGAGTACGATCAGATATATTGTGCCCAGGTCGGCCAAAAATTCGCGCAGGGCAAAATAAACCAGAGTGCCGATGATCGGCCCTTCAATGGTCCCGATGCCACCAATCACGACGATGAAAATGACAAAAGCGGTCCAGTCATTGACGGAAAATGCAGCATCTGGAGAAATGCGAAGTTTCTGCAGGAAGATCAGCCCGCCGGTGAGTGTCGTCAGCCCGGCTGTGACCACATAAACCAGAAATTGCGTGCGCCAGATATCGATGCCTAGAGAACTCGCAGCCAGTTCATTGTCGCGAATTGCGGTGAGCGCGAGACCCTTTCGCGAGCGCAGGAAGAAATAAACAACGGCGAGGACCAGGAGGACCAGCCCCAGAGCCATCCAATAGCTTGTCCACTCTCGGATGGTGCGATTTGACGAAACCGCCTTGACCACTGATACCGGAAGCGAAGACCCCGAGCCTCCACCGAGCACTGTAATCTGAGCAAAGACCAGTCGGAAAACCTCGGCCACAACCCAGGTTCCAATGGCAAAGTAAGCGCCGCGCAGTCGAAAGATGAGCGCGGCAACAGGTACAGAAATTGCTGCCCCAAAAAGGCTGGCCACTCCAATGGCAAGAACCGGATGCAATCCACCAAATATTGTCAGTGCGAACAGCAAATACCCGCCAAAGCCAACAAAGGCCTGCTGACCAACCGAGACCAATCCCGCATAACCCGCTAACAGGTTCCACAGACTGGCGAGGGCCAGATAGAGGAACAATTCGCTCATCAACCGCATGTCAGCGCGTCCCGCCCAAAAAGGAGCAGCAACCAGAATCAGCAGAACAAGAATGCCGATCAGGCCTGCGGCTTTACTTGCCTTTGACGAACGTAAAACGGTGTGATTTTGGGAAGCACTCATCATCCTACCCCGTCATTCTTGGAAACAGGCCGCGTGGACGTACCGCGAGAATAAACAAAAAGACCACATGTCCGGCCAGAACCTGCCAGCCGGGGTTAATTTGAGCACCGATGTTTTGCGCCACCCCGAGGATCACGCCACCAATAAGCGTGCCCCACAAATTGCCCAATCCACCGATGATAACGGCCTCAAAACCGAATATGAGGCGGCCTCCGCCGATCGATGGATCAAAGC
>JBPCWM010000321.1:0-16649 GCA_051009515.1 Rhizobiaceae bacterium | reverse complement strand
CTGTTGAACACCTGATCGAACTGGGTCACCGCAAAATCGGTTATGTTGATGGCCCCCCACACAATGTTTTAAGCCGGGAACGACAAGCCGCGGTGCGAAATAGTTTAAAAGATGCCAATATCCCGCTTGAAGAAGCATGGGTAGTTCCCGGTGACTTTTCACTGGATGCAGGTGTCCGGGCTGCGCGACTTATCTTGGAATTGCCCGATCGCCCGACTGCCGTTTGCTGCGCAAATGATGAGACGGCATTTGGGTTGATTTCCGAATTCCACAAATCTGGCTTTAAAGTACCTGAACAACTTTCAGTCGTCGGGTTTGACGATATCGACATTTGCCGCAGATATATTCCACCTCTAACCACCATACGACAGCCGCGCGCATCACTGGGCACCGAGGTTGCAGACTTACTTGTTACCCGTATCGGGGTCGACGAACTTCACCCAGAAGTGCAAATAAAAATTTTGCCCGTGGAATTGCTTATCAGGGAAAGCACCGCTCCCCCGGCACACTAAATCACGATTTCCGGAATTGCCGCTCCCTGTCCCGCACGATAGTAGACAGGGTTTCATTATAGGGAGTGGGTATGCTCAGATCAGCTCCCAATACGAGCGCCATACCGTTGATTGCATCAATTTCAGATGGACGTTTGGCGTGATGATCCAGCAGCATGGATGGACGTGCATGGGGCATTCGGGCACCGAATTCAGTGACATAGGCAACCGGGTCGTCAAAATTGAAATTGATCTTCAAAGCCTTGCCGATCTCATAAACTTCAAGCGCGCATTTCAGCGCAAGTTCAAAGCGATCTGAATCGGACATCAGCTCACCAATAGTGCAGTCAAACACGGTGCAGGGCGCGCTATATGTGCAATTGCACAAATATTTTTCCCAAATAAGTTGATTGATATCGCCAAAGGCCCGGGCCTTGAAACCGGCTTCCTGCCACACAGCGACGATACGCTGCAGCCGCTCGGTCATGCCTCCCCCAAGTTCGCCGATCCGGATCAGGTTCATAGCATTGTGGTGGGCGTGTCCGGGCGCTTTGATAGAAGCTCCAAACCCCTCAGCAACGCCCAACAGTACGTTGTCTGTGGGCATGAATTCGGCAATGCGCTCACCTCCACCAAGCCCGTTTTGAATTGTCAGCACCAATGAGTGGTCATCGAGGTAAGGTGCAATTGCCTGCGCAGCCGGGCCAACTCCCGAGGCCTTGGTTGCAATTATGAAAAGATCGCTTGTGCCCGCATCAGCAATGTCTGTAGTCGCATCAAGCCTGTCGACCATCCGGTCGCCACTTGCACCCTCTACCCGCAATCCATAGTCATTGATCTGTTTGATATGTTCTTGCCACAAATCAACAACACAGACTTGATTTTGATCTGCCCCGTCGGTGCTGGCGAGCAGTCCGGCATAGATACAGCCCATGGCCCCTGCTCCGACAATGGTGATTTTCATAACAGGCACCTTTCATTTCTGCCACCTGCACAACCGGTTGGAGGCAAAAGCAACAGATTTCAAACTCTGCCAAATCGCCCAAAGGAGCAAGTTTGAATTCCGCCTTGTCACAGGCCTTGACCTTCCCGTAGCTGGAACCCCTATTTCTTGGCTATGTCTCCCCTACAGGATAAATCCATGCTCGAAACCCAATCCGCAATCGACCCAGTTTGTGGCATGACGGTCGACCTCCATGCTGGCAAACCCTGCTTTGAGGAGAACGGGGAAGCCCATCACTTTTGCAGCGAAGGGTGTCGAGCAAAATTTGAGGCTGATCCCGAATTCTATCTGACGGGCGCCCACAAGCGTCGCAAGGCCACCACGCCCAAAGGAACCGTATTCACCTGTCCCATGCATCCAGAAATTGTTGAAGATGAACTGGTGGACTGTCCGCTCTGCGGCATGGCGCTTGAACCTATGGGGCTGCCTACAACGGAAACCAACCCGGAACTGACCGACTTCACTGCTCGCTTTTGGGTTTCTGTTGCCTGCGCCATTCCCCTGATCACACTGACCATGGGACCAATGATAGGTCTGGATCTGCGTGCGCTCATCGGCGAACAAATGGCTATATATCTCGAATTCCTGCTTGCAACGCCCGTGGTCCTTTGGACGGCCATACCCTTCTTCAAACGCGGCATCAGTTCAATAGCCAATCGAAGTCCGAATATGTGGACTTTGATCATGCTAGGTGTCGGTGCTGCGTATGGTTACAGTGTGGTCGCCACCTTCTTTCCGGGCTGGTTTCCAGAACAAATCAAGACTTCTGCAGGAACGGTTGCTGTTTATTATGAAGCAGCGGTGGTTATCATCGCGCTGATTTTCCTCGGTCAAATCCTTGAATTGCGAGCACGCGAAAAGACCGGGACTGCACTGCGGCTTCTTCTGGATCTGGCGCCCAAAACCGCTCGACGGATAAACGCAGATGAAACGGAACGGGATGTGCCGCTGGAAAACATCCTCGAGGGTGACCGTGTGCGCATTCGACCCGGGGAAAGCATTCCCGTGGATTCAACTGTCCTGAGTGGCAGGTCTTCTGTTGACGAAAGTATGATTACAGGCGAGCCCATTGCGGTGGAAAAATCCGAAGGGCTGGTTCTCACCGCTGGTACGATGAACGGGACTGGAACAATGGTTGCCAGAGCCGAACGGGTTGGTTCAGACACCTTACTGTCCCAGATAGTCGAACAAGTTGCCTCGGCCCAGCGCTCGCGCGCACCCATTCAATCCATGGCGGACAAGGTGGCGGCATATTTTGTACCAACGGTCGTTGCCATTGCGCTGCTGGCATTCGTTACCTGGTTGTCCATCGGTCCGCAACCAGCGCTGATCAACGCGCTGATTGCAGCAGTTTCGGTTCTCATAATCGCCTGCCCCTGCGCCCTGGGTCTGGCAACACCCATGTCGATCATGACGGCGACCGGACGCGGGGCAAGAGCAGGCGTTCTGGTGCGCGACGCAGAAGCGTTGGAAGCTTTTTGCCAGGTTGACACTCTGGTAATCGACAAGACGGGCACATTAACCAACGGGAAGCCTCAGCTCACCACATGTATGGCTTTGGGCGACACTACAGAGGCTAACCTCCTGCAAATGGCTGCTTCTCTGGAAGCAGGTTCCGAACACCCGTTGGCCGAAGCCATCGTCCAAGGTGCCCGCAAAGTCGGTCTGGAATTGCTGCCAGTTGACGATTTTGCCTCCACCACCGGAAAGGGAATCGCTGGCACAATTGACACAAGACCCGTTCAACTTGGCAATGCAGCCATGATGGTCAAATTCGGGATCAATCCCGCCAACGGACTTGCACAGGCAGACGAGTTGCGGCGCGATGGGCAAACCGTCCTGTTTTGCGCAATTGACGGTGAATTGGCGGGGCTCCTAGCCGTTGCAGATCTCATAAAGGACTCAGCAGCCTCCGCTATACAGGACCTGAAGGAAGCTGGTCTAACAATCGTGATGGCATCCGGTGACAATGAAATTACTGCCAAGGCAGTAGCCGATAGGCTTGGCATTGACCACGTTCATGCTGACATGCTTCCCGATGACAAGAGATTGTTGGTCGAGAAGCTGCAAAACATGGGTAAACAGGTTGCATTGGCAGGAGACGGTGTAAACGACGCCCCTGCTCTTGCAGCAGCGGACGTGGGCATAGCCATGGGGACCGGCGCCGATATCGCCATTGAAAGTGCCGGATTGACCATCTTGGGCGGAGACCTTCGCGGGATTGTCCGGGCCCGGCGATTGTCGCAACTGACAATGCGAAATATCCGGCAAAACCTGTTTTTCGCCTTCGCTTATAATTCCCTTGGCGTCCCGGTCGCTGCTGGAGTTCTCTACCCGATCACTGGCTGGCTCCTATCGCCAATGATCGCTGCAGCGGCGATGAGCCTGTCTTCGGTATCAATAATCACCAATGCACTGAGATTGCGCGGCGTCAAGCTGGATCGCTAGGTCCTTTGATCCACGGCGCTCAGAGAACAAGTTGCGGAGGCTGTGTCAATTTACCAAGGAGTCTTTTCAAGTCGATCCATATTGTCCAAACTAATGGGGACCTTAATCGGCTTGGGAAGAGTAAATGGAACGAATTTGGCTGAAAAACTATCCAGACGGCGTACCAGCCGACATTGATCCGGGACAATTTGGTTCGCTTGTGGATCTGCTCGAGGAGAGCTTTTCAAAATTTGCCGATGAAAAGGCCTATGTTTTCATGGACAAGGCCATGACCTACGGCGAGTTGGACAAGCATTCCGTGGCTATGGCTGCCTATCTTCAGGGGTTGGGCCTGCAAAAGGGGGACCGGGTTGCCATCATGATGCCCAATGTCCTGCAATACCCCATTGCCGTTGCCGGCATCCTGCGCGCAGGTCTGATCGCGGTCAATGTAAACCCGCTCTACACACCCCGCGAGCTTGAACACCAACTCAATGACTCGGGAGCCAAGGCGATCATCATTCTGGAGAATTTTGCTGCAACCTTACAGGAGGTGAGAGCCAAAACCTCCATCGAACATATAGTTGTTGCAACAATTGGTGAAATGATCGGCGGACTGAAAGGCGCAATCGTCAATTTTGTGATACGTCATGTCAAAAAAGGCGTACCCAGCTTTTCCCTTCCCGACAAAGTACCATTCAAGGCAGCATTGGCAGCCGGAGAGAGTAAAACCCTGAACCGTCCGGAAATCGGCTCAGACGATGTGGCCGTATTGCAATATACCGGTGGCACAACCGGGGTTTCAAAGGGGGCAACGCTCCTCCACAGGACCATCATTGCCAATCTTCTGTCTTCAGAGGCCTGGATACAGCCGGGTCTTAACCGCAGCCCTATTTCGGGCCAGATGATCGCAGTATGCGCTTTGCCTCTGTATCACGTGTTCGCCTTTGTGACGTGCGCACTCTTGTGCATGCGGGCGGGCGGCATGATCGTGCTGATCCCCAATCCACGTGATCTTGATGCGACCATCAAGGAAATCAGCAAGTACAAGTTTCACATCTTCCCTGCCGTAAACACGCTGTTCAACGCTTTGAACAATCGTGAAGATTTTACCCAGCTTGATTTCTCTCAATTACGCATCTCGAACGGCGGGGGTATGGCTGTGCAGGAGGCTGTTGCCCAGCGATGGCTTGAAATCACCGGCTGCCCCATTTGCGAAGGCTATGGACTGTCCGAGACTTCCTCAGGTGTGACCTGTAACCCCACAGACGTTGACAAATTTACCGGAACCATCGGCCTGCCAATGCCGAGCGTAGACATCAAAATCCTCGACGATGATGAAAAGGAAGTGCCACTTGGAGAACGTGGCGAGATAGCCATCCGGGGACCTCAAGTCATGGCCAATTACTGGCAACGCCCTGAAGCGACCGATGAAGTCACGACAGCTGACGGATTCTTCAAATCGGGAGATGTCGGTGTGATGGATGAAGGTGGATATGTGCGCATTGTGGATCGAAAAAAAGACATGATACTTGTTTCAGGCTTCAACGTTTATCCCAATGAAATCGAAAACGTCGTGACCAATCACGAAGGCATTTCCGAAGCTGCCGTCATTGGCGTGCCCGATGAAGCAACGGGTGAAGCAGTGATGTTGTTTGTGATCAAGAGCAACGAGGCCTTGACCGAAGATGAAGTGGCCAAATTCTGTGCTGACAATCTAACCGGTTACAAAAAGCCCAAGTTCATCGAGTTTCGGGATGATCTGCCGCGCACTAATGTGGGCAAGATTCTGCGCCGTGAATTGCGTGACGAGGTCCTCACCACAAAGGCTGATTAGGCACACACCACCTGGTCAAATCTGCCGATCCAACAGCCGGGCCGGCCGGACAGGTCGCCGCTACCAGGCGGTTGAGCCGGGCTCTCTTTACATATTATACAAATTGTATAATTTAGATATTGAGAGGCTAATCTATGAAGCAGAATGCAAAAGCGGCTTGTGCCGACTCAATTAAGCAGCGGGTACTGTCCATGGAATTGGCACCGGGTCAGTTGCTCGATGAAACTGCGCTGTCTGACGAATTCGGCATATCCCGAACACCATTGCGGGAAATCATTCAGCGCCTTTGTGGTGAAGGTTTCCTGTCAGTTCATGCCAATCGTGGCGCAAAGGTTGCTTCCATGGACCTTTCGACCATGCGGCATTTTTTTCAGTCGGCGCCGATGATCTATGCTTCCGTGTCGAGGCTGGCAGCCGAACAGGCCACCGATGAGCAAATTTCCAAGCTGCAATTGATCCAGGACGCCTACCGAAATGCCATAATGCAGGGCAAGGCCCAGGAGACAGCGATGCACAATCATCGCTTCCATGAACTCATAGGAGACATGGCCGGGTCCCCTTATCTCAAACCCAGTCTCCACCGTTTGTTGATCGACCACACTCGAATAGGTCAGGTGTGCTATCGTTCCAGAGGCATGGAAGATGACGAGAAAATTGAAACTGCCGCCAATCAACATGACGGGTTGATTGAGGCAATGTCGCAAAATCGTGCAGCAGAAGCAGTGAAATTGACCCTGGAACACTGGGAACTGTCTCGCCATGAAATCGAGCAATTTGTGACCCCCGACCCATTGCCATTTGAGCTGGCGGACATGGAAGGAGAACTCAACCATGCAGTTTGAGGGAATCTACACACCAGTGGTAACGCCACACAATCCGGATCACTCTATCAACGAGGTGGCATTTGAAGCTGTCATTGAAGATCTGATCGGTTCCGGTGTGCACGGGCTGATTGTTGCCGGTACGACCGGCGAATACTACGCACAGTCAATGGAAGAACGCATCCATTTGATGGAGCGCGCCAAGGATATAATCAAGCAACGTTTACCGCTGATTGTCGGGACCGGTGCGATCCGCACTGAAGATTCAATTGCCTATGCACGCCAGGCAAAGCGCATTGGTGCCGATGCCCTGCTGGTGACAACACCACCTTACGCTTATCCTACCGGTCGCGAGATTGCTCTTCACGCACTGGCCGTTGATCGTGAGGCCAATCTGCCAGTCATGTTGTACAATTATCCGGGCCGGATGAGCGTCAACATGGATGAAGAAACACTAGATCGTCTGGGCAGAAGCCCTAACTTCTGTGCGATAAAGGAATCCTCTGGAGAACCTGACCGTCTGCATATGCTGGCGCGCGACTACCCTCACATTCAATTGTCCTGCGGCATGGATGACCAAGCGTTGGAGTTCTTCGCCTGGGGTGCCCGATCCTGGGTATGCGCAGGCTCCAATTTCGCACCCGAGGCCCATCTTGCACTTTACCAGGCATGCGCGGTTGAAGGGGATTTCACCAAGGGGCGGCGTATTATGTCGGCCATGTTGCCGCTGATGCGCGTGCTCGAACAGGGCGGAAAATTTGTTCAGTGCATCAAACACGGCGTAACCATGCGAGGCATCGAAGCTGGCCCGCCACGCAGGCCGCTGCAACCTCTGAACAAGGATGACAAGCGACAACTGGAACAAGTGGTGAGAACCATGAATGCCGCAATTGACCTGATTGAAGGAGACCCATCATGAGCGCACTGTTGACCCACGAGGAATATGTCGCAATTGCCGCCAAGCTGGATTTCCCGCGCGCAGCTTTTATCGACGGAAAGTTTCAGCCGGGCAACGGCGAAAAAATGGATACCGTCAATCCCGCAACTGGCCAGACCTTGTGCACAATCAGTGGCTGCGATTCGTCCGACGTCGATCTGGCAGTTTTCAAAGCGCGGGAAGCGTTCGACCAGGGCAGTTGGAGCAAATTACACCCTTCAGAACGTAAGGACGGGCTGATACGCCTGTGCAAGCTGATCACACGCAATGCTCGTGAACTGGCGGTGATGGAAAGCCTTGATTCCGGAAAGCCCATTCGTGACTGCGAAACCATCGACGTTCCAGAAACAATCGCAACCATAAAGTGGCATGCCGAAACAGCAGACAAAATATTCGATCAAACCGCTCCGGCCGGTGAAGATGCAATGGCGATGATTGTACGGGAGCCGGTTGGTGTTGTCGGCCTTGTGCTGCCGTGGAATTTTCCGCTATTGATGTTGGCCTGGAAAATCGGACCGGCACTGGCCGCCGGTAATAGCGTCATTGTCAAACCCGCAGAACAGACCTCCCTCACTGCGTTGCGCATAGCCGAACTGGCTGCGGAAGCCGGCATTCCAAGAGGCGTGTTTCAGGTTCTGCCAGGTGATGGGCCAAGTGTCGGAAAACCCATGGGGCTTCATAACGGAATCGACATGATCAGCTTTACCGGCTCCACCGAAACCGGGCGCCGGTTTTTGCGTTATGCGTCTGACTCCAACTTGAAGAAAATCGTTCTCGAGTGCGGTGGCAAAAACCCGGCAATTGTGCTGGACGACGCGGAAAATCTGGATCTTGTGGCCGAGCACATTGTCAACGCCGCTTTCTGGAACATGGGCGAAAACTGCTCGGCCTGTTCCCGGTTGATTGTCCACAAAGCCGTTCAGGACCAACTCATGGACCGTGTTCTGGCTCGGATCCGCAACTGGAGAACCGGCGATCCGCTGGATCCCAAAAACCATCTTGGAGCTCTGATTGATTCAGATCACTGCAAGAAAGTCGCCTCTTATCTGAAAGAGCAGTCTCCCGTGACCGGTGGCAAACTCAAAGGAAATTTTCTTGAGCCAACAGTCTACATCGCAAAGCGCGATGACAAAATTTCACGCGAGGAGATTTTTGGGCCGGTGCTGTCTGTCATTGCAGTCGAATCTCTGGATGAAGCAATCGAGATTGCCAATGATACCGACTACGGGCTAACCGCGAGCATCTTCACCGCACATGCCACACGCGCTCTGACAACGGCGCGCGCCATTAAAGCCGGAACCGTGACGATCAATTGCTATGGCGAGGGAGACATCACAACGCCATTCGGGGGATACAAACAGTCAGGCTTTGGCGGTAGAGACAACGGCTTGCAGGCGCATGATCAATATACCGAGCTCAAAACAATCTGGGTTGATCTAAGCGATCCTGCTGATCAAGACGGGGTCGTGTGATGGGTGCATCTCAAGACAGCCCAATCGTTGCTGTAACCACCACACCAGCCGCCTCTTCGGAAGGTACCCCGGTCACCGCTCGTCGCGGAGGGCGCCAGGCCCGCCGCGAACAACGCACAGCGTTTAACACGCAAATGCTGCCCGCACTCAAGCGCAAAGTGCCGCTCGTCGAACCCATGGACGAAGAACAGATTCACAAGATTGATGCTGCGTCGATGGATATTTTGGAGGAAGTCGGTGTTGTCTTCCGCGATCCTATTGCCATAGAAGACTGGCGTAGAGCCGGGGCTGACATTCGCGAAGACGACCGTGTGCATCTTGGCCGCGAACTGGTGCGTGAACTGGTTGCATCCATTCCCGAATCCTTTATCTATCACGCCCGCAATTCCGCCAATAATTTACCTTTCGGCGGTGATATGAGCATATTCGTGCCCATGACCGGCGCGCCATATTTGCGGGATCTCGACGACAGGCGGCGAGGGCCTACGCTGGATGATCTGGCAAATTTCCACAAACTCGCTCATATGCTGCCAGCGCTTCATTCATCTGCCCATCACATTGTGGAGCCAATGGATCATGTGGTTGCACATCGACACCTGCGCATCACCTATTCCTCCATGAAGCACAGCGACAAGATGTTCATGGGGATGACAACCAGCCCCAAAAACGCCGAAGATGTGCTCGACATGTGCGCTATTCTGTTTGGTGCTGAGTTCATGGAGTCACATCCCGTTGTCACGGGCAATTGCAATGGCAATTCTCCATTGGTTTGGGACGAAACCATGCTGGGGGCCATGCGGGCATTCTGCAGGCGAAACCAGCCCGTACTATGCTCCCCGTTCGTTCTTGGTGGTGCCAATACGCCCGCCTCCACAGCCGCAGCAGTAGCGCAACTCAATGCGGAAGCCCTGTCAGCGCTGGCTTATACGCAAATAATTCGCAAAGGTTGCCCTGCAATCTATGGACATTATCTGTCGACCGTATCCATGAAATCTGGAGCGCCCATGGCGGGTACTCCGGAAATAAGCCTCATGAACATGATGATCGGGCAGATGGCGCGCCATTACAAAGTCCCCTGGCGGACATCGAACACATTGGGTGGAGCAAAGACATTTGACGCACAGGCCGGCTATGAGTCCGCTTCCACTCTCATGGCAACACTCCTGTCTGGAGCCAATTATCTGTGGCACTCAGCTGGCTGGAACGAGGCCGGAATGCATTGCTCAATTGCAAAATTCATAGTTGATGCCGAACAATGCGCCATGGGCTATCGCATGATGGAAGGCATAAAATGGGATGACTTTGATGACGCATTGGCATCAGTACGTGACATTGGACCCGGCGGGCATTATCTCGGCCACCACCACACCAGAAAACACTTCCAAAATGCGTTTTTCATGCCGGAAATGTTCGACAATAACTCAATTGAGCAGTGGATGGCAGATGGCAGTCAGGACATCACCGAGCGCGCGCTCAAACGCGCGCGCGAATTGCTTCTGGCCTATGAAGAACCAAGACTGGATGAGGCAAAAGACGAAGAATTGCGGGCCTATATTGAGCGCAGAGAGCTAGAGATCCCCGCCGTCGATGCCTTGAATAACGAGCACTGAAACGTGCCTGTCACCGTTCAAAGATTCCCGAGCAATCCGGGTCCAGCAGCGTGGGATTGCCTGCTCCCACCTCGAAAGCCGCAGCCCGTTCTCAATGACAGCAAAACTGCCGACTTTGCAGTGATCGGAGCCGGTTTTGCTGGATTGTCGGCTGCCCGACGACTATTGCAACTCAATCCCGGAAGTAAAATCGTGGTGCTCGAGGCTCAGACGGTGGCAAACGGTCCAGCAGGCAGAAACTCCGGATTTATGATCGACCTTCCCCATAATTTGGGATCAACCAACTATGCTGGCGACGATACACTCGACCAACTCCGTACCAATCTGAACCGGGAAGCTATCAGTTTTGCACAGGAAGCTGCTTTGGAATACAAAATGGGCAATGAAGCATTTGCCCCAAGCGGAAAGATCAATTCAGCCGCTACCGCTAAAGGTGTTTTGAAAAACCGCGCCTATGCCCAACACCTCACAAGGTTGAATGAAGACCATGAGATGCTGGATCAACAGCAAATGAAGGACGTGTGTGGATCTGATTACTATTTGCAGGGCTTGTACACACCCGGTACGGTTCTGATCCAACCGGCTCTGTATGTCCGACATCTCGCCGATGGATTGGTCAATCAGGGGGTGGACCTGTTTGAAAATACCCCTGTGACCGCGTTTGCAAAGACGACCTCGGGCTGGGATATCAAGGTTCCCGGAGCAACTCTTTCGGCTGGAACCATGGTGCTGACCGTTAACGGACACGTGGAAAGTTTCGGTTTCTTCAAGCGGCGCTTGATGCATATCTATCTTTATGCGTCGATGACCAGAGCCATGTCGGTTGAAGAAGCAAAGCAGTTGGGTGGCTACCAGAATTGGGCCTTCACACCATCCGACCCGCTTGGCACAACCGTCAGGAAAATTTCTGGCACTGGAGGAACCAGGATCATCGTGCGCAATCGCTTCACCTGGGCACCGGACCGACATGTCAGCGATGCCCGGCTGGCATCAATTGCACCGGCCCAGGACCGCAGCTTCCGTAATCGATTTCCGTCCCTGGATGGCTTACCCATGGAGTATCGCTGGGGCGGACTGCTATGCTTAAGCCGGAATTCATCACCCGCCTTTGGTGAATTGGACACCAATCTCTATTCTGCTTGTTGTCAAAATGGTCTAGGCACGGTGGCGGGCACGTTGTCAGGCAAACTTGCAGCCGAAATTGCAAGCGGCATCGCAAATTCCAGCACCCGTGCCATGCAGGACTTGCCATTGCCCGAAAAACTGCCGCCTGAACCCTTTTCTTCTTTGGGCGCCAATGCCTATATGCGGTGGGCCGAGTTTAACGCCGGTCGGGAATTGTGAACGAGTTCCGGTTTATTTTGCGGAGACCTGGTTAAGGGTGCGACCACCCTGTTGGTCAACCCAGACCAACAAGCGCCTGTCAGCATCATATTCAACACCATAGAAATTCCTGTCCCTTGCTGGTGGCCATTGTGAGCAATACCTATCCCCATCTAAACGCCAAGTTCCGTACACGCATCAGCGCCCCCACCACTGAAGGCAGCATTAAGCGGTTTCTCTTGAATATTTCCCAAACACGGAAAGCAACAGATATCCCCTACATGTACATCTTCACCCGTTGGACTGGTAGATCGTTAGATGAAATTGAGGTGTTCCCGAGCGATATCCGCGACAGAACTCGCTTGTTAACCTTTGCTTGGATAGGATTAACAGGCTGTCAACAAGCACTGATATGTGCCTCATTGTTATAGGATTTTCCTCCCAAATGCAGTGTTGCTTCAACACGCAGATTGGATATTGACCATTGTCCGAAAAAAATCAGATCAGACACCGGGAAACAGTTGGCCGATGACCAGCGCCGTCAGCACAACGAGAATGAGATAGATCCAGCGTCTGTTCATTCAATCTCCCCTTGGGACGATGGTCTTGTTGCAATGCAGCCTCGGTGCACGCTATTGCAGGAAAGTCCATTCCAAACAAAATTACAACGTCTTTCCGATGACCACCATTCCACAAAACTCCAATGCAGAATTTCTCGTGGCAGCATTGTACAAATTTGTAACCCTTGAGGACTTTGAAGCTCTGAAAGATCCATTGCTGGAAGCATGTGTGAACAACAACGTCATGGGCACCTTGCTTTTGGCCCGCGAGGGAATAAATGGAACGATTGCCGGGCCGCGACATGGCATATCCGCAGTCCTTGGCTGGCTGGAATCGCGGTGCGAGTTTTCCAATCTCGATGTAAAGTTCTCGTGGGCGCAGAATGCTCCTTTTTACCGCATGAAAGTGCGACTGAAGAAGGAGATTGTAACCCTGGGCATAGACGAAGTAGATGCAGCCAATAATGCCGGGACCTATGTCGATCCAAAGGAATGGAACGAATTGATCAGCCAGCCGGATGTTGTCGTGGTTGACACCAGGAACGATTATGAAATCGCGATCGGCACGTTCCAGAACGCGCAGAATCCCCAGACCACGAGCTTTCGCGAACTGCCGGATTGGGTCGAGCACAAACTGGAAGCTGATCAGGATACAAAAGTGGCCATGTTCTGCACCGGCGGAATCCGTTGCGAGAAATCAACCGCTCTGCTCAAGGCGCGCGGATTTGACAAAGTCTATCACCTGAAGGGCGGTATCCTGAAATATCTGGAAGAGGTTCCGGTTGAGGATAGCCTTTGGGAAGGCGAGTGTTTTGTTTTTGATCAACGGGTCTCCGTCAAACACGGTCTCGAGGTGGGCAATTATGACATGTGTCACGCATGCCGAATGCCCATCAGCGAAGACGAAAAGGCTGATCCGCGCTACGAGAAAGGCGTGTCCTGTCCTCATTGCCATGACAAAGTGGACACAAAACAGCGTGCTCGTTTTGAAGAAAGGCAAAAACAGATTGAGCTGGCCAAAAAGCGCAACGAAGCTCACATTGCAGCCGATATCAGCGCCCAAAAGGACCAGAAGCGCATCGAGCGGGAACTGCAGCGCAAACGAAGCAAGGACCGCACCACAATTCGCACTTGAGGCAACGCTCTTGAGCAGAATCAGATCGATCGGACACCTTCAATAGCTCTAATCTCAACTATGAAGTGACTGAACACAACCGGATGCTGCCGGTTTGTCTACAAATAGGTAGCAAAGTCAAACAGTAATCCCATGCCAAGCAAGGCAATTGCCATTGCGCCGCGCGGGCTCTTTCGCGACGGACCATGGGCATAGTCGACCAAATCTTCGTATTCTGGTCGCGGATGTTTCAGGAGTGCTGTATCGATAATCTGGTTCATTGGGTCATCTCCATTTGCCTGACTACAAACTTGCAGATCCCGATCCGACGCGCTTGAGGCAAACCTTGCGAAAAGCCTGTGAAAACCCTGCCAATCTTCACGGTACATACATTCCTCTTGCGCAAACGCTGAATTCGCCGTTCAGTGGATACATGAAGTATCACTTTTCCAACTACACTTTCGACACCAAGGCACATTCGCTGACACAAGACGGTTTGGACCAGCCGGTCGAACCGCAAGTCTTTGATCTGCTGCGGCTAATGTTGGAGAATGCCGGGAAGCTGGTCACCAAAGATCAACTGATCGAAGAAATTTGGGGTGGCCGGATAGTCTCCGAATCTGCAATCAGCGCCCGGATTGCAGCTACCAGAAAGGTGGTTGGGGACGATGGAAAGCGGCAGGAAATTATCCGTACAATTGCTCGTCGCGGCATACAATTTGTTGCCCAGGTCACAGAGAGTGGCTCAACAGAAGCGATCCCTCATAGCGCCGAATTTAGCCCAAAGATTCGCTATGCCACGGCTGACGACGGTGTAAAGATTGCCTTCGCCATATCCGGCAGTGGCCCTCCACTGTTGCGTGTGGCACATCATCCCACGCATCTCGAGCTGGAATGGAACGAAGCCAGCGAACGAAGTATGTTTGACGTCCTTGGCCAAAGTCATACGTTGATCCGAATGGATCAACGTGGCTGTGGCTTGTCCGACCTGGATGTGGACGATTTCAGCACGACCCGAAGTGCCAAAGACATGAAGGCGGTTCTGGATGTGCTCGGAATCAACCGTGTTGATTTGCTGGGCACCTCCAGTGGCGGGATGATCGCAACCGAATTCGCCGCCATGTTCCCCGAACGTTCATCTCGTCTCATAACGCTGGGTGGCTATGTCGATGGCCGCTCTGTGCGCAACGAAAATGCAAGTCCGGACCCTGACGACGCAATTTTAAAAATGGCCAAGGAAGGCTGGGAGACCCACGGCAGCTCATTTATCTCAGGGTATGTTTCGGTCTACTTTCCAACCGCGACTCCTGAGCTGATTCAACAGATCGCTCGTAATGTCCAGTTAAGCTGTCCAGTCGAAAACGAAATCCGGGGGCGTCGATTCTTCAATCACCATTCCATCGCCAACTTGCTGGAAAAGGTTCAAGCCCCAACACTGATCATGCATTCGCGAGGAGATGCGGTGCACCCGCTTTCAGAAGGTCAGAAACTGGCCAAAGGTATTTCCGGTGCTCAGCTGTTGGTCCTGGAAAGCCGCAATCATTATCCGTTGCAGGAAGAGGAAAGTTGGCAGACCATGATGGCCGCCATGCAGGAATTTCTGGCAGACTAGAGCAGTCGGAGCTTTAATTTGGTTCAGGTGCGCCAAGCGCTATCGGTCGCTTTCACGCCAGCGCGGGTTAATCCAGGCTTGTAGGTTGGATTTGGCCAACATGGTCCGCCCCAAAATATGATCACTGGCCTTCTCAGCGCTCATGATGGCAGGACCATTCAAATTTCCATTCGTGATCTGCGGAAAAATGGACGTATCAATCACCCGCAAGCCCTCAACCCCGATAACCTGGCACTGAGGGTTAACAACAGCCAGCGGATCGCTGACCGCCCCCATTTTGGCCGTACCGCATGGGTGATAGGCACTTTCCACATGTTCACGGATATAGTCATCAAGCTGCTCATCGCTCTGCACGGGCTTGCCTGGAGCTATTTCTTCTCCGCGGTAGGGATCAAATGCTTCCTGCCCGATGATTTCACGTGTCAAACGGATGCAGTGGCGGAAGTCTTCAAAGTCCTCCTCATGGCTCATGTAATTGAACTGTATTTGGGGAGGGTCTGCGGGATCAGCCGAAGTGAGTTTAATATGCCCGCGTGATTTGGAGCGCATCGGTCCCACATGAGCCTGAAACCCGTGCCCTTCCGCCGGAGCCTTGCCGTCGTAGCGGATAGCTACGGGCAGGAAATGATATTGTATGTCAGGATATTCCACCCCGGCTCGAGACCGCACAAAGGCCGCGCTTTCGAACTGGTTGGAAGCCCCAAGACCGGTTTTGAAAAAAAGCCATTGCGCTCCAATCATGGCCTTGGAAAAAAGGTTCAGCTTTGAATAAAGCGTAATCGGTTGCGTGCAGGCTTGCTGGATATAAAGCTCCAGATGGTCCTGGAGATTGCCTCCCACTCCGGGGCGGTCGGCCAGCACTTTTATATTATGGTCCTTCAGATGTCCTGCAGGACCAATTCCAGACAACATCAAAACCTTTGGTGTATTAATGGAGGACGCTGCTAGGATCACCTCTTTCCTTGCGCGCACGCACTGAATTGTGTCACCGCGCTGAAACTCAACCCCAATCGCCGTCTTTCCCTCGAAAACCACCCGACGCACAAAGCAATTCATCATGCGCAGATTTTCACGCTTCAACGCCGGTTTCAAATAGGCATTGGCCGCAGACCACCGGCGCCCCTTGTAAACGGTCTGCTCCATGGCGCCGAAGCCTTCCTGCTTCAGACCGTTGTAGTCTTGTGTAGTCTCAAAACCCGCCTGTCTGCCGGCTTCCACAAAGGCTGAAAACAAAGGATTTTTCTGCGGACCGCGCCCCACGTTCAGGGGGCCATCGGTTCCTCTGCCCTCCCCACTGGCACCACCATGGCTGGTTTCTGCTCTCTGGAAATAGGGCTGCACATCAGCATACGACCAGCCATGGGCTCCACATTCTTCCCAGTGGTCAAAATCCTTTGCATGTCCTCGCACATAGACCATGCCATTGATCGACGACGAACCAC
>JBPCWM010000320.1:0-34436 GCA_051009515.1 Rhizobiaceae bacterium | reverse complement strand
CCTTGTGGCGTTGGACTGCTGCGGGTGACGGTGATCTGGTGGTCACCGATGTGGTCATGCCGGATGAAAACATTTTTGATATTTTACCGCGCATAAAGCGGGTACGTCCTGATCTGCCTGTCATTGTGATGAGTGCGCAAAACACTTTCATGACGGCCATTACCGCGACCGAAAAAGGTGCCTATGACTATCTTCCCAAACCTTTTGATCTCAAGGAACTGATCGGCACGATAGAGCGGGCATTGACCCAGCCAGAGGCGAGTGATTCGGGTGGGGCAAGAGGCAGCGACCCGGCCATGCCCCTCGTTGGGCGTTCTCCCGCAATGCAAGAGATTTATAGGGTCATCGCACGCATGACCCAGACAGATCTGACCGTAATGATCAATGGCGAATCCGGCACCGGCAAAGAGCTGGTTGCCCGTGCGTTGCATCAGTTTGGTAAACGGAAGACCGGACCATTTGTGGCGATCAACATGGCGGCCATTCCTCGTGAATTGATTGAAAGCGAACTTTTCGGTCACGAAAAAGGAGCCTTTACCGGCGCCAATACCCGTTCAGCAGGCCGTTTTGAACAGGCAAATGGCGGCACTTTGTTCCTAGATGAAATTGGCGACATGCCGCTTGAAGCGCAAACCCGTCTGCTCCGCGTATTGCAGGAGGGAGAATACACTACTGTGGGGGGGCGAACACCCATATCCACAGATGTGCGTATAGTGGCTGCAACCCATCAGGACCTTGCGGTGCTGATTGACAAGGGCCAGTTCAGGGAAGACCTCTATTACCGGTTGAACGTGGTGCCGGTGAGATTGCCCCCGCTGCGGGAACGAGGTCAGGATGTGCCTGATCTGGCGCGTCATTTTCTCGAACAGGCGGAGGCCCGTGGCCTGCCGCGCAAAGTGTTTGACAAAGCCGCACTCGATCGCATGAAACAGCACCATTGGCCGGGCAATGTTCGCGAACTGGAAAACCTTGTCCAACGTTTGACCGCGCTTTATCCGCAGGAACGCATAACTGCCGAACTTGTGGAAAATGAATTCTCTGCCGCACGTCCAGCAGCAAATTCTGCAGAAATTGGCATGGTTTCCGAACAACAATTACAAGCTGCTGTTGCAGCGTTCACCTCCCAGATTCTGGAAAATGATCCCAAGGACGATTCTCTCGATGATCTCTATTCCCGTGTGCTGCGCGAAGTTGAAGAACCGTTGATCAATATGACCTTGCGCGCTACCCGCGGCAATCAGATTCAGGCTGCAAAAGTTTTGGGCCTGAACCGCAACACATTGCGCAAGAAGATTCGAGACTTGGGTCTGCAAGTTATGCGTGGAATTGGATAGGGCAGATTTGCACCATTCCGAACGGGGTTTTCAGACGTTTGAAAGCCATGCGTAGAAATATCAATCCGACTTGTAAACATTTGTTAACCGCCTGCATCCCACATGAACCGGCACGAGAAATATGCTTTGAAGAGGCAATATTTCAACTTCTGTTGATAGATTGATTTGCCCTAATTCACGCACAATCGCGTTGCACATTGGCAACAAATCGTTGCACAATGGCAACGCAACATCGCCAGGTTTGACTTTTCAGCACTAATGACTGTTTCTCCCAACCAAGATGCTGGCTCTGTTCAGGAGTCATCAAATCCCCTTGGCTCCAGTCTTGGATATGCCAGGCGATTTGGTGCGGCTTTTGTAATTTTGGTGCTGTTTTTTGGGGCAGGGTCCTTTTTGGTTCTGCTCGGACTTACCGATATCGAGCCAACAGAAAATGTCATTTTGATCGTTATGGGAATCAATGCGGTTCTTGTGACGATGATGCTGCTGCTCGTTGGGCGCGAGATGTTAAATCTTCTACAGTCGCGCAAACGCGGGCGCGCCGCTGCACGCATGCATATTCGCATCGTTGGGTTGTTTGGCATTGTGGCAGCCTTTCCAGCCATTATTGTGGCGGTGGTTGCCGGCATTACGCTGGATCTCGGACTTGACCGGATTTTTGATCAGCGCACGCGGTCGATTGTCTCCAACTCGGTCAATGTCGCGCGATCATATGTCGAGGAAACGGCTTCAACACTCAATTCCAGCACCATAAATATGGGATTTCTCCTGGTCCGCAATCGCAGCGGCTTCGTGCTCGACAGGAGTGCTTTCCTGAGTTTCCTTCAAGGTCAGACACAGGCGCGGGGATTGTTAAACGCCTCTCTCATCCGCTCCGATGGCAGCATTATTGTTACCGCAGATCAGGACGCGGCGCGCAGACTGCCCGTGGTACCCGAAGGGCTGATGGAATTGGCCAGAGATGACAAACCTGCCTGTGGGGGGCCAAGGGTGAGAAATCTTGCAGGCTGCGTTGTAAAGCTGAAAGGACTTGGTGACGATGTCTATCTCTATACGCTGCGCGGGGTAGACCCCGGTGTGATCAATTCCATCCAGTTGATGGAAGAGATCACGGAAGAGTATAAGTTGCTTGAAAGTGGTCGGCTGCCGCTGCAAATTGCGTTTGCGCTGCTTTATGTCGGCATCTGTCTTACCATTTTGCTGGCGGCCATCTGGATGGGTATTGCCGTTGCAGATCGGCTGGTTGAGCCCATACGGAGGCTGATTCAAGCCGCGGACAAAGTGGCTTCGGGCGATCTTGAAGTGAGTGTCCCGATCACGCGATCGGAAGGTGAACTGCGCTCTCTGGCGGATACGTTCAACTCCATGACCAGCGAATTGCGCACCCAACGTGATGAAATCCTGAATAATCAGGAACAGATTGACCGCCGCCGCCGGTTTACCGAAGCCGTACTGTCCGGGGTGACTGCTGGCGTGATCGGTATTTCTGCCAAGGGCAGGGTCGCCATTGCCAATCTGTCGGCCATCAATATTTTGGGGTGGGATGCCGATTCCATTGTCGGAGACAGCCTGTCAGATATCAGCCCTGATCTGGCCGAGGTTGTAGATCATGCAGAAAAAAGTGGCCGCCGCTCCTATCGCGAACAGATTATTATACATTCAGCTGGACGGGACCGCACATTGAGCGTTCAGGTGTCCGTCGACCATGGCGAAGATGGGCTGAATTCGCATGTGATTACGATCGACGACATCACGGATCTGGTATCGGCGCAAAGAACCTCTGCCTGGGCTGACGTGGCTCGCCGCATTGCCCATGAAATCAAAAATCCGCTTACACCGATCCAGCTTTCAGCCGAACGTATTCGGCGCCGTTATGGCAAGGTGATTACGGAAGATCGTGAAGTCTTTGACCAGTGTACGGACACCATTATACGGCAAGTTGCTGATATTGGCCGTATGGTAGATGAATTTTCCTCTTTTGCGCGCATGCCGAAACCAACTTTGACCACTCGAGATCTGCGCGATACCGTTCGCGAAGCGTTGTTTTTGCTTAAAGTATCGCACCCCGAAATCCAGTTTGAAGAAGAGCTTGGTGAGCAGGAGTTGATGGCCAGGTTTGACAGCCGTCTAATGGGCCAAGCCTTCGGCAATCTGATCAAGAATGCTTGTGAAGCAATGGAAGGTGTTGAATTTTACGGTGAGGAAAAACCGACCATACGGATTTCAAATTCTGTTGCCGGGGATATGCATCAAATTGACATTACGGACAATGGCAAGGGCCTGCCGAAGGAAAACAGGCAACGGTTGCTGGAACCCTACATGACCACGCGCGAAAAAGGCACGGGTCTGGGGCTCGCGATTGTAGGTAAAATTCTTGAGGAACATGGAGGCGGCATCGAGCTGATGGATGCGCCAGAAGTATCAGAAGGTGGCCATGGTGCACTGATGCGGGTGTCTCTGCCGTTGTTGGACGTATCAAAAGAACAAGATGAAGATGGGGATATGGTGGTAGAAGGAGCAACTGGTGGCATCTGATATATTGGTCGTCGACGACGAGGCAGATATTCGCAATCTGGTTTCCGGATTGCTGGAAGACGAGGGGCATGACACCCGTCAGGCCTCAGACAGTGATACCGCATTGGCAGCGATTTCGGACAGGCGTCCATCCATGATTTTTCTGGATATTTGGATGCAGGGTAGTCGCCTGGACGGGTTGGGTCTGCTGGATGTGATTCAGGAACTACATCCTGATTTACCGGTCGTTGTGATTTCCGGTCATGGCAATATCGAAACCGCCGTTTCTGCAATCAAACGAGGGGCTTACGATTATATCGAAAAACCGTTTAAAGCTGACCGGCTTGTTTTGATTGCTGAACGGGCCCTGGAGACGGCGGGTTTGCGTAAACAGGTCAAGGATCTGGAGCGCCGTACACCCGACATGCCCGAAATGATCGGCAGCTCGCTGGCCATGAACCAGTTGCGATCCAACATCGATAAAGTGTCGCAAACTAATTCCCGGGTCATGATCATCGGGCCATCCGGTTCGGGCAAGGAAATGGTGGCAAGGACCATCCACAAAAACTCCGCGCGAGCGGACGGACCGTTCGTTGTGTTGAATGCAGCGGCGATCACCCCTGAAAACATGGAAATCGAACTTTTTGGTGTTGAAGCCAATGATGGCACTCAGTCCAAGGTTGGCGCTCTGGAAGAAGCCCATCTCGGAACGCTTTTGCTCGATGAAGTGGCCGAAATGCCCAGAGAAACGCAAAACAAGATTTTGCGTGTCTTGGTTGAACAAAAATTCCAGCGGGTTGGGGGGGTGAAGAAAGTAGAGGTGGACGTCCGCATCCTGTCATCAACGTCAATTGACCTTGAAGACCGCATCGCACAGGGGGTGTTTCGTGAAGATCTGTTTCATCGATTGGCAGTGGTGCCGGTTCAGGTGCCATCGCTGGCAGATCGGCGCGAAGATATTGGCGAATTGATTGATGCCTTCATGGTGCAAATTGAAACCCAGTCCGGCATTAAAGGGTGCACCATTGGCGATGACGCCATGGCCGTATTGCATGCTCATTCGTGGCCAGGAAACCTGCGCCAATTGCGCAACAATGTGGAGCGTTTGATGATTTTGTCGCGAGGCGATGACAATGACGAGGTCAGTGCCGAGCAATTACCGGGCGAAATCAGTGACATGTTGCCCAAAACGCCTGGATCCGACAATGACCACATTATGTCCATGCCTCTGCGGGAAGCGCGGGAAATCTTCGAACGGGATTATCTGTTAGCCCAAATCACAAGGTTTGGAGGCAATATTTCACGCACCGCGTCATTTGTTGGCATGGAACGCTCAGCACTGCATCGCAAAGTGAAATCACTTGGCATATAATACCGGACCACGATCGACACGGGGCGCTGGCGAAGACAGCTGATTTAACATGCAAGTCATTATATGTGGCGCTGGCCAGGTTGGCTATGGAATTGCCGAACGTTTGGCCACTGAAGGCAATGATGTCACTGTCATCGACAGCTCGGCTTCGCTGGTTCAGGTGATCCGCGACCAATTGGATGTGCGCGGCATTGTCGGGCATGGCTCGCAGCCAGATGTGCTGCAGGCTGCTGGCGCAGAAGATGCCGACATGATCATCGGTGTGACTCTCTATGACGAGGTCAATATGGTGGCCTGCCAGGTGGCTCATTCCCTGTTCAATGTTCCCACGAAAGTTGCCCGAATAAGGGCGCAGACCTATTTGCAACCGATCTATCGAGATTTGTTTTCGCGCGATAACATGCCGATTGACGTGATTATCTCGCCTGAAATCGAAGTCGGAGAAATGGTGTTGCGACGCATCGCACTTCCCGGCGCAACAGATGCCGTGCAGTTTGCAGATGGTGAAGTGGCGATGATCGCGATCGAATGTCTCGATGATTGCCCGGTCATAGACACACCTTTGGGTCAGTTGAGCGAATTGTTTCCAGACTTGTCAGCCGTGGTCACCGGCATTTGGCGGGCAGGTAACCTGTTTGTTCCCCATGCTTCGGATGCCATGATGGCGGGTGACCTTGCCTATGTCGTTGTACGCAGTGACAGGGTGCGGCGAACGCTTAATATTTTTGGTCATGAAGAACCGACTGCCAGCCGTATTGTTATTGTTGGTGGTGGAAATATCGGCCTCTATGTGGCTCAGGCGATTGAAAATCGTCAAAGCCAGGCCCGGGTCAAAGTGGTCGAAAGCTCCCGCGAGCGGGCCATCGCCATCGCCGATCAACTGGACCGCACCGTGGTTCTGCACGGCAGCGCACTTGACCAGCAAATTCTGCTGGAGGCTGATATAGAGCACGCAGATCTAATGGTTGCTCTCACGAATGATGATCAGGTGAATATTTTGTCCAGTGTCATGGCCAAGCGTCTGGGATGTGAGGCTAATCTGGCGCTGTTGAATAATACCGGTTACTACGAGTTCACCAAGACGCTGGGTATTGATGCCCATTTGAACCCCCGCTCTGTAACGATATCAAAGATACTGCAGCATGTGCGGCGCGGCCGGATTAGGGGCGTCCATTCGGTTCAAAATGGAGCTGCGGAGGTTATCGAGGCTGATGCACTTGAAACTTCAACCCTTGTAGGCTCGCCCTTGCGCGATCTCGGACTGCCAGACGGGGTGCGTATTGGCTGCATCTACCGCTCGGAAGAAGTCATTGTGCCGGACGGCGATACCGTAATCAAAGCCAAGGATCGGGTGATCATTTTCGCTACAGCCGATCGCGTCAAGCAGGTTGAGCAGATGTTCAGGGTCAGCCTGGAATTCTTCTGATGCTCGCTGTCCTGTTTTATCTGGCCTGCGTTGGACTGTTTTTTACATTGTCCCTGCTCGGACCAATCATGATCGCGCTGCTGGCCAATGAGACGGCCGAAGTCATGCGTTTCGGGTTCTACTTGCTGTTGGGTGGATTTATCTTTGGGACACCTGTTCTGGCTATGCTCGGCAGGCTACGCCGGATGCCGCAGATTGGACGGCTCGGCCTGTTATTTCTGGTTTGGACAGTGTTACCGCTTACAGCGGCTTTCCCGTTTTTTGACATGATGAACATGCGTTTTGTGGATGCGCTGTTTGAGAGTTACTCGGCCTTCACGACAACCGGATCATCCACCATAAAGTCAGTTGATGAATGGCCACGATCACTGCTTTTCTGGAGAGTTCTTTTGCAATGGTTGGGAGGCTACCTGACCTTGCTCACCATTTTGCTGATCATGGCGCCAATGGGTGTTGGAGGTCTGATCTCCAACAAATCCAGTTTTTCCTTTGGGGCCGATCTGCGGTCCAACCCGGATCGCTTGTTGATCTTTGCCATAAATCTGGGTTTGCTTTACGCCACCATGACAGCGCTTTGCTCGCTTGGATTGTTTTTGACAGGCGCACGCGCTTTCCATGCCGTGTCACTGGCCATGGCGGCATTGTCCACGGGTGGATTTCTGCCGTTTGCCACCAGTCTTGATCAGACCATTGGTGTGGCGGGACAGGCAATACTTGCGGTGTTCCTGATTGTTGGGGCGACCAGTATTTTTTGGCACCGTATGGCGCTCAAGGGACAGTGGCGAGGTTTTCTTGAACATCGAGAAAGCTATTCCGTGATCGTACTCGTCTGCGTGGTAGCCGTGGCCTTTATCGCAGTATCTATCGTGGTAGCAGGAGCGGGTGCGCAGTCACCCGGTGCGACGATCGTTCAGGGATTGCTGAATTCGGCATCGTTGGTCGCCACAAGCGGAATTCAGTCCCAACCGGGATATTTTACCATATTGCCTCTGGTTGTGGTGTTGTTCATTGTGATGGTTGGCGGAGGTGCTTATTCGGCATCCGGCGGTCTCAAGCACTATCGGATAGGGGGCATGTTGGTTCAATCCTGGAGCGAGTTGGATCGACTGGTTTATCCTCATTCTGTCAGCCCGTCTCATTTCGGCTCAGAACGCTTTGACCTTCAATTGATGAAATCCATCTGGGGTTTCTTCGTTGCTGCCATATTGACCATGTCAGTTGGAACCGTGTTTCTGGCCACCAATGGTATCCCGTTCGAGGGCGCGCTAACTGCTGCGATTGCCGCATTTTCTACGGCTGGTCCCATTTATTCTGCCGGTTGGTCTATATCCGTCGCCGATGGTTGGCCTTCTTATTTTGATTTCCCAGATCCTGCGAAATACGGAGTTATCATACTTATGGTCCTCGGCAGGCTGGAAGTTATGGCTATAATCGCGCTGTTCAGCCGCAAATATTGGCGCAGTCGATAGTGGCGGACCTGACATTCGGCTACAAGTGATACCAGCTTTGAAATGAGGCACCCCTGCATAATGGGACGATTTTGATTGCGGTCTGTCAATCTGGCCATATACTGCTTGCTCGCGGGACAAAAGGAGGTCGGGTTAACATGGCCGAAAAACAACAAAACTTGCAGGATGCATTCCTGAATAACGTACGAAAAAATAAAATCTCACTGACAATATTTCTGGTCAACGGTGTTAAACTCACGGGTATCGTCACCTGGTTTGACAACTTTTGTTTGTTGTTGAGACGCGATGGTCATTCTCAACTGGTGTATAAACACGCCATTTCTACGATCATGCCCAGCGAACCCTTGAATATGTTCGATGGTACAGATCAGTCGAGCGACGGAAACGACGGCGAGTAAAACGACATTGAGCGACATCAAAAAAGCCGGAAAAGCCCGGTTCCAGATCGACAGCTCGAAACAGCGCTCCGCAGAACGGGCAGTCGTCATTGTTCCCGTTATTGGACCCAGGGCCGGTGGTGCAGGCACCAGAAGTGAAGCATCACGACTGGAGGAAGCGACGGGTCTGGCAAGGGCCATTGATCTCGATATTGTTCATTCGGGAATCGTGCAAGTTGCAAAGGTAAAGCCGGGCACATTGCTGGGAAGCGGCAAGGTGGACGAACTGACCGGTTTGATCGCTGCACTCGAAGCTGGCCTGGTTATCGTCGACCATCCCCTGACACCGGTGCAGCAGCGAAATCTGGAAAAGCAATGGAAAGCCAAGGTTCTGGACCGCACAGGTCTGATCCTTGAGATTTTTGGAGCGCGTGCGCAGACCAAAGAGGGGCGTTTGCAGGTTGAATTGGCGCACCTGAATTATCAACGTGGGAGACTGGTTCGGTCCTGGACCCATCTTGAGCGACAACGCGGTGGGTCAGGCTTTTTGGGCGGACCGGGAGAAACCCAGATCGAGTCGGACCGGCGCCAGTTGCAAGAGCGGATCAACAAGCTGGAACGTGAATTGGAGAAGGTTCGTCGAACCCGCTCTCTTCACCGTTCACAACGCAAGAAAATTCCTCACCCGGTTGTAGCACTTGTTGGATATACAAATGCGGGAAAATCGACGCTGTTCAACCGGCTGACCGGGTCGCAGGTCATGGCAAAAGATATGCTGTTTGCCACTCTCGACCCAACTTTGCGTCAATTGAACCTGCCACAGGGTACTCGTGCCATATTGTCGGACACGGTGGGATTCGTGTCGGACTTGCCGACCCATCTCGTGGCTGCGTTTCGTGCCACACTTGAAGAAGTCATCGAGGCGGAACTCATCATCCATGTTCGCGATATTGCTGACCCCGACACAACGGCGCAGGCGCAGGACGTTTACGATATTCTGGCTCAGTTGGATGTGGGCAAAGAGGGGCATGAAAACGTGCTTGAGGTTTGGAACAAGATCGATTTGCTCGATCCAGATGCACTGGATGCAATTCGTACAACGCGACGGGGGGAAGATTCCCCCTTGCTGGTGTCAGCCAGTTCAGGTGAGGGAACAGATGAACTTCTGGCAGTCATCGAAGCGCGCCTTTCCGGCTCCGACAATTTGGTGGAGATAGAGATTCCACTCACCTCCATGGGGCAATTGACCTGGATTTATGACAACACCCACGTGATTGAGCGCACGGACCGCAACGATGGATCCCTGTGGCTCAAGGTTCGCGCCACCCCAGATATCAAGAGCGAGTTATTTGGTCGATTGGGTTGAACTTTGTTGACGGGCGGAGTTTTTGGCTTCTGTCCAAAGCTGTTCCATCAGATCCAGCGAGGCAGACTCCATCGTCTCCCCATGATCGGCAATGTGTTGCTCAATATGAGCAAATCTTGATCTGAATTTCCCATTGCAGCGTCGCAGGGCATTGCCAGGATCGATATTGAGGTGTCGTGCCAGATTGATCACAACAAACAGGAGATCACCAATCTCGCCTTCCAGATTGCTGCTGTCGGTATTCTCCAGTTCAGCTTCGACTTCTTCCAATTCTTCCTTGATTTTGCAGATCACACTGACGGGGTTGTTCCAGTCAAACCCGACTTTGGAAGCCTTCTGCTGGAGTTTTAGTGCTTCAAGCATCGGTTCCGTTGCCGTCGGCACGGCGTCGAGAAAACTTTCGGTCTCCACAGCCGTTGGCAAGCCCATCTTTTCACGCCTCTCGGCGCGTTCGCGCTTTTCCTCCGTCTTGATTCGCTCCCACGCACCCTTGGCCATGCCAGCATTTCGGGCTGTCTCGTCGCCAAATACGTGAGGATGACGTCTGATCATCTTGGTGGTGATGGTTTCCACCACATCGCCGTAATCGAAGACCCCTTGCTCTGCCGCCATCTGGGAATGATAGACAACCTGCAGCAACAGATCGCCCAATTCTTCGCGCAGGTTTTCCATGTCATTACGCTCTATGGCGTCAACAACCTCGTAGACTTCCTCGATTGTATAGGGAGTTATTGATCTGAAATCCTGTTCCAGATCCCACGGACACCCGGTTACAGGGGTCCGAAGAGCTCCCATGATTTCAACAAGGCGATTGGTGTCGCGGTCCGGCTTCATTTCGCATCTCCAAACTCTACAAGTTCTGTAGGATTTATCTCGCCGTCATAGGATGCATCAATTGAAAATCTCTTCAGAACAAACGCTCCATCCTCGAATTTCCAGGTGGCTGATGTGCTGGCATCCCCTAACCCCCGTATCTTGTAATATTCAGAAATTTCCTGCTTCTCGGAATCGAAATCACTTAATACAACGCTGGTTTTGGCGGTATAGCCTGTGATTGAGATCGATTTGACAGTATCCGAATTGTCCTCATCTTCATAGACGACCATGTAGGATGGTACGGCGAAGGTCACCAGTTCTGCGGATCCGCTGGTATCTACCAAGACATAAACGTCTCCCTGATTGTAGGCGGCCATCCAACACGGCACGCGAACAAGTGTGTATTCCGATACTGATTGATCATAGTCCTGAATGGACCGAAGAGTGAACAATTCCGGTTTGGTCCAGTCTTCTTTGTTGGTTTCAAGTTGCAGCTCACAGTGTTCAGCTCCAAGCCCGCGGGCAATTGCCATTGCTGATTTCAAAGGGTCGTGCTGCTGTGCACAGACAGGTTGCAACCCGAAGGCGGTTGTAGCGGCGATAGCGGCGATATCGGCGATAGCGGACAGGATTCTCATAGGTTCTGCCCCCCGGGCAGGTGGAAAAGATGCGCTCAACTCTTGAATACCACACCGGAATTCAGCGGCTGGCGGTGATCAGACTCTTGCGACCGTATTTGTTAATCAGCTGAATCATATGGCTGTCGCGACTTTTGGAGGAGTTTTCCCCAAGGATAACTCCAATCAGTCGCCCGCGTGGCGTTTTTGCAGAGGTGACCAGATTGAAGCCAGAGGCTCTGGTATAGCCGGTTTTCATGCCATCCGCGCCCCGCAACTGCAGCAGTACCTTGTTATGGCCGCGAATCGTCTTGCCCCTGTAAGTCATGCTACTTTTCTTGAAGTAATAAGCATATTGGGGAAAATTCCTGCGAATGAGGACACCCAGCTTCGCCATGTCCCTGGCAGTAGTGACTTGACGCTTGTCTGGCAGGCCAGACGCATTTCTAAATGTCGTGGAGGACAATCCCAGACTTCTGGCCTTGCTGGTCATGGCTCTGGCGAAAGCAGATTCGCTGCCACTGATGAATTCACCAGTCGCATAGGCCACATCATTGGCCGATTTAACAGCAAGAGCTTCAAGAGCTTTGTCCACGGTTATGGAACTGCCTGCCTTTAGATAGAGCTTGGATGCCGGCTGGCGGGCGGCGCGTGACGATATTGGAATGGGCGTGGACTTGGTGATTTTTCCTGACTTCAGACGTTCAAAAACCATATACATGGTCATCATCTTGGTCAGCGATGCAGGAAAGCGGATCGCGTCTGCCCGCATATGGTAAAGTACTTTACCGGTGTTTTCTTCAACAACAATAGCGGCAAAACGCTCAGAAGGTATTTCAAACGGTGCGGTCTGCAGGACGGATGTAGTTGTGCAGCCAGCCGTGATCAACGCCACGGCCAATGCAATGATAGTCTTGAGAATAGCTGCCACTTTGATCAATTTTTGCCCTGCCATTGGATGTTGTTTCCAACTTCCGGCCCACGCGGATCCCATTTCATGAAAGTCTCGCCAGTCCTCTACGCCGAGACAGATGGTCAATCAATCAAAATTGCACAAGTTCTAACAATTGTGATGATGTGACGCAACGCCACCAAGTACCAGACTTGTATCAGCCAGATGTCTAGGTCTGCGCTAGGGCAACTGCGATGTCCGCTGCCAGCCGGGCGTTGTTCAAAATAAGCTGTATGTTGGTTTGCAGGCTTTTCCCGTCGGTCAGTTCCAACATGCGTGAAAGCAGATAGGGGGTAACGTCCTTGCCCGACACACCCAGACGATCCGCATCCTGCAGGGCTGTCTGGATAATCGCATTTATTTCCAGTGCCGGTATTTCATGGTCTGCAGGCACCGGATTGGTAATCAGCGTTCCACCTGCAATACCCAGCTTGGACCGAATCCGGGCGTGCTCGGCTATTTCTTTGGGGGTGTCCATGCGCAGCGGTACTGCAATATCGCTGTCACGTGACCAGAAAGCTGGCAGCTGGTCACATTGATATCCAATTACAGGAATACCATTAGTTTCAAGTACTTCAATAGTTTTGTTCAAGTCAAGTATGGCTTTGGCCCCTGCGCAGACCACAATTACATCTGTTTGGGAAAATTCCCTGAGATCCGCTGAAATGTCGAAACTGATTTCCGCACCGGCATGCACGCCTCCAATGCCACCTGTCGCAAATACCTTCAACCCAACCATTTGGGCAACCATCATGGTTGCGGCTACCGTTGTCGAACCGGTGCGTTTTTGGGACACAGCATAGGCGAGGTCCGCCCGGGACAACTTCATCACGTCATCGGTCTGAGCCAGATCGGCTAATAGCGTCTGGGTCAGACCCACCTGAATTATGCCGTCCACAACAGCTATCGTGGCGGGAACAGCACCTCGCTCGATAATTGCTGATTCCACCGACATGGCGGCGTCGAGGTTTTGAGGGTGGGGCATGCCATGGGTAATAATTGTGGATTCCAGCGCAACAACCGGCGCACCAGAAGCCAGAGCGGCAGCCACCGTGTCAGACAGACAAACAGGATGTGATGGTGGTGTCATAAGTTCCGGCCTCGTGGTTTGATCAACACTGCTGTGCGCCTATTTCAGCTGATCTGCAAGATCGTGCCAAATGGCACCCCGAACCTGAATTATTGCACTGGCCGCCTGAATTCCCTTTTCGACCGATCCGACTAGGGCTGTGCCGCGGTCGAGGTAGTGGAGAGTTGTGGCGGCCAGTGCGTCGCCAGCCCCGGTTACGTCCAATACTTGTTCCGGGATTTTGACGGGTAATTCGTGGTGAGCACAGTTATGCAAGATCTGTACGGGAGCTGGTCCGTCTGTGACGACAGCCGACGTCACACCTGCATCCGTCAACTTATCAAGCAGTGTGGATTTTTCCCTGTTCTCTTCCAGTGCCAACAGTGCGCGGGCCTCGGTACAATTTGTAAACAGGATGTCGAGATTGGGCAAAATGTCCCGCAACCGTGCGGCCTTTGCCTTTGAGACCGTAAATCCTGCTTTTTTGGCAGCACTGAGCTCAAGCAAAGGCTCCAATTGATCCTGGGGAAGATTGGCATCCACGCACAACCAATCGTCACCTGTCGTGGAGTTTACAAAATCCGCGGCCAGATCAGCGGAAAATTGATTGTTGATCTCCATATCTGCCAGCGCAATTACCACCGACCCATCCGGGTCCATAATGCTGGTGTAACTGCCGGTGCGGGCGTGACAGGAAGTTATCGGATTGAGCATGACATTTTCTCTGGCCAGAATGTCCTTCAACCATTGGCCAATTTCATCCTTGCCAAGAAGTGTAACGAGTTCAACCTGATGTCCCAGCCTAGCCAAGATCCGGCTGACATTAAGAGCGGTTCCACCCGGCAGTTGTTCAAATTTTCCGGGGTTGGAGCAGCCTAGTGCAGCAGGTTGGTCCAGCCTTCCAATGCGATCGAGATGCGCAGCACCGACAAATACAATGCGGTTTTGCGCTCTGCCTGTTGTCAATAAGCTTGTGGAGTTTGACACTTGTTTGAGAGTTCGCGCGGTTATTTCAATCTGCGGCAGACTCTATAGACGAATCGAAAAAATGCCAAAGCGTTCAATAAGGCTTATTGCGAATTTCGATGGTGCGAACTCACTGTTTGAAAGGTGAGAACAAAACGGCAATAAATGGAATAAAAACAAATTATTTCAATATTTAACATGAGGCTTTACAAAATAGAACAAAATGTGTACAAACGGTTTCATTGCAACACTCAATGACCCGTGGAATAAGGAATGAACGAATGGCTGCACCCAAATTGAAAGTTGTTGAGGACAATAACGTGGACAAATCAAAAGCACTGGAAGCAGCTCTCGGGCAGATTGAGCGGGCATTTGGAAAAGGCTCGATCATGCGTTTGGGTGCCAATGAGCAGGCGGTCGAAATTGAAACCATCCCAACTGGATGTCTGGGTCTGGATATTGCATTGGGTGTCGGCGGGTTGCCGCGCGGGCGTATTGTTGAAATTTACGGTCCGGAATCGTCCGGTAAAACGACGCTGGCCCTGCACACGGTAGCAGAGGCGCAAAAAGCCGGTGGTATTTGTGCATTTGTCGATGCCGAACATGCGCTTGACCCCGTCTATGCCAAGAAGCTGGGGGTTGATCTTGAAAATTTGTTGATCTCTCAGCCGGATACGGGGGAACAGGCTCTGGAAATTACCGATACACTGGTACGCTCAGGGGCTTGCGATGTGCTTGTGGTGGATTCTGTTGCAGCGCTAACGCCTAGGGCCGAAATCGAGGGCGAGATGGGATCATCGCTGCCCGGGCTACAGGCTCGTTTGATGAGTCAGGCTTTGCGCAAACTCACAGCCTCCATCTCGAAATCAAATACGATGGTGATTTTCATCAACCAGATTCGCATGAAAATCGGAGTTATGTTTGGTTCACCGGAAACAACCACTGGTGGCAACGCGTTGAAATTCTATTCCTCTGTACGTCTGGATATCAGGCGCATTGGTGCGATCAAGGATCGTGATGAAGTCGTTGGAAACCAGACCCGTATCAAGGTTGTAAAGAACAAGCTGGCTCCGCCATTCAAACAAGTTGAGTTTGACATCATGTACGGGGAAGGTGTTTCGCGGACAGGTGAATTGATCGACCTTGGAGTGACAGCCGGGATTGTGGAAAAATCCGGTGCGTGGTTCTCCTATGACAGCGTACGATTGGGGCAGGGCCGTGAAAATGCCAAGACCTTCCTGAAAGAAAATCCCGATGTTGCCCAGACAATAGAACAATCCATTCGTCAAAGTGCTGGTTTGATCGGGGAGAAACTTCTTGATGAACCAACCAGTTCCGACGAGGATGGCACCGACCCTGAACTGGATAGCGGTTTAACTGGGTAGGCCTTTAGAGCTGCAAGTTCCTGCAGTAATCGCCTGACTGAATACTCGTTAGGTTACCTCAATCGGTTTGCGGTTCGCACGGGAAAAGTGAATTTCGAGCGTATCTATAGTTCCAAAAAGGCCGTCCATTGGATGGCCTTTTTGAATTTGAGGCACATATAAGTTTATGGCTGATCTAAAGTTCTGATTTGCAGGTTGAATTTTGTCGCCGAAACTGGTCAAAGCTGACCCGCAAGACAACGTAAGTCAGATCAGGGAACAAGCCAGTCATGAGTGGTGTCAACGAAATCAGGTCCACCTTTCTCTCCTATTTTGAGAATAATGGCCATGAAGTGGTTGCCTCATCGCCTTTGGTGCCGCGCAATGATCCAACGTTGATGTTTACGGCGGCCGGTATGGTTCAGTTCAAAAACCTGTTTACCGGCCTTGAAACACGCGACTATTCTCGTGCTGCCACATCTCAAAAATGCGTGCGGGCAGGTGGTAAGCACAATGATCTCGACAATGTCGGGTATACAGCGCGTCATCACACGTTTTTTGAAATGCTCGGAAATTTTTCTTTCGGTGATTATTTCAAGGAACGGGCCATTGAATTGTCCTGGAACCTGCTTATCCGTGAATACGGCCTTGATGCCAGCAAGTTGCTGGTCACAGTTTATCACACGGATGATGAGGCATTTGATCTTTGGAAAAAGATTGCCGGTTTGCCTGATGAAAAGATCATTCGCATTGCCACCCATGATAATTTCTGGGCCATGGGGGATACCGGGCCGTGTGGCCCTTGCTCAGAGATATTCTACGATCATGGAGATCATATTTTTGGCGGCCCGCCCGGTAGTCCGGATGAGGATGGTGATCGGTTCGTTGAGATATGGAACCTGGTTTTCATGCAGTTTGAGCAGGTCACGCCAGATGAACGTATTTCGCTTCCAAAACCTTCCATTGATACCGGCATGGGTCTGGAACGAATCGCGGCTGTGTTGCAGGGCACCCATGACAACTATGAAATTGATCTCTTCAAAGCTCTTATTCATGCAAGTGAGGAAGCAACCGGTGTTGGGTCCAACGACAAAACACGCGCCAGTCACCGGGTGATTGCCGATCACTTGCGGGCCTCATGTTTTTTGATTGCGGATGGAGTGCTGCCTTCCAACGAAGGGCGCGGCTATGTGCTGCGCCGCATCATGCGCAGGGCCATGCGGCATGCCAGCCTGCTTGGTGCCAGGGAACCATTGATGTGGCGTCTGGTTCCAGCCCTGCTAACGCAGATGGGAGCTGCTTATCCCGAACTTGGTCGCAATGAAGCACTCACCGTTGAAACTCTGAAGCTGGAGGAGACTCGTTTCCGAAAAACCCTGACCCGGGGTCTCGATCTGCTGGAAACAGCGTCAGCGAACCTGTCTGCGGGTGACAGTCTAGATGGCCAAACTGCCTTCAAACTCTACGATACCTACGGATTTCCACTTGATTTGACCCAGGATGCGTTACGCCGCCGGGACATTACGGTCGATACAGATGGTTATCAGGCGGCCATGGAACGTCAGAAGGCGGAGGCCCGTGCCTCCTGGACTGGTGCTGGTGGAGCCGCAGATGAGGCCATCTGGTTTGAACTGCGGGAAAAGCACGGAGCCACAGAATTTCTGGGCTATGAAACCGAAGAGGCGGAAGGGGCCATTTTGGCGCTGGTTCGCGATGGGGAAGCGGTTGAAAAAGCATCTGCAGGCGATGACGTGGCAATCGTTCTAAATCAGACTCCGTTCTATGGCGAGTCTGGTGGTCAATTGGGAGATGCAGGCGCGCTCGTCGTCGATGGTGGCGAAGTTGATATCCATGACGTCAAGAAAAAGGGGGACGGCCTTTTTGTCCACCTCGGCAAGGTCAACAATGGCTCAATTTCAGTTGGTGATGGCGCTCGCTTGAGTGTTGACCATGATAGACGCAACAATTTGCGCTCCAATCATTCTGCAACCCACCTTGTTCACGAAGCATTGCGTCAGGTCTTGGGTGACCATGTGGCTCAAAAAGGCTCGTTGGTGGCACCTGAGCGATTGAGGTTCGATTTTGCCCATCCAAAACCGGTTGAGCCGATTGAAATGGAACGGGTTGATGCGATGGCCAATGATTATGTTCTGCAAAACAGTCCGGTTTCCACAACATTGATGGCAGTAGACGATGCTATCGAACTGGGTGCACAGGCCCAGTTTGGTGAGAAATATGGGGATGAGGTGCGCGTCGTGTCCATGGGAACGAAAGAAGACGGCAAACCCTGGTCGCTCGAATTATGCGGTGGAACCCATGTTCGGAATACCGGGGATATTGGCCTGGTCACTATTTTGGGTGAAAGCGCCGTTGCGTCTGGCGTTCGCCGAATTGAAGCACTAACCGGAACAGCAGCCCGCAATCATTTACAGCTTCAGGACGCCAAGTTGCGCGAAGCCGCAGCTGTGTTGAAGTCGTCCCCAACCGATGTGCCTTCGCGGGTCTCGGCGCTGATTGATGAACGTAAGAAACTGGAACGGGAATTGGCGGAGGCGCGCAAACAGCTCGCCATGGGCGGTAGTTCCGCGGATGCCAATGCACCAAGAAAAATTGGCGACATAAATTTTTCATCCCGGGTGGTCGAGGGTGTTTCTCCGCGTGACCTAAAGGGCATGGTCGATGAGGAAAAAGCAAGAATTGGCTCCGGTGTCGCTGTTATTGCTGCCAAAACTGAAGACGGAAAAGCTGCGATTGTCGTAGGTGTAACCGACGACCTGACAGACCGGTTTGATGCTGTTGATCTTGTCAGAACCGGATCTGCGGTCGTTGGTGGCAAGGGCGGCGGTGGCCGTGCCGACATGGCTCAGGCAGGCGGACCTGACGGCTCCAAGGCCCAGGACGCGCTCTCGGCGATTGAACAGGCTTTGATGGCCTGAGTTGTTTCGACTGGTCCTCAAGGCCAATTGTTTGCATTGCTGGCCATTTACCAAAAGCGCCGAGCCGTCTTGGAGCAATCCGGCAGGGTGGTCTGGCAGAAAGACGAGAGCCGGCTTGCTTTAACTCATTGCCTGTTGCAGGTTTTCATCGATCTTGTCGAGGAATCCGGTGGTAGACATCCAAGCTTGATCGGGACCAATGAGCAAAGCCAGATCTTTGGTCATATAGCCGCTTTCCACTGTGCTGATGCAGACTTTCTCCAAGGTGCTGGCGAACTTGGCAAGCTCTGCATTGTTGTCAAGATTTGCTCGGTGTGAAAGGCCGCGTGTCCATGCGAATATGGATGCGATCGAGTTGGTAGACGTCTCTTCACCCTGCTGATGGGCGCGGTAGTGTCGGGTAACTGTGCCGTGCGCTGCTTCAGACTCAACGGTTTTGCCGTCCGGGGTCATGAGAACGGACGTCATCAGACCGAGCGAGCCGAATCCCTGTGCCACAATGTCGGACTGCACGTCACCGTCATAATTTTTACAGGCCCACAAATAGCCTCCTGACCATTTCAGGGCGGCTGCCACCATGTCGTCGATCAATCGGTGTTCATACCACAGGCCGAGTTCCTTATAGCGGTCTTCAAATTCTTGCTCATATATGGATTGAAATGTGTCTTTGAACTGGCCGTCATAAGCTTTCAGGATCGTGTTCTTGGTCGATAAGTAGACCGGCACCTTGCGTTGCAAGCCATAGTTAAAGGTTGCGCGCGCGAAATCCTGAATAGAATTGTCGAGATTGTACATCCCCATAGCTACGCCAGAAGAGGGGGCATCAAAGACGTCGTAGTCTTGCTCTGTGCCGTCTTCACCTACGAATTTCATGGTCACCTTGCCGGGACCGGGAAACCTAAAGTCCGTGGCGCGATACTGGTCGCCAAACGCGTGCCGACCAACGATTATCGGTTGCGTCCACCCTGGCACCAGACGCGGCACATTTTGCATTATGATAGGTTCGCGGAAAATAACTCCGCCCAGGATGTTGCGAATCGTTCCATTAGGAGACCGCCACATTTTTTTCAGGCCAAACTCTTCCACCCGCTGTTCGTCCGGCGTGATCGTGGCGCATTTCACACCAGCTCCGTATTTTTTGATTGCGTGTGCCGCATCGATGGTGATCTGGTCATCCGTATCATCGCGCGCCTGCATGCCCAGATCATAATATTTCAGGTCAATGTCCAGATAGGGGTGTATGAGCTTGTCCTTGATGAACTGCCAGATAATTCGGGTCATCTCGTCGCCATCTATATCGACCAACGGATTTTCAACCTTGATTTTGAACATGCCTGTACTTTCTCATTTACAAACAGAATTTGCGCTTATTCCAAAGGTTGGCGCAAAAGATGTCTGATTTTGCCACGTTTTGCGGGGTCTATATCACTGTCACCGAGCAAGGCAAATCAAGTCGCGCAAAAACTTGCAGCTAGCCATTGAAAACCTGTTCATTTCCAGTTTTTTGCTGACTGTCTTGTAGATATGAATGTTTGGACCGCATTTGAAAGTGGCGTTCAGTTGCTATTGATCGGTACTAATCGGGTGCGCACAAGTTCTTTCAATACGGCGTCAACTTCCTGTTTCTTGACTGGCCAGTTGGTGTCTATGGACGATTGAAAGGCCTTCCCACGCCATTGGCGGGTCAGGGTTACTGCCACGTTACGATTCTGAAAAATGGTGACGGCCGCCATTTGACCAATTTCGCGTTGGCGGGAATAATTGCCGCAGACAATGACAAAGACAAAGCGGTTTGCGCTTTGGTTGCCGCGAAACATCTGCATATTGCTGGGACTGCAAATTGATCGGTAATAGTTGGCGACATCCTCGGCCTGCTTTTGAATGGGTGCATTTGGTTGATTGAGGGCAACGATTGAAAACAGGTTGGTCCAGTCTTCGAAGTTCTCGTCCGCTGGTGCCATTTTCATGCGATAAACACCATTGTTTGTTGCAGTCTGGATGATTGAACGCTCAGCAGGAGCCGGCCCGTTGGCGTAACTCGACCAGACCGGGAGCTGATGGATCAGGATATTGTCGAAGACACGAATCCTTGCGCTTACCGACCTTGGGCTGTCTGGATTGGCCGGTGGTGGCAGCAAGTCCTGCAGAGTGCCAAGATCGTTTTCCTGTGCTGCGACCGGTGCTAGGCCAGCAATTGGAAAAAGTCCGATCATTATGGTGAGCAGGGCGACAAAACCCAAATTCAGATATTTCATTTGCTGGTCCAAAGGGGGTATAGCGTTTGCGACACTTTCCTATTGCATAGAGAGCAAACGATGTCATGGCCGGAACCGACCGTCGCAAAAAAGTGATTCAAGACGGTCCCGTCATTATCCTGGTGAATCCGCAACTTGGTGAGAACATTGGTGCTGCCGCACGGGCCATGGCCAATTTTGGTCTCCGAGAAATGCGACTGGTTGATCCAAGAGACGGTTGGCCCAATGACGTTGCCCGTGCCAATGCGGCCAAGGCTGATCACGTTATTGATGGGGTAGAGGTTTTCCAAACACTGGAAGAGGCACTTGCTGATCTCAATTTTGTTTATGCCACCACGGCCCGCCAGCGCGAAATGCTGAAGCCTGTGCGCGGCCCTCAGCAAGCTGCAACAACGCTGCGAGAGCGGCATCAGCGCGGTGAAAGGGTCGGCATACTGTTTGGGCGAGAGCGATGGGGCCTGGAAAGTGTTGAAGTGGCATTGGCAGACGAGATCGTGACGTTTCCGGTGAATCCTGCCTTTGCATCGCTCAACCTTTCTCAGGCGGTATTATTGATGGGATATGAGTGGATGATCTCAGCTGCGGTGGAGATGGGGACAGACCGACCCATGGAGAGCATTGATCTGCCGATCGCTGAACCACCAAGCCTCCCCGCCACGAAAGAGGAACTGTTTGGCCTCTTTCACCACCTTGAAAACGCGTTGGACAAGGAGAACTATTTCAGGCCGCCGCACAAGCGGGCAACGAAGGTGGAAAACCTGCGTAACATTTTTCAAAAGCTGCATTTGTCTCAGCAGGAGATTCATGCGTTGCGGGGCGTTGTTGCAACCCTGGAAGGCCGCAAGACAAGGCCGCGCAAAGACCGTCCACCACCAAAGACAGCAAAGACCAGGAAACGTTTGAAAGAGAAAACAGAGTACACAGAATCTGACAATCAACCGAATTCCGACGAAGGTTAACTTTGGTTGGTTCTATTGACTGTTTTCAATTAGCCAATCCAGCACATCTTTAGCGTTTCGGTCGGGCGGGAAGACTGGATAGAAAACTTTGCTGATTTGCCCGTTGGTGATGATCAAGGTGAGCCGTTTCAACAGCGTTTGGCCTTCAACATCCATGGAAGGAAGGTTCAGGGCCTTACGAAACCTGCCATCTTCATCAGAAAGCAGTTTAAAGGGCAGGTGAAGGCGCTCTGCGGCTTCACGTTGATAGCCGGTTGATTGGGTGGACAGACCAAACAAGTGATCCGCACCGGCCGACTGCAATTCCTGTTGAAGATCTCTGAAAGTGCAGGCCTGCGGAGTGCAACCGCGGGCGCCGGGAATGAAATCCCAGCCATCAGGCAGCAATATGTCGGGGCGACCTGTCATCGGATAGGCGAACACAACAGAAGTTCCTTCAAGCTCTGACAGGGCAAGCAAGTTTCCATCGGTCGCCTTCAGTTCAATGTTGGGTAAAGTTGTCTCCGGCAAATGGGAGGCGCCGCCATCATCTTCAGGAATCGGCAATTTCGACCAGTCAACGACCTGAAGATGGGGTTGATTTGCATCAGTCATGATCTTGCCCCCTTGTTTTGCGACACCGAATGCGGTTTTAAGTTACAAACTTAATTCCAAGAGCGAATCCGCCCTTTGCGGCTTTCCCAGTCTGGGCCAATTTCATTCATGTTGCTATCCAAATATTTTATTCCGGTGTTGAAAGAAGCACCCCGCGAAGCCGAGATTGTTTCGCATCAGCTGATGCTCCGCGCTGGTATGATCAAACAGCAGGCTGCAGGAATCTATTCCTGGTTGCCGCTCGGGCTGAAGGTAATGCGCAAGGTCGAGCAGATTGTGCGCGAAGAACAGGACCGGGCAGGGGCCATCGAAATTTTGATGCCGACCATTCAAAGTGCTGATTTGTGGCGCGAAAGCGGTCGCTACGAAGAATATGGCAAGGAGATGCTGCGTATCACTGACCGGCACGAACGAGATATGCTCTTTGGACCTACCAATGAGGAGATGGTCACAGACATTTTCCGCACGCATGTGCGCAGTTACAAGGACCTGCCCCTCAACCTCTATCACATCCAGTGGAAATTTCGCGATGAGGTGCGGCCGCGATTTGGCGTGATGCGGGGCCGGGAGTTTTTGATGAAGGATGCCTATTCCTTCGACCTGGACGAAGCTTCTTCACGCGCAGCCTATTACCGCATGTTTGTTTCCTATTTGCGAACTTTTGACCGTCTGGGTGTCAAAGCCATTCCTATGCGGGCCGATACCGGGCCGATTGGTGGCGATCTGTCCCATGAGTTCCTGATCCTGGCGGATACCGGGGAAAGTGAAGTCTTTTGCCACGCTGACTATATGAATCTGGAGGTTCCAGGAGCGGGCGTCGATTATGATGATAATGCCTTGATCCAGAGAATCGTTGAAGATTGGACGACTTCCTATGCGCGCACCGATGAGATGCATGACGAAAAGCTATGGGGAAAAGTGGTTGCTGACCAGCAGATGAATGCCCGGGGCATAGAGGTTGGCCATATCTTCCATTTCGGCCAGAAATATTCCGAACCCATGAACGCCAAGGTGACCGGGCCGGATGGCAAGGACATTCCTGTTTATATGGGGTCCTACGGTATCGGACCAAGCCGTGTTGTTGCTGCACTCATCGAAGCCGGACACGACCAAAACGGTATTATCTGGCCTGCCTCTGTGGCACCTTTTAACGTCGGTCTGATCAATTTGCGTTCAGGAGATGAAGCAACCGATGTGGCCTGCGCAGACCTATACCAAAATCTGGTTAATGGTGGACTTGACGTATTGTATGATGATACCGACAACCGTGCTGGCGGCAAATTCGCACTGGCTGATCTGATCGGGTTGCCCTGGCAATTGATTGTCGGACCACGCGGCTTGAAATCTGGTGAAGTCGAATTGAAAGAACGCGCAACAGGCGAACGCGAAACGCTTGGGCTGGATGCTGCCGTCAACAAATTGCAGGACTGGCATGCGCAGATAGAGGCACGCTTTGGTGGCTGATTCAAATCACACATCTTCTCCTGCAGCTGACACGAAGACACTGCCGGGATCGACACGTCCATTTGCTGCTTTTGAATGGATGCTTGCACGCCGCTATCTTGGCAGCCGACGCAAGGAAACGTTCATCTCCGTCATCTCCGTAATTTCGTTTATTGGAATTATGCTCGGTGTAATGACTTTGATCATCGTTATGGCGGTGATGAACGGTTTCCGCACCGAATTGCTCGACCGTATTCTGGGCATAAACGGCCATCTAATTGTGCAACCAGCCCATTCGGCACTGACTGACTATGACGTAGTCGCAAAGCGACTCGAAGCACTTGAAGGCATAACATTGGCCTTGCCGCTGGTGGAAGGTGAAGTTCTGGCTTCCGGCGGAAGCGGGGGCAATGGTGCGCGTGTGCGCGGCATGCGCGAAAACGACCTCAAACGATTGCCTGCAGTTGGCACAAATATTGTTGAAGGCACGCTGGACGGTTTCGACACGTCAGATGGTGTGGCCATCGGTATCAACATGGCTGAGAATCTCGGACTGGCCCTGGGAGACAACATCACGCTGATCACGCCTGAAGGCAATAAAACTGCCTTTGGTGTTTCACCTCGCGTGAAAGCGTATCCGGTGGTTGCCATCTTCAAAATGGGCATGTCGGAATACGACAATATTTTTATTTTCATGCCGCTGCTGGAATCCCAACTCTATTTCAACCATGAAGATGCTGTCTCGGTCATTGAAGTTTTCGCGGAAGATCCCGACGATGTGGAAGAATTGGCCTTGCAGGTTGAATCTGGAGCCGGTCGGTCTGTCTATGTTACCAACTGGCAGCAACGCAATTCCACGTTTTTTCAAGCTCTTGAAGTCGAACGCAACGTGATGTTCCTGATTTTGACCCTCATCCTTTTGGTGGCTGCGCTAAATATCATTTCGGGCCTGTTCATGCTGGTAAAGGACAAGGGCGGCGATATTGCAATTTTGCGCACAATGGGTGCAACCCGTGGTTCGGTAATGCGGGTGTTTTTGATTACAGGCTCAAGCATCGGTGTTTTCGGCACTCTGGCGGGATTTGGCCTGGGCGTCGTGTTTTGCCAAAACATCAATTCCATCAAGGAATTCATTACCTGGATAAGTGGTGCCAATGTTTGGGACCCGACCGTACGTTTCCTGAGCGAAATTCCGGCCCGTCTTGACTATACGGAAACCACCATGGTGGTCCTGATGTCGCTGGGACTGTCTTTGCTTGCTACCATTTTTCCGGCTTGGCGGGCTGCACGGCTCGATCCGGTGGAGGCGCTTCGCTATGAGTGATCCAGTGCTGCGTATGAATGGCATTAAGCGGATTTATGGTGAGGGCAAGCGGGCTCTGACCATTCTTGATGGTGCTGAAATGGAAATCAATCGGGGCGAACTTGTTGCCCTCGTTGCACCTTCTGGTGCGGGGAAGTCTACTTTGCTTCACCTTGCCGGCCTACTGGAACGGCCCAACAGCGGTAGTCTATCCATTGGTGGTGTCGAATGCGGTAAACTCAACGACGACAAGCGCACCCGGATGCGGCGGATCGATATTGGATTTGTTTATCAGTTTCATCACCTGTTGCCAGAATTGGACGCCCGCGAGAACATAGCCTTGCCGCAGCTGATCGCAGGCTCCGATCAGGCAGCGGCCAATAGCCGTGCCGATGAATTGCTCGACCATTTGGGAATTGCAAGCCGGGCCACTCACCGGCCATCGCAACTATCTGGCGGAGAACAACAACGCGTCGCGATTGCCAGGGCTGTGGTGAACCAGCCAAAATTACTGCTGGCAGATGAACCAACGGGCAATCTTGACCCTTCCACATCCAGACTGGTTTTTGATGCGCTGACAGATCTTGTTCGATCTACTGGACTCGCAGCTCTTATCGCCACTCACAATCATGAATTGGCCGCTCAAATGGATCGCACCGTCACCATCGATGGCGGCAGGATTGTAGCCCTCAAAATTTGATTTCATTTAGTTTCTGTTAACCATGAGTTGGAAGGAACGCGGAACAAACTTGACTTTAGGACGCTAAAGAACAAAACATGAACAAACAGAATTACTACAACAGATATAAACAGTTAATCAGCCTGTCCAGAAAGGTCATTCATGTCTCTTCTCGTTAGAAATTTCTTCTCCGCGCTATCAATGGCATCTTTTCTGTTCATGATGTTCACATGGATGAGCATTCTTGCTCAGGTCTGACTTGTGCGCAAATCCCACACGCCCCATGATTGACGCCAAACGAGTCAGTAAGAGCAGCCGTTATCGGTTAGTGGGGTGGAATTGTCGAAGCGTGATGACATAAATGCGGCGCTGGCCGGAAAATCCACAGGTCCATCTGTAACGTCACCCTTTGTGCATTTGCACGTTCATTCCGCGTATTCCTTGCTTGAGGGTGCGCTGCCTCTGGCCAAATTGATTGAGCTTGCCAAAGGCGATGATCAACCTGCACTGGCGGTCACGGATCGCAGCAATCTCTTCGGTGCGCTGGAATATTCTGACAAATCCGTAGGGCAGGGCGTGCAACCGATCATCGGCTGTTCGCTAGAAGTTGACTTTAACCCAGCCAAGCACAATGAAGGCGACCCGGGCTACACCAAAGACGCCAGTTCACAACAGGCCATGCAGGCCTTGCCAATTCTCGTTCTGCTGGCTGCCAATCCAGACGGTTATGCAAATTTAAAGAAGCTTGTCAGTCTCGCCTATCTTGATGAAGAGGCCGGATCGCGATCAGCCATTACGATCGAACAACTCGAAAGCCATGCGGAGGGACTGATCGTTCTAACCGGTGGGCCAACAGGAGGCATCGATCTTGCTTTGGCAGCCGGACAGGAACACCAGGCAACTGATCGACTTGAGAGATTGAAAAAGAGTTTTGGTGACCGACTGTACCTGGAGCTTCAACGTCATCGGGGCTATTCGAAAGCCATTGAGACCAAGCTTATCGACCTTGCCTATATCATGGAGATTCCGCTCGTTGCCACCAACGAGGTTTATTTCGCCACGCGGCAGGATTTCGAAGCCCATGACACTTTGATTTGCATAGCTGAAGGCCGGATGGTGGTGGAAGATGACAGGCGCAAACTTACACCGGATCATTATTTCAAGACAGCGGCCGAAATGCAGCAGCTTTTTTCAGATTTGCCAGAGGCCATTCAAAATACCGTGGAAATTGCCCGCCGCTGTGCGTTTAAAGTGCCAAAATTGGACCCAATCCTTCCGTTTTACACGGATGGCGCCGACGATGACCCGCTGCAGGCTGAATCAGAAGAATTGAAGCGCCAAGCCCGCGAAGGGCTTCAAAAGCGTCTGGATGTTCATCAACTGGCCAACGGTCATACGCGTCATGACTATGATGAACGGTTGGAGTTTGAACTCGGTGTAATCGAGGGCATGAAGTTTCCGGGATATTTCCTGATCGTGGCCGACTTCATCAAATGGGCCAAGGCTCAGGGCATTCCAGTCGGGCCGGGCAGGGGGTCGGGTGCCGGATCTCTGGTGGCCTGGTCGTTGACGATTACGGATCTAGACCCGATGAAATTTTCCCTGCTGTTTGAGCGGTTTCTGAATCCTGAACGTATATCAATGCCCGATTTCGATATCGATTTCTGTCAGGATCGCCGCGACGAAGTGATCCGCTATGTGCAGGAGAAGTATGGCCGCGATCAGGTTGCCCAAATTATCACTTTCGGAACTTTGCAGGCCCGCGCGGTATTGCGTGATGTCGGCCGTGTCTTGCAAATGCCGTATAGTCAGGTGGACCGGCTGTGCAAAATGGTTCCCAACAACCCCGCCAATCCAACGTCACTGGAGGAAGCGGTCAAAAGTGAGCCCGGACTTGTTGAAGCCAGACGAGCCGAAACCGAAGTTGACCAACTGATCAATATTGCTTTGAAGTTGGAAGGCCTGTACCGCCATGCTTCCACCCATGCGGCAGGCATCGTGATCGGTGATCGTCCGCTTGACGAGTTGGTGCCGCTATATCGCGACCCCCGTTCAGACATGCCAGTCACCCAGTTCAACATGAAGTGGGTGGAACAGGCCGGTCTGGTGAAGTTCGACTTTTTGGGCCTGAAAACTTTGACTGTGATCCGCAAGGCGCAGGAATACCTCGCCTTACGCGATGTTGAGGTCGATATCGATGCCCTCAAGCTTGATGATCAAGCCACTTTCGACATGCTTCAGCGCGGCGAAACGGTTGGTGTGTTCCAGCTTGAATCCATGGGAATGCGCAAGGCTCTTATTGGGATGAAACCCGACCAGTTTGAAGACATTATTGCGCTTGTTGCCCTCTATCGCCCGGGTCCAATGGAAAATATTCCAGTTTATAATGCCCGCAAGCATGGTGAGGAAGAGCCGGATTATTATCATGAGAAAATCGAAGGGGTTTTGGCGGAAACCCAGGGAGTAATTATCTATCAGGAACAGGTGATGCAAATCGCCCAGATCCTTTCGGGGTATTCTTTGGGTGAGGCCGACATGCTCCGCCGTGCCATGGGCAAGAAGATTCGCTCTGAAATGGAGATTCAGCGCAAAAGATTTGTCGATGGTGCTGTAGAGCGGGACCTTAAGCCTGCACAGGCCAATCACATTTTCGATGTTTTGGCGAAATTTGCCGACTATGGATTCAATAAATCCCATGCTGCAGCCTATGCGCTAATCAGCTACCAGACAGCCTGGCTCAAGGCCAATCATCCGGTGGAATTTCTGGCCGCGCTGATGACGCTGGACATGGGCAATACAGACAAGCTCAATGACTTCTATCGTGAAGGCAAACGTGAAAGTATTGAAATCGTTGCACCTTCCGTCAACCAGTCAGATGTAGAGTTTGCTGTGCGAGATGGTAAAATTTTCTATGCGCTGGCCGCCATTAAGGGCGTTGGGGCGCAGGCAGTTTCTCATATCGTAGAGGTGAGAAATGCCGATGGCCCCTTTGAAAGCCTGACCAATTTCTTTTCCCGGGTTGATCCCAAGCAATTGAACCGAAAAATGCTCGAGAACCTCGTTCATGCAGGCGCTTTTGACTGTTTTGGCCATAGCCGTGAACAGTTGATAGGCGGGCTGGATCGGCTGATTGGCCATGCCGTACGTGTTGCCGATAATCAGGCAATCGGCATGACAGACATGTTTGGAGGAGATACGGGCGAAACCGCTATCACACTACCGGATGTTGCCCCATGGATGAGTTCGGAAAAGCTGTTGCGCGAATTCCAGTCTGTCGGGTTCTATCTTTCTGCTCATCCGCTGGACGAATATAAGCAGACGCTCGACAAGATGCGGGTTCAAAATTGGGAAGAATTTCAGGCAGCGGTGAAGCGGGGAGCCAGTGCGGGCAATCTGGCCGGAACGGTCACCAGCCTGCAACAGCGCAAAACGCGTTCCGGGAACCGCATGGGCATATTGCAGATTTCGGACCCGACAGGGCAATTTGAAGCGGTCTTGTTTTCTGAAAGCCTGGAACAGAACAAACATCTGCTGGAAGCTGGCAATGCAATTGTCTTAAATGTTGCAGCCGAAGACAAACCGGAAGGGATTTCGCTGCGGATTAATACTGTTAAATCTCTGGAACAGGAGGCCGCGCGAAAGCAATTCCAGCTGAATATATTTGTTCGAGATGAAACGCCCCTGGCCCACATATCCAGCCAGTTAGATAAACGCGGGGAAGGACAGGTGAGCTTGATCGTTCTCAACAGCGTGGAAAAGCGAGAGGTTGAGATCGGCATTCCCGGCAAACGATTAATTTCGCCCGCCATTGCCGGGGCTATTAAGGCAATTAACGGGGTAGTGGACGTGGAGTTGATATAATCCATGGCAGATGACACACCCGATGCTCCGCCTTTCAGTCGTTCAGCTGACAACAACAAGGAGCATATTCTCCAAAAGCTGCGTGAATTCCTGGCACCAGGCGCGCAGATTCTGGAGATCGCTTCTGGCACGGCACAACATGCTTTATATTTCACATCGAAAGTGAAGCACTTGACCTGGCAACCCAGCGATATTGATCTTGAGGCATTCCAGCTTGCGCGTACTATTCAGGACAACCCACGGCCCAATCTTCTGAGCCCAATCGAGTTGGATATTGGAAATTGGCCTGAACTTTCATCAAGTTTTGATGGTGTCTACAGCGCTAACTGTCTTCACATCATAGGCGAGCAGCTCGTTGCACCCTATGTCGCGGGTGTATCCAAGAGTTTGAAAGTTAATGGAAAAATGATGCTCTACGGACCTTTCAAATTCGATGGTGAGTACACTACGTCAAGCAATGCCGAGTTCAATCAGTTTCTGGCGAACACCTATGAAGGAGGGGGCATTAAGGACTTTGAACGTGTAGATCAGCTGGCACAGTCCAACGGGCTGAAACTGGTTCAGAACTGCCCCATGCCAGCCAATAACCAGTTCATTGTTTGGCAAAAGCTGGGATGAGTTGAAGTCTGGCTGCTTTTTTCCACTTGGTCATGAACATTTCATGAGGCATATGGAACGCGTATCCAATCCGGCAGACTGAGCATGACTTCGCCCGCAAACGCCTATGCAAATCAAACAGGCAAACTGTTCGCTGTAGCACCGATGATGGACTGGACCGACCGTCATTGCCGATATTTTCACCGCTTGCTGACCAAAGAAGCCCTGCTCTATAGCGAAATGGTAGTCGCAGATGCGCTCATTCACGGAGATGTGGGCCGGCATCTGGATTTTTCGGAACAAGAACACCCCGTTGCACTGCAACTGGGTGGATCTGATCCTGCGAAACTGGTGCAAGCTGCAAAACTGGTGGAGCAGTGGGGATATGACGAAGTCAACTTGAATGTTGGTTGTCCGTCTGATCGGGTCCAGAGCGGGACATTTGGCGCGGTCTTGATGCGTGAACCAGAGCTGGTTGCGTCCTGTGTCGCAGCCTTGAAAGACGCCGTTTCAATCGCCGTAACTGTCAAGTGCCGCATTGGAGTTGATAATCAAGATCCGCACAACGCATTGTTTGGACTTGCCGAACAGGTGTTTGACTCTGGCAGTGACGCTTTATGGGTTCATGCGCGCAAGGCCTGGTTGCAGGGGCTGAGCCCCAAGGAGAATCGCGACATTCCCCCTCTGGATTATCAGATTGTGCGTGATTTGAAAGCGGCTTTCCCCTTTCACTTTGTTGGAATAAATGGCGGAATTCAATCTGTCGAACAGGCCTGCACGTTGTTGGTTGATGGTGATCCACAGGCCCTCGATGGGGTGATGATCGGACGTTCCGCCTATCAAAATCCCAGCCTTTTAGGTGAAGTGGATTGTGGTGTGTATGGGAAGACGACCTCTGAAGTTAATGTGGAAGCACTTTGCCGCGCCATGATGGACTATACGGCTTGCCACATTGCCAAAGGGGGCAGGGTGCACCATGTCACGCGTCACATGATCGGCCTGTTTCAGGGGCTTCCAGGTGCGCGCAGGTATCGCCAGATACTTTCTGTGGAGGCCAGCCGTGATGGTGCAGATGAGCAGGTTATTGAGCGCGCATTTGAAGCCGTAAAAGCCTCGCATCGGGCAGCCTGATTCCGGGCGCGGCCACAGACGTTTGTTAAGGTTAAATTTCGGTTTCCGCGCTGACATTTGATTTACCCTTGATTAACCTATCGCAGAAATGGCATTTGGGAGGAATTAGGACGACAACGAGTGTGTCGGGAGGTGCCCCCTCCACCGACTCCTTGTCATTTGGTTGATGACAAACGGGCTGGTCCCGTCAGGAGGGTCCTTATGGCCTGCACACGTACCTTCAAAATTGCTTTGGCACTGATCATTGCATTCGCGGGCTTTTGGGCCGTAAATCAAGTGGCGGAAGCACGAGACCGTGGTTTCCAGACAATAGCCGGCGACGGGCGGTATAAAAACGCTGCCTCGTCACACAATTACAAGCGCAGGGTAAATTTGAAGAACTCGCGTGGGTACGGAAAACCAGATGTCTCTCACCGGCGCCCGGAATTGTATTCCAAGAGAAAGCCATCGCGGCGTGATTACAGATCTGGATATTCCACCGGACGTGATTATGGGCGTAATTACAGACGCGACTATGGAGGTAATTACAGGCGGGACTATGGAGGCAATTACAGGCGGGACTACAAACGTAGGCGTCAATTGACGACCAGACGCGACTATCGGCCAACACGCAGATTGACCAATCGTCGTAATATTGGAAACAAGCGAGGTTTTGGAAACCGTCGCGTGGCCCGCAATGGTAACCGCAACCTGCGCAACCAAAACCTAAGAGGAGCGGGCTCCGCCCTGGCAGGTGCGCTCTTTGTCATCGACGGAAATGAAATTATTGCTGAAAATCAGGCGGAGCGTGAGCGTCAATTGGGCAGCCAGTTGCGCAACAAGGTCAGTTATTATCCACGTCGTACCCGTTCAAAGTTCCTGCATGTGACAGCTGAACAATTGGCACTGGGAGAAGAACGGGCGGCGCGGCGCGACGAAAGGATGATGGCTCAGATGGACAGCCTTGATATCCGCTACTATCGCGATACCGAGGCCTACGACGCCCGTTTCCCGAGCATTGTCTATCTCGACCTTATCCGAAGGTGATCGGCCACAACATAGAGCGATAATGTCGCTGCATTTGATACGTTTAACGATTTGATTGGGCCCGGCATATCCAACCGTGTCAAAGCGGTGCAGGATTCGCGGGTCTTTTGGCGCAAGCCTTTGCTTTCAGACCCCAGTACCAATACCACTTTTTCAGGTTCAAGAACAGCCAATGTGTCTTCAAGAACCAGTGGACCTTCGCTGTCGAGGCCCAGTGTTGAAAAACCCATTTGATTGAGTTCTTCCATTCCCTTCGAAAGATTGCGCAATTCGATGAGTTTGATCATGTCCAACGCCCCGCTGGCTGATTTTGCAAGCACAGCGGTTTCCTGTGCAGAATTGCGACTCGTAGTGATTACGGCATCGGCTCCAATGGCGCTAGCAGAACGCAGAATGGCACCGACATTGTGGGGGTCTGTGAGTTGGTCGAGGGCAAGGATCAGTCGCTTGTCAGCCAGATGAAACAGTTCGGATGCATCGAGCATGTCCAGCGGTGCGCATTTGGCAACCACGCCCTGGTGGACAGCTTCACTGCCAACGAATCGTTCCAGTTGTTGGGCGGTTGCAATTTCCGTATTCACTTGCCTGGTGTGCTTTTGATCCAAAGCCAGCCTTTTTGCACCGGTGTCTGTTGTGTAGAGGCAAAGAATTTTGCGATCCGGATTTTGGATTGCCGCGCGAACTGTATGGAGGCCGTAAAGATAAACATGATCGCCATTTGCTGCAGACCCGCGGCGTGAGGACGATTCGCTTTTTCGCTGCCCTCTGCTTCGATTGAACGAATTTGCAGAGTCCTTACGGTTTCGCTTCTCGTTCTTATGCTGGGTTCTGGAAGTTCGGGGGTGCTTCATTAAAGCCAGATATCATGCGACTGAACGATTTGCACGATGAATTGACGACCAAAATTCACGATAATGCAAATGTCTTCAGAATAGCGTCAGCAATGTGTTGACACACAAATGTCCAATCGCCATAACGCGCCTGCTGGCTTGGAGGAGTGTCCGAGTGGTTAAAGGAGACGGACTGTAAATCCGTTCGCTTAGCGTACGCTGGTTCGAATCCAGCCTCCTCCACCAGCCAGCCATTTGTTTGTTTTGCAAATGATAGTTGGCGCAGACAGCCAAGTGGCGTAGACTGCTCAATGAAGCGGGTGTAGCTCAATGGTAGAGCAGCAGCCTTCCAAGCTGAATACGAGGGTTCGATTCCCTTCACCCGCTCCAAAAATTGCTTTGCTTAAACCGGCAAACCTGGCACAGGTGCATTGTAGCCGATTAGAAAATGAAGTCGTCAGCAACGAGTTCGCCGACCGTCACGTTTGACAGCGTGATTGTGCCCATGTCTCCCATGTCAATTATTGCACCATCACCGCTGTCGCTCATGACCAGCTCTTCAAAACTACTGACGCCAAGATCATCCAGCCAAATGCGGTCCGTGCGCCCGGCACCGAATTCAAAATCCATGATAACGTCGTCGCCGAAAGCGGACTTGTAGAGGAATACGTCATTTCCATCGCCGCCAATCAGGATGTCGTTGCCGGACATACCCAGCAAATAGTCATTTCCTTCAGCACCATTTAGCGTGTCATCGCCATCTTCTCCGACTAGGCGATTGACCTGCGAGTCACCAATAATATCGTCATTGAAATCTGATCCATAGACAAATTCGATGCCTTCATATGTGTCACCGTCGGCTTCACCGGCGAAACCACCGGTTTCGAGATTAACACCCACGCCCGCCTGCGCGTTGCCATATTCGGCTGCATCGCGTGAACCTTCGCCACCATCGAGGTGGTCAGCCCCCAAACCGCCGATAAGAATATCGTTGCCGCTGGCTCCATAGAGCGCATCATCGCCCAAATCGCCTACGAGTCGATTGACCGCATCATTGCCAAACAAAACATCATCAAAGAAAGAGCCATATACATATTCAATTTTGGCAAGTTCATCACCTTCTGCATGGCCACCGCTGCCTTTGCCGGTGGTAAGATTCACAAAAACACCTTCATTGGAC
>JBPCWM010000319.1:0-3844 GCA_051009515.1 Rhizobiaceae bacterium | reverse complement strand
GTTTCGTGCTCACCAAGAGCCCGCTCTGCGAGGTGGTGCCCATCGGCAATGCGGCAATGGAGGACCGCACCTTCGTCGAATGGGACAAGGACGATCTGGATGCGCTGGGCATGCTGAAGGTCGACGTGCTGGCCTTGGGCATGCTCACCTGCATCCGCAAATGTTTTTTTCTACTTCAGCAGCATTATGGCCTGGCTCATACCCTCGCCAGCATCCCGGCGGACGACAAGCCAACCTACGACATGCTGTGCCGGGCGGATTCGCTCGGTGTGTTTCAGGTGGAAAGCCGGGCGCAGATGAACATGCTGCCGCGTCTTCGCCCAGCGCGGTTTTATGATCTTGTCATCCAGGTTGCGATTGTACGCCCCGGCCCCATACAGGGGGACATGGTACATCCCTATCTGCGGCGACGTGACGGGCTGGATGATGTTGTCTATCCCTCCCCTGCCCCACCCGCCGATCCTGATGAGTTACGCAATATTCTGGGGCGCACACTTGGGGTGCCGCTGTTTCAGGAACAGGCAATGCAGATTGCCATTGATGCCGCCAAATTCTCCCCTGAAGAAGCCAATCTTCTGCGCAAGGCCATGGCCACCTTCCGACGGTCGGGCACCATTCACACCTTGCAGGACAAGATGGTCGGACAGATGATTGAGCGTGGCTATGATCCGGATTTCTCACGCCGCTGTTTTGATCAGATCAAGGGATTTGGCGAATATGGTTTCCCGGAAAGCCATGCCGCCAGTTTTGCTCTTCTGGTCTATGTCTCAAGCTGGATCAAATGCCATTACCCTGATGCCTTTTGTGCCGGATTGCTCAACGCCCAACCGATGGGGTTCTATGCTCCGGCACAGATTGTACGCGATGCAAAAGAACATGGCATTGAGGTGCGTCCCATCGATGTAAACCATTCCAGCTGGGACAATACGCTTGAGGAGAACCATGACGGTTCCTTTGCCGTGCGGCTGGGCTTTCGACAGGCCGATGGTCTGCGCGAAGACATGATGAATGAATTCGTTCTGCGGCGGCAGCAAATGAGTTGCCCCTTCACATCGCTCGACCATATCCGCCGCCGCACCTCACTGAGCGTTGCAGTGCTGGAACGGCTGGCGGCGAATGATGCTTTTCGTTCAATCGATATGGATCGCAGACAGGCCCTGTGGGCCGTGCGCGGGTTGATGAGCGATACGCAATTGCCTCTGTTTGCAGCAGCTGATGAAAGTTCAACCGGATTGGACGTGCCCGTGCGATTGCCTCAAATGCGCACCAGCGAACATGTGGTGAGCGATTATCAAACCCACCGTCTTTCGCTGAAAGCCCACCCTCTTTCCTTCCTGCGCGCCAGCTACCGCAAACAGGGTATGATCGAGGCTCAGGATCTTTTCAACATGCGTCAGAAACAACGCTGCACCATTGCAGGCGTGGTGCTGGTGCGCCAGCGTCCCGGCACCGCAAAGGGGGTGGTTTTCATGACCATTGAAGACGAGACGGGCGTGGCCAATATCGTGATCTGGAAAAAAACCATGGAACGGTTTCGCAAGACCGTAATGGGCGCGCGGCTGGTCTGCATCAAAGGCGAGGTGCAACGGGCCGGCGAAGTGATTCACGTGGTGGCGCACCGACTTGACGATCTGACCCACGACCTGGACAGGCTGTCGGATGATGAACTGCCGGAAGTTGTTGCCCATGGAGATCATATGAAATCACCGCAAGTATCACGACGCCCACCGGACAAACGCCCGGACTTCCTGGCCAATGCCGACGAAGTACGCCGCGGCAGCCATGACGAAGAATACCTGCGCACAAGCCGCGCAGACAGAGAACGGCACGCAGGAATGGACATCAAGGGCAAAAACACGCCACAGCGAGACCGGCCGGCGCAAAACAGACAAACAGTGCCAGGCAGAGGAACCCATCCCCGAAATGTGCGCATCATCCCGAAAAGCCGGGATTTTCACTAGATCGATCAAAGTCAGCATGGCTCCGGGTACAACAATGCCAAGCTCGAAAACATTCGTTTGGAGGTTTCTTCAGAAAATGAATTATTGAAGTAATTGGGAAGTGCAATTTGATAGAACATAGAATCCCCCAAAGGGACCTGTGGACATCCCAGTATTGTCAGCATGATTAACATGTGAAAAACTGATCTTCTATTTAGGTAGATTAGAGGCAACTGGAGGACACAAAATGGACAGCAATTTATTGAGGGTAAAGCGTTGGGCGGGTGCCATTGCAATGGTCATGCTCTGTATTTCAGCATCGTCTTCACAATCGCAGACCAGAGAAGAAAGCCAAGCCATGGTTTTGCTTCGGGGGCTGCCAACACTAGACACGTCTCATAGTGTTGCCATCGTCGAGCTCGACCCGGAATCAGCTGATTTTGGCAAGATCATCAGCGAGTTTGAACAGCCAAATATGACGCATCCACTGCACCATATGTATTACAGCCCAAATGGACGACTGTATTCCACGGGTCTCGATCCTGAGTGCAGTCTTGCCGAGATCGGGCTTGAACGTGATTCATCGGGCGCGCCTCAGATCAAGGGCATCGAATGCCTTGATACCGGTGGCCAGATGGTTGGCGAAGACATCATGTGGGTCAATTCAAACGGAAAAGAGTACATGTTTGTGACCTTCATGGGCGGGCGCGGCCAGCCTGACGGCGGGACAGTGGGCGTATTTGACCCTCAAACCAACAAAGTGGTGAAGGTCATTGAAGCGTTGAAAAGCGAAGTAGGCGAGGGAAAGCCCTTCATAATGTATCCCCATGGCATTTCGGCCTACAAGGATAGGATGGTTGTCACGTCCACTGTTCACCCCGATCTGGCGACCGGCGTCGGCAACAGCGTCACCATCATTGACCTGAACAGTCTGGAGCCCATTCAGACCATTGTCGTGGAAAATGAAAAGCCGGTGAAATTTCCGTCATCACCCGTTGAAGTCCTGTTCGCTCGTCCCAGCATAGAGCCCAATATCAAGCCGGCCATCATGGTCAACACCATGTTCGGATTTGAAACCTGGAAGATCGCATATGATGAAAATACCAAGACTTTTTCCAAACCGGAAGTAGTCTATAGCGGGGTTCAGAACGGAACCGGAGTTCCGCTTGAGTTCTATGGCAATGAGACCGAGATGTTCATCAGCCATGCGTTGCCCGGAGTGGTGAAGCGCTACGATTTGTCAAAATTGCCGGAATTGGTGACGTCCGGCCCGGACATAAAAGCAGAGCCCGGCGCTCACCACATGATCTTCTTTACCTCCAAGTCAGGTCGCAAGTTGATCGCAATACAGAACAACCTGCTAAATCTTGGAAACGCTGCCGACAATGATCCAACGGATGTCGACTTCATCGCCGGCATCAATGCACACACAATAACGGTTCATGATCTGGAGACCGGCGAACTCCTGAACAAGGTCAATTTTCGCGAACGCTACAACAAGGGTGTAGACAACGTGGAAGCCCTGTTCGGATCAGGGTTTCTGCATCACCACTAAGGACTGGGCGAGTTGATGTGGCGCAAGCTGGCATGGCTCGCATTCGGGACGGCACTTTTGGCCGTCCCTGCGGTGGTGTATCTGCCTGACTGGCAGCCGCGAAAAACCGTAACCCCAATTGAAGGGTTTTCGGCTCCGTTTGTCTTCGGTCGCTTTTCAATTCCTGAAGACAACCCGCTTAGTCAGGAGGCGTTCCAGCTTGGCCGCCACCTGTTTTATGATCCGCTTATGTCGGGTTCGAACGTTGTGTCGTGCGCAAGCTGTCACATGCAGAAACGCGCCTTTACGGACGGATTGCCCCGGTCCATCGGATCGCAAGGCATGGAACTCGAGTTCAGCAGCATGAGTC
>JBPCWM010000318.1:0-10575 GCA_051009515.1 Rhizobiaceae bacterium | reverse complement strand
ACCTTTACACTCAGGCAGCAGACTTGAGCGAATCTTCCGGCGACATAGAAGCCACGTGTTTTTTTCTAACCCATGCCTACGTTTTTTCGCTTGAGATCGGCAGCCAGCAAGCCGTCAAACTCAACCAAAGGCTGGTCGCCCATGGGCGTGAATCTACGCTGACCTGATACACATCAGATCCCGACGCCAATGAAGGCGCTATTTCGATAGGCCGCTTTTCCGTAGGTGAAATCTTCGCCTTCAGGATGGGTCACCCGCCCCCCCGCGGCACTGAGGACGGCATGACCAGCCGCCGTATCCCATTCCATAGTTGGCCCGAACCGGGGGTAAAAATCCGCTTCGCCCCGTGCCACCAGGCAAAATTTAAGTGAAGAGCCAATCGATATGGTTTTGTTGATCTTATTGCGGTTCAACCACTCATCCGTGGTTTCGTCCCTGTGCGATGCACTGGCCAGGGCAACTGCCCCGCTCTGGGGAACTTGGCGGGTATGGATTGGGTTTCCATTGTGAAATGCGCCAAATCCGGCAACGCCCCAATACATGTCATTCAGTGCAGGTGCATAGACGATCCCCATAATCGGCTGGCCTTTATGAACAAGCCCGATATTTACTGTGAATGCACCCTTGCCGTCGGCCTTAATGAATTCGCGGGTGCCGTCCAGCGGGTCAACCAGAAAAAACAGGTCAACCACAGGTGCATCGTGGCTCTGCGCGCTTTCTTCTGAGACGATTGATATATCTGGTGCGTATTGTGCGAGACCCTCCAGAATGATTTTCTCGGCCCGCAAATCAGCTTCTGTCACCGGCGATCCGTCACTTTTCTGATCAGCAGATGGTCCCTCATTGTACACGTCCATAATGGCAGCCCCCGCCGATTTGGCAACGGGGATCAACGACCTTGCGAGTTCTGCACATTCTTCTTTGGTGATTTGCAAAAAACTATTCCTCAACTTGCGGAAGGCGTTTATACCATAGCTATTTTTCGTTCGCCCAGGCTACTGCCTAGCAGGAAAAATCTTCCTGAATTCATGGGCCTAACTAGTATCGATTGGCGGATGGAATTGAGTGTTTCAATTGTTCCTGCAGCACAGTAAGTTTGGTCGATCAGCGACAAACGGAAAACACCAATATGACACCAAGTGAAATCGAATCAGCAGCCAGTGCCCTGTTTGAAGCTGAACAAAGCGGTGTACAAACCGGCCTGTTGTCGATCGCCCATCCTGATATGACCATGGATGATGCCTATCGGGTCCAGGCAGCTTTGATTGATCAACATATTGCAGCTGGTCGCCAAGTCATCGGTTGGAAGATCGGCCTCACCTCCAAGGCAATGCAGGCCGCTCTCAACATAGACATTCCTGATTCCGGAGTGCTTCTGGACAATATGCTGTTTGCCAATGGAGCCAGAATTGACAAGGATCGATTTATTCAGCCACGCATTGAGGTTGAGATTGCTTTTGTCATGAAAGCCGGGTTGCAGGGCCCAAATGTTACCGTCGAACAGGTATTGGAAGCCACAGACTATGTTTGCCCGTCACTGGAGATTCTGGATACACGGATATTGCGCGTTGATCCGGCCAGCGGGAGGACTCGAAATATTTGTGATACAATATCCGACAATGCAGCCAATGGCGGCATAGTGATGGGTGACAGGAAACTGGATCCCGTTGAAATTGACATGCGCTGGATGGGTGCCATTGCCTGTCGCAATGGCGAAGTTGAGGAAACAGGTCTTGGGGCGGGTGTACTCAACGACCCGGCACTCGGAATTGCCTGGTTGGCCAATCGATTGTCGGAATATGGCAGCAGCATCAAGCCCGGCGAGATTGTACTGTCCGGGTCCTTTATCCGCCCCCTTGAGGCGCCCCACGGGTCGCTCATACAGGCCGATTTCGGGCAATATGGCGAAGTCAGCTGCCATATTGAATAAGCGGCGTGTGTTCAGCCTATCGGGTGGGAACCGGCTCTTCTCCCGAATAATCGTAGAATCCTTTACCAGATTTGCGACCAAGCCAACCGGCTTCAACATATTTGACCAGCAAGGGGCAAGGCCGATATTTGGTGTCCGCCAGCCCATCATGCAGCACCTGCATGATAGACAGGCAGGTATCAAGGCCGATGAAATCGGCCAGAGCGAGAGGGCCCATGGGATGGTTGGCGCCCAGCTTCATCGCCTTGTCGATACCCGCGACGCCGCCAACGCCTTCATAAAGTACGTAAATGGCTTCGTTGATCATCGGAATCAGCACGCGATTGACAATAAAGGCCGGGAAATCCTCCGAAACGCAAGTTTCCTTTCCGAGCGTGTCACACAATTGCCTGGCGGTCTGAAAGGTTTCGTCGCTGGTAGCAATGCCGCGCACAAGTTCAACCAGTTGCATGAGCGGCACTGGGTTCATGAAATGAACACCAAGAAACCGCTCGGGGCGATCCGTTGCAGCAGCCAGCCGTGTGATTGAGATTGAAGATGTATTGGTGGCCAAAATGGCATGCGGGGCAAGAACCGGGCAGAGTGTTTGGTATATCTTCTGTTTCACCTGCTCTTTTTCTGTCGCAGCCTCGACAACCATGTCGACCGCTCCCATATCCTCAATAGCAACAGCCGATTTCATTCTGGCAAGCGCCGCCTGGCGAACGTCTTCGGAGATTTTCTCAGAAGCAACCTGTCGGGCCAGATTACCTGATATGGTTGCCAGTCCGGATTCAATTGCCTCTTCGCTGACATCATGCAGAAGAACATCCAGACCCGCCACCGCGCACACATGGGCAATTCCGCTGCCCATTTGGCCTGCGCCTATGATTCCAATGGTTTTCATTGCTTTTCTCCACGCTGTTTGGGTTTGCTCTATCGCAAAATAAAATGCCGGGAAAGCAGTTGCTTGCCCGGCATCCAAAAAAGTTGGTTTCTGATGACCCTAAAGGGCTTTTTCGAACTCCGGCAAAACGTCAAACAAATCGGCCACAAGTCCATAGTCGGCTACCTGGAAGATCGGGGCCTCATCATCCTTGTTGATGGCTACGATAATTTTTGAGTCTTTCATACCTGCCAGATGCTGAATGGCGCCCGAGATGCCGCAGGCGATGTAAAGATCGGGAGCGACAACCTTGCCGGTCTGACCGACCTGCCAGTCATTCGGGGCATAGCCGGCGTCTACTGCCGCGCGTGAAGCGCCAACGGCTGCTCCTAACTTGTCAGCAACCGGAATGATCACTTCTTCAAATTTTTCCGAAGAGCCAAGTGCACGACCACCTGAAATGATGATTTTCGCTGATGTCAATTCGGGGCGATCGCCGCCGGACAAAGCAGCACTGACAAATTCGGACAAGCCCGGATTTCCAGCTGCATCAATGGTATCTATGCTGGCCGAACCGGTTTCACCGACAGCTCCAAACCCGGCCGTGCGAACGGTAATCACCTTAATGGGGTCGGAAGACTGCACGGTTTGAATTGCGTTACCAGCATAGATTGGACGTTCAAACGTATCTGCGGATTTTACAGCCGTGATTTCCGAAATCTGCATCACGTCAAGAAGCGCTGCGACCCGCGGCATGATATTCTTGCCATCAGTTGTTGCTGCTGCAACCAGCGTATCATAGCCACTTGCCAATCCCTGGATCAGCGCAGCCATTGGTTCGGCAAGGCGATTTTCAAGATAGTCAGCCTCGCAAAGCAGAACTTTGCCTGCTCCGTCCAGTTTTGCGGCTGCGTCTGCAACTCCGGCGCAGCCATTGCCTGCAACCAGCACGTGGATATCACCGCCGATTTCAGCGGCAGCCGACATCGCCTTGTGGGTCTGGTCGGAGAGGGTTTGATTATCGTGTTCTGCAATCAATAGAATAGTCATGTTTTACATCCTGTACGGCTTCCACACCCGGCACCATGTTCCGGGGCGAAAAGCACGGTATCCCTAGAGTACGCCTGCTTCGTTTTTGAGTTTGTCGACAAGTTCTGCAACATCGGACAATATGACACCGGCCTGACGTTTTGGCGGTTCCTGTGTGTCTACAACTTTCAGACGCGGTGCAGCATCGACACCGTAGTCAGCTGGTGTCTTCTCGTCCATCGGCTTCTTTTTGGCCTTCATGATATTCGGCAGTGAGGCATAGCGTGGCTCGTTGAGGCGCAGGTCTGTGGTCATGATCAAGGGCATTTTCACCTTGATGGTCTGCAATCCACCGTCAACTTCTCGGGTTACATTTGCGCTGTCGCCGTCGATCTCCAGATTGGAGGCAAATGTGGCCTGCGCCCATCCCAGAAGGGCCGAGAGCATTTGGCCAGTTTGATTGGCGTCATCATCAATGGCTTGTTTTCCAAGGATTACTAGGCCGGGTTGCTCTTCTTCCACAATGCCCTTTAGGATTTTTGCAACGGCCAGCGGCTCAACGAGATCGTCGTGTTTGACCAGAATGCCACGATCAGCGCCCATAGCCAACGCGGTGCGGATGGTCTCCTGTGCCTGTTGCGGGCCAATGGACACCGCAATAACCTCTTCCGCCTTACCTGCTTCGCGAAGACGCAAGGCTTCTTCGACGGCAATTTCGTCGAATGGGTTCATGGACATTTTCACGTTGGCGAGTTCGACGCCTGAGCCGTCGCTTTTCACGCGAATTTTCACGTTATAGTCGACCACCCGTTTAACGGGCACAATAATTTTCATGATGCGGGCCTTCATTGTTCAGGTCTTGTGATCTGCTGATCACGGGACATTAAGAAATGATGTGACGTATTGCGGTTGATTACACTTGTTCAGCGGCGACACGCAACGCCAGAATTCAGACGAAAATGGAGCCAATTTCTTGCTCCAGTTGCACAAGCGGGTTCAAGCAAAAACTGTCAATGGCGTCAATCAGATTCTTGTCGCAGTCATTCAACGCCCCCAATGGATCTTTTCGCCTGACTCCAGCTCAATGGCGCGGGGAGGCACGATCTCGCGATCAAAAAGCGGCACCTGGCGTCTTTTCATCAAACCAACCAGCGCAACACCTGCTGCAATACCGCCGACATGGGCCGCCCAGCTTACCTGATCGTCTGAACCAACAATGAACATGTAGATCTGGAAACCTACCCAGCCACCCAGGGCCCAAAAGGCAGAAATGCGAAGCGGTATGCGGCCCATGAACAACAGCCACACTTTCATCTTGGGATGCAGCATGAGATATGCGCCAACAATACCGGCAGCGGCTCCGGACGCACCAATCAGGGGCGCATCCGAATCGGGGTAGACGAAAGCGTGGAACCACGCAGCCGCAAACGCACAGGCGAGATAAAAAATGAGGTGTTTTATATGGCCGAGTGCATCCTCAACATTGTCCCCAAATACCCAAATGAACAACATGTTGCCCCCCAAATGCCAAATATCGGCGTGCAGGAACGCGCTGGTCAATGCTGTGACCGCATAAGCGGGGTCCGGTATAATCTGGAACTCGATCGGCAGGGTTCGAATATCGTTGTAAACCGAGGGCACATGGCCAAACGCCAGAGCGGCAAAACCGATACCGTCTTCGGCATTCGCGGCCATCAATGTGATATAAAAGAAAATAGCAAAATTTGCTGCAATGATCAGCCCGGTCACCCATTGCCAATCGATATACTTGACCGGTTTGCCGTCATGCAGCGGTATAAACACGAGCTTCCCTTTTCAACTTCGCTCAGGTCGGGTGACCTGTCTTGATCACCTGTTTTCGCCCGGCACCCACAGTATATCATCTTCACCACCATTATTCACATGGCGTGCGGCGACAAACAGAAAGTCAGAAACGCGGTTCAAATAGCGCAAGCCAGATGGATTAACGTGTTCGCCCGGCGTTTCTCCTAAATGCACAATCAGTCGCTCGGCTCGCCGTGCAACAGTGCGGGCCACATGCGACGCTGCAGCTGCGGGGGAGCCACCGGGAAGTATGAAAGATCGCAAAGGGGCCAGATCAGCATTCAACCTGTCAATATCACCCTCGATACGTTCAACCTGGGACTCGATCAATCGCAATGGCTCATAATCCGGCTTTTCATCCCCTTCCGGGGTTGCCAGATCGGCCCCAAGGTCAAACAGGTCATTTTGAATGCGCAACAGCATGGCGTCGAGATCAGGCATACCACCTGTATGGAGGCGCGCCACGCCAAGGGCTGCATTCGTTTCATCAACCGTTCCGTAGCACTCAACACGAAGATCGAATTTCAGTCGCCGTTCTCCGGTGCCCAAACCGGTGGTGCCGTCGTCGCCGGTTTTCGTGTAAATCTTGTTTAGGACCACCATGGGTCTCTCCGCTTAACTGCGCGATACATAGACCGCGATTACAATAAGTATGACAGTCACCGCCTGCGCCATCACACGCATGCGCATCAATTTTTGTGACGTGTTTCCGGGACCGTTTTGCAACATGTTCCATAATCCCCTGATCAGGATGAGGGCCACTGCAAAACAGGCAATGAGAACAATAATTTCCATGGTCACGCTTCCACAAGTTTTCTGCCAGTGTTTAAACACAGTTCCGCTCTGTGCCAAACAAATTTCCGTTGCAGACCAGCGACAGATTGTCTGACAGTGGGGTAGCAAGCTATCCGGGCTGTAACTCTTTCGCTGACTTGGGATTGGACATAGCCAAGGCCACAGCAACCCCACATACGATCATTCCTGCCAACTGGGTCATGTTCAGTGCTTCCCCAAAAAGGAAATAACTCATCAGCGCAGCAACAGCAGGGACAAGGAAGAAAAGGGAGGAAACCTTTGCCACTGATCCCTCGCGAATCAGCCACATCAAAAGGAATATGGCTACCAGGGACATGACGAGGACCGACCAGACCATGGCCAGCACCATCTCACCGGTCCAGTCAATTGTCCCGGTTTCAGAAACAAGCGCCAATATGAATACCGGGATAAATGCTCCGAGATATTGCAGTGCCGTTCCTGTTCGCAAATCGACACTTGAACCCAGTGACTTTTGGATAATCGTGCCCAAACTCACACACAACATGCCGAATAGTGCTACTCCAATGGTTAGTGATGTCACGCCGCTGTCTTCAAAATTCAGTCCCGGATACAGGACCATGCTAACGCCTGCCATGCCGAGACCCACTCCGGCCCAATGGCGCAGCGAAATTTTTTCTCCAAGCCACCATCCAGCCAAAAGCGCTACGGTCAGTGGTTGCATCCCGACGATCACTGCCGAAACCCCCGCAGGCATTCCCTGTTTGATCACCCAGAATACTGTACCGAGATAAATACCGTGAATTAGTAAGCCTATGCCAACGGATTTGAGCGCGATTTTGATGCCCGGCCAGGCCGCATTTGCCACAAAGGCAATTAAGGTCAACAGCACAAAAGCCAGAGCAAAGCGCAGTGACAGGAACGTGCCAGGTTCCGAATAAGGCATTCCCATTCGGGCACCAACGAATCCGGTCGCCCACAAACAGACAAACACGACGGGAGCGATACGGGCCAACATCTGCTCTCTTTGACAGCAGCGCCGCGCGATGTCGAGCAATTTAGAGCATCAGACATTGTAGAACGGTCAAAGTGCCGATAAGGCCTCTATATGGAGTCCATCATCGACATTGTTCTGCCTGCCTTTTGCCTGATTGGGTTTGGTTATATTCTGGCAAGAACTGCCTATCTCGGGGAATCAGTTGGTGATGGTCTGGCGGATTTCGTGTTCAAGGTCGCAGCACCAGTCTTGCTCATGAAATCCATCGCTACGGCGGAGTTTTCCGAGGCCAATCCATGGATATTCGTCCTGGTTTATTTTGCTGCCGTTCTTGTGACCTGGTTTGTGGCGGCTCTCTTTATCAGGCTTGTATTTCGGCGCGGCAGTCGCGCATCGATCATCGGCGGAATTGCCGCCGCCTATTCAAACCTTGTACTTCTTGGAATTCCGCTGGTCGACCGCGCCTATGGCACTGACGGTTTGCAGATCTTGTTGTTCTTAATGGCCGTGCACCTGCCGGTGATGATGACTTTATCGACCTTTCTGATGGAGTATGCAGTACGCAAGGATGGGGTAGAGGAAGGTCAGCTTGACGCCGTGATCGTTGCCAAAAACCTTGTACTCAATCTGGCCGCCAACCCCATTGTCATCGGGATCTTTATCGGAATTGGCTGGCGCATGACCGGGTTGGGTCTCGGCGGGGCACCTGAACAGGTGCTGGACCTGTTGGCGGCGACCACAGGTCCACTGGCATTAACGTCACTAGGCATGTCCCTGATCAAATACGAAATTCGCGGAAATCTGCTGGCAGCGACCGGATTGGCAGCGCTTAATTTGTTCGCCATGCCCGCCATCGTCTATGTTGTGGCCACAACCCTTCTGCCGCTGCCACCGCTCTGGCTCAAGGTCGCCATTTTAGCTGCGGCTTGTCCAACAGGCGTTAATGCGTATCTGATTGCGTCTTATTTCAAAATTGCCCAGGGCCTCGCGAGCAGCGCCATTGTCATTGCCTTGCTGGGATCCATAGTCACAATACCACTCTGGCTGCTCGCTGTTTAACGAGCAAAGCCACTACTGCCCGGCCTGGCTGTTAGTATCTAGTGGTCCCCCCTGCCCTTCGCAAGATGACGGATGCGTGGATGACCGGTTGTAAAGGCGAGTTCGTAGGCAGCCAGCATCTGCTCATGTTTGGCAGTTTCCAGAGTGATTCGAGCCCTCGCCAGCTTGACCTGATTGTTCAGCACATCGGAGATAGAGCGGAACCCGGCCTCATATTCTCGGCGCGCACCGTCCACAGGTGTAGCGACGGCTCTGACCTGACGGGCAACAATTCCTACCCGGCGTTGCGCTGACTTATAGGCGCTCCATTGTCTACGCACCTGACGTTCGACAATGCGCGATTGGTCCAGAGCCCGGAACTGCGCTTCCAACGCCTCGTGGCGCGCTTCATTGACACTCGGCACAAGACTGGCATCGAGCAGGGGAACCCTTAACCGAACACCGAAATTCCAGTTGGCAAATGACTCGGAATTTGAAGCCTGATAAACAGGCTCATTGTAGGAGCTGTACAGGTCTACCTTGGGCCCGAATCTTCCGCGCTCTGCCTTGGCTGCAAATCCGCTGGCGATGGCAGTATGCAGCGATGATACCAGCGCTGGATTGTTGTTGATGGCCATGGCAACCGCGACCTCTACATCCTCAGGCACAAACTTCGCATAGGCAGGTGCCAGCAATTTGCCCGGAGCCTGAGTGTCGGTCAGGCTTTCATAGTCGGTTAGCGTTTCCTCACGGATCTTTTGGGCCAGATCGACTTCGGAACGAGCACTTTCCACATTGGCCTGAGCAATGGCGATATCGGTGCGGCTGGCATCGCCTGCCTCGTAGAGCCGTTCTGCAATATGAGCAATTCGCTTCATTGCAGAGACATTGGATTGCAGCGTGTTCTCAACGCGACGGTTCAGGCGCAAATTGATATGTGAGGCGATAGCTTCCAGCGAGACGCGATATTCTTCGGCAAGCAGATTGAGATCTGAAGCCAGGCTGAGGTGTTTGGCCTGCTTGTAGGTATTGAGATTTACACCGCTGCTGAAAATAGGCATGGACAGTTCAAAGCCCACACCAACCTGCCCAAGATCATAGGAAAAATCACCGGACGTTGCACCCGAGGCGTACCCGGCCGTTACAGTTCCGCTGATCTTCGGCAGAAAACTGGCCAAGGCCCCGTCCACTCTTGCTCGATCCGCTTCTGCTCGCTGGATCTGGGCGCGCGTGGAATAGCTTCCCCGCAAGGCCAGCGCCACGGTATCTCCCACGCTGGCTTCAGACCCACGCAACCCATCATAGACATTGGCAACGTGCAGCAGAGAATGACGCAGGGACGGACGATCAGGAACGGGATATTGGGCTTTGCGATCAGCCACAGCACGGCCTGGTCCATTGAAGAATATGGTTGGAATGAAATCCTTGCGCAACGTGCGAAGTGCAAGCCCCACATCTTCACTTACGGAGCCGGAATTATAGGGATCATCATAGGGAGAAGGGGCTACTTCCTCGTAAACCAGGACTTCCGGTTCGGGCTGAGACTTCGCATTGATCTGCGCATCATGGCTGGCAGAACCGCGCAAGGGTGTGGTGCTTGTTCCCGAATAGGCATTTGACGAGCCGCGCAGTGCACTCACAGTGCTCGCCCGTTGAGAAAAAGCCGTATTGGCGGCCATTATCATCACTAATCCGGTCGCCATAAAGGCGGTGAGTGGTGCCAAGGTCAAACGACAGGCAGGCGATATCGCTGACCGGCATCCAGCCGATCGCGTTACAGCGCGATTGCCCCTCTTGTTTGCAATACTCACACTCAAACTCACTACTCGATCCCCAGAAAGCGGGGCACGCAACAAGGCGGACACACTGTGTCCGCCAATTAACTTTCTATTGATTGGCGGCCGTAACTGCCGTTTGAATAATCCCTTCTATTGTTCGCGGAACGCCCGTCGGAAACTGTCAATCATCGGTTTGGCCAGATAGGTCATGAATGTCCTGGATCCGGTTTTGATATAGACTTCGCCCTGCATGCCGGCCTGCACATCCTCTAGTCACCCGGAACTGTAATTCGTATCATTGATTGAATTGGAATTCAGGAGGTGATGTGATGGTTGGACG
>JBPCWM010000317.1:0-7945 GCA_051009515.1 Rhizobiaceae bacterium | reverse complement strand
TTCCTGACGATGATAGATGTCGTGAAGAAAGGCATTGATGGCCCTTACGCGCTGTTCAATGCCGCGGGACAATCTGGTCCATTCTCGGTTCGACAAAATACGAGGCACCAGATCAAATGGAATCAATCGCTCCTGAGCGGCAGCCTGTCCATAAACATTGAATGTGATACCGGTTCGACGAAAAAACGCTTCCGCCTCTCTCGACTTCTTGGTCAGCCGAGTAGGGTCCTGACCGGCAAACCATTTTTCGTATTCGGAATAGGGATCGCGAACTGCATCTCCCGCTCCCGTCATCTCGTTAAAGTGCTGTTCTGTTTCACCCATTCTTCAACCATAGCCAATCTGAACAGAGGCACAAGACGACATTGCTCTCACGGGTGAACTTCCACACCAACAAGCTGGTGGATAAATTCCGCTTCGGCAAAACTGGTGAGAAACGCGACATCATTGGCATCACGACCAACTCCAATAATCGCTGAACGCTCTGGCGACGCCATGCCTGTAGGATCAATAAAATGCCATTGCTGATCCAGATAAACCTGTACGGCGGCATGGAAATCCATTGGAGCAACATCGGGTGAATACAAGCTCACATAGCGGGCCGGGATCATCGCAGCCCGACACAGGGCAATCATGACATGGGCATAGTCGCGACACACGCCACATCGGTTCCGCATCGCGTCCTGAGAAGTCGTGTTCCCGTCGCTCGAACCGGGCCTGTAGGTCAATGCATAACGAACCCAATTCGATGCCGCCTGGATAAATTCGCCCACGGGGCCATCGGCTCCCAGATCGGTTATCAGCTCATCAATATCCTGCAACGGGCAATATCGTGAAGCCAGAAGATATTTGACCACAGGTGCTGGCAAGTCATTGAGCGGGGTTTGAGACAGCGCTTCCCATACCGGCGCCTTGCGGATTATCACCACATCAAACCTACACCCGATTTCAAACATCTGATCGACAAAAACCCATGTGCGGTGACCGATTTCATCTTCAGCCGCAACCCGCGACATCTTTCTGCCTAGTCGAAAATTCAAATTGCTTATCAGAACCTTCTGACCGTGTGTGTTGGCCGGTTCGATTTGCAACAGAAGCGGGCACGGCTCTCGTAACCGATAGCTCAGCTCCACATCAATCTGCAGCCTTTGGTCCAGCGACATTTCCATTCACTTCATTTCCTGTTCTGCAGGTTGAATACAAGCCTATGGGCCAAATCTGGTTGGTGATACCGAAAACTGAACTGCACCATCCAACTCGGCTTCAGGCATTGATGTGGCTCAAATTCGAAATCTTCCATGAATTCACTGTTAAAACCGGAAAATTGCAAATAAACTTGTACCCAGAAGAATCGTGGCAATCTGGAACCGCTTCCATGACAGACAGGCAATTGACAACTATGGGTTCTGTTTCGACAGAAGTCAGTGAGATCGACCCAGCGGCGGTTCAAGCCGCATTCAGACTGCAGTCGGACAATATGTCCTCGCTCCTGCAACGGGTGGATAGCGGTGCCAATCGCATAATGGATCAGATCGTTCCATTGGTGGTTTTTGCGATAGCCAACGCAGACAATGATGTTGATCAAAACGAAGTTGAAGCGTTCATGGATCTGTTCCGGTTCTCAACCGCAACGCGGGTGTTCAGAAGTGAATTGCTGCTTTTGTACTTTAAGAACAATGACGCAAGAAAGTCCGCGGCCGATATCGGCTCATTGAAACTCAATGAGAATACGCGCCACCGCACAGATGTGTTCGAGGCCATTGAAAGCAACCTTTTTGAGTTGGTTCGTCTGATCGGCCCGGATGGACAGACTGCCGTGCGCAACGACTTTCTGGTTCTTTGTTATCTGATTGCAAATTCTTCCGGAAGTTCATTTGAACTTGAAGGCAATATATCGGACGAAGAAAAATACGCCGCTTCCAAGATCCGGATGATTATCGACAGAGCCTTTGGCTATAGTTCCGAAGAGGGAACCATCACGTCAGAATCCTATGCGATCGACAATATCGAAAAGTTTGCTTTTCTGTTCAAGTCGGAATTCGATTGTGATCCCTCAATTCTCGAGATTTCCGCGTTCGTCTTCTGCGTCTTTTATTTCCTGCTGAATCAGAACAAGGAAACCCCAAGCAATGCTTCTTCAAACGGCATATCACTGGACCGCATAAACGAACATTTTGGATTCCTGGATGGTCAACTGCCTGAATTGATCAAGAACAGGTCAGCCGAATATATAGAACTTCTGGTGGCCTCGTTTCGCTCATTCGGCACAGAATCTGAAAGCGAAGACATGAACCATTCCATGATGTTTGCCATGGCCTTGTATCGCCATGCTACAGAATTGAGCAACCTGGACATGTTCCGATGTCTCACCGTTCTGGCTCCCGAAATGCACGCCTTCGTTACTCAAACGGCAGACTTCATTTCCAAACAGCAAGACTGAATGGCTTCAATAAGAAAACAGGGCTTGGGATAGCGCTATCCACACAGGAAAAAGCCAGCAATTATTCGGGCCACAAAACTGTATCTGGATGAAACTGGGACCATGCAAACCAGAATGCCTGGTGACTACCCAGATCGGAACCATCTTTGCCTATGGCTTTGATACCACCGGCATCAAGCTCCAACTGGACGTTTTCATATCCAACCTGCTGCCCTTTTTTCAATGCGGCGACTGCCTTGCTTCGCTGAAACGCCACAGGGTTTCCGGCTTCAGTGATCACGCCAACAATGTCCTCATGAACCGGCAATCTGGGGTCGACATCGCCAACCGGAAATATCGGTCCATCGGCATCTCGCGTATTTCGAAAATCAAAATCGCGGCCCAGCGCCAGGGCTTCTATCAATACTGTTGTATCCGGATGGGTCCGTTTCCATGTGCCCCAGTCTGTTGTGACAACACTGGCCTGTCTTAACTGCAGACCCTTTTCAGCAAGTGGTCCTGTTACAGCCTTGCCCAGAAACGTATCAAACACCGAATAGGTATTGACGTCGTACATGACCTTGTTGGACCGAATAAGAAGCCCGGAAGTGCGCAATACAGGTCGCTTAACACCTGCAGGGAGCTGGTCTGTAAAATAGGCCTGCGCTGAACCGCACAATGTACAATACGGAATTCCCAGGTCGCGACCACCCAGCGTGTCGTTGACCATTTCACGCACTTCCATGATACGCCGGGGATACGCCCGGTATTCTCCATTTACCCCGATCCCAAAGACAATATCTTCGTCCTTGAGCCAGGTTGCATCATCTGCAGTACTGACAGGTGGGTTGTCTGCAGCTGGAATGCAATTGCAACCATCATCGGTCTTGTCGTAGGCACGGTCATCAATCAGTACGCCACCCCATGAGACGAGCCGCCAATCTATATCACCTTCAGCAAAAATTCTGTCCCAGCCGGGCACAATACTGGTAAAGATCGCCTTCTTGACCTTCAGATAGTTTGGTGGTGCCGGAATATCCCAGGCGATGAGATGGTCCGTGATGACACCCCATTGATTTTGATCAGGCAGATCCTTGCGGAGCAAAGTCGCCGCAGCTTTGGAGAGCTCACTGTTTAAGTCTTCACCCGAGGCAAATCGCATCAGATCGCTGATTATCCAGACCAGTCGTGGATCTTTCGACTCGGCTATTTTTTCAAGCGCAGCAGTTTGATTTTTTCCCCATCCCCGCTGAACCATACTGTCGACGAAGGCGACCCTGATCGCGAACTGTAGTGCAAGCGACAAATCACCTTTTGGCACTTCAGGAGGTTGGCCAAATTCTGCCACAACATAGGGTGGCAATGTGGGTGCTTCCTGTGCCTCCACAAAGCCAACCCAGAATGCCACAAGCACAGCCATAGATGTAACGACTACGTTATTGGGAAAAGTTTTAGCAGCCATTATCAACGAGCCAGGCTTTCTCATAATCCGATGGTATTTTTCATCTGTTGGATAGCAACAGAAACGCTTGCGCTAGAAAAAGCTACATCATGAAAAGCTGTTTTTGATATCAATCTTCCAGCATAATGTTCACAATTGCATGAGCATTCGGTGCGGCCAGCCTAAGTGTGCTGATTAATGTAGCGAAATTCGATATCCCGCACGTGGAAAGTGAATGCAAAGATTACCCAAATCGTCATCAGCGCGTTCCACTGCGATGGTTTCTGCGTCGGCGAAAACTACTTTTCCCTCGACTGGTTGTTCACCACCGTCCACATCCGGACTGACGGTCACAGGCATACCAATCTTCAACCCCTGTGGGTCGTTGTCCATCAATCCATGCGCGGTGACGGGTGTCAAATCTCTTGCACGAACAATTGCATCCTGTGGCCCCATACTGCTCGATGAACCGTGACCCAAATCGCGCACATTCTTCTCCCAACGTGCCAGGTTGCTGAACTCCGACAACATCGCCGGACCACCATCCCAGCGACCACGAACAAACCAGATTACGTGATATATCTGTGCATCTATCGCTCCTGGAGCAGCGCCGAGCAGGAAGCGACGCTCATCTGCCAACATTGTGTCCAACCAGGACAATGGCGCGCGCATCTGCGCAACCAGATGAGGCAATTGACTGTTCGCCGTTTTTAAGCCCTCCGCCCAGTTCTCGCCAAGATAAAGACGTCCACGGTCTTCAGCAAAGTCTGCCGGCAGATTTTCACCGGCTGCCCCCAGGACAAGCTTTACCGCGAGATCAAATAGCGGGCCGTCGGTCCAACGGCTCAAACACCACATCAGGCCAACGTCCGTTGTGGGCATCAAAGTGGGTGTAGGATAGCGATGCTCCAATTCAAGCAGGATGCACTGGCTGTCACAAAAAATATCTGCACCTATTTGCATAACCGGAGTCCGTCTGTATCCACCCGTTAACGCTGTGAGCATAGGTTTTGGTGGCAGGCGTGGAATCTCTACATCACGCCAGATGGCTTGCTTGATCCCGAGTACCACGCGCACTTTTTCAGCGACAGGCGATTGGGGGTAATTGTGCAAAATGATTTCGGTCGCTGCATTGAGCATGGAGCCGCTTCCAGTGGTTCAGAGTTGTTTCCACTAGCTCTAATCGAAGTCGCGGTCCGCGAAAACCCGCAAACCCAACCAACATGTCAAACAACGCGATACGAAGTCGCTAACTGACATGGGCAATCAGCAATCTCGCTTTGTTCAAAATCCTAAAGATTACAGATTTTGCCTTGCGAAATGATGAGCATGACTCCGGCTCGTCAGAACGGTTCGGGCCGGAGCCGACCCTTCCTGCAAATCTACTCAGTTTTTGCTGGTTGATAAGGATCGAGAGCACCGGTTGGAACTGGTGGAAACTTCTTCAGGGAAACCACATGCTCTTCCAATTGCGGCAATGCTGCTTTGGGAACCCATGTATGCGGGAACAGGACATTGTCTCGTTCATGCGGGTCATTAATCAGATTGTATACGCGTGGCATCGTATATTCGCGCAACACACCGTTCCAGCCAGATTGTTCCTTGAAATGTAGTTTCCAGTCTCTCCACTTCACACCGAAAATGTCGTTACCCATGTATACTACGAATCCATCCCGCCCGGATTTCTCTTTCTCGCCTACAAGAAACTCCGACATATCCAGCCCATCAATGACGCGGTCTGCGGGCACTTCACCATCTGCTATTTTTGCCAGTGTCGGGAACAAGTCCATCTCGTGGACAATCTCATCATTCACACGCCCAGGGGCAATTTTGTTCGGCCAACGAACGACAAACGGTACCCGAAGCGCCCCTTCGTATCCGGTAAACAGGCTTGAACGCCACGGACCAGCAGATCCATGCATTGCCGTTTCGACAGTCAAAGAAGTTTCGCCGGTTCCAAGCGCCTCCGGACCATTGTCGGCGGTAAATATGACGATGGTGTTGTCGGCTATTCCCAATTCATCAACAGTGCCCACCAATTCACCAACATAACTATCGATTTGCATCAGCAAATCGCCCCATGGTCCCTTGCCTGATTTTCTCCTGAAGTCCGGATGCGGCATGGTTGGAAAGTGGGTCGCCGTATAAGGTAGATATACAAAAAACGGTTTTTCGTCTTTTGCATTGCGCTTCATGAAATCTATTGCCCTACCTGTCAGATCACGATCGATCAACGGACGATAATCCAATCGATAAGGCCGCACTTTTTCAGGAATGCTACCCTTCTTTCCGTCCATTACATAGGTTTCGGACAACCCGCTTCTGTTGAAGTCATCAAGAGAGGAATAAACGGACTCATCAGTGGAATTGGGAACACCGTACCACTCATCAAATCCCTGGTCTGTGGGAAACCGTCCTTCCGTTCGGCCCAAATGCCATTTGCCATACATGCCTGTCGCATAGCCAGCGTCTGCCAGCATCTCCGCCATGGTCACTTCCCATTGCACAAGACCGTAGACACCTTCACCTAGAGGGACGGTTCCGTTTCCGCTGCGGACCGCATAACGCCCTGTCATGATTGCAGAGCGAGACGGAGTGCACTGGACTTCCACATTGAAATTGGTCAGCCGCAATCCTTCAGCAGAGAGTTTGTCGAGCTCCGGTGTCGCCGCACCACGAATAATACCCCCACCATTGAAACCGGGCTCGCCCCAGCCAAAATTATCGAGGAATATCAACAATATATTGGGCTTGGATTCTGCTGCTGCCTGGCTCAAACCGATAGTCAAAGAACATGCAAAAATTACACTGGCTAGAATGGACTTCATCTTGACCTCCCTGTGATGAGTAGGTGCCCAAACCATGGGCACCCAAGTTCAGTGGCACTAAAATTGGACACTAAACGATAACGTTGCGTAGTCCCCCGACAATCGCTTTCTTGAATGGATATCGCGCACCCAACTTGCGGAAAATGCAACGTTCCCACCGCCTGATTTGGGAATCCACGAAATTGCCGGTCCGATACCGACGGCTTCACCTCTGAAGTCACCCAATAAGGCTCCCGCACCAGAGTCCCCGGTTAGCTGGTGGAGCACATATCCATGAAGTCCCAATGCAAGATCTTCCGACACAAACTGATTGATCATGAAATCCATGTGGAATTCAGTGCCAGTTCGATAGTTCGTCGACGGGTTTTCCGAATTGAACATGATACCAGGTACGATTGAGACTTCTGTTCCTTGCTCCGGATCAAACCAGGTCAGTGCAGCAACGAAGTCGGCACTCCAATAATTTCTTCCGATATTCACGGTACTGTTGGAGCTGTATTTTCCGGTCGGTGCAATGATCATGGAATACATGTTCGTATGGAAATTTCCGGAAGACCAGAAATATGAGGCAGGAATCAAACCGATATCACCCAGAGCGAAGTCATCGGTGGAACGCGACAGCGCACCAATGGCTGAATTGTAGGAAGCATAGCCTACAGGAATATATCCACCCACGGCCACTCGTCCGTTCAGTTCAGGCGTGTCCCAAATATGCAGTCCCTGGAACAGCGAATAGGCTGCTTTGCTTTCCATTGAAGCCTGGATGGCACCATCCTTGACCGCTCTGCTTGCCTTGCCCTGGTAGAATAGATTTACATTGGCAAAAACCGTCCCGGGGTTAGGGGCAACACCGGGCAGCAGACTGCCATAAGCACCCGGAAAGTAATTGGAGAACGCCCCCTCTCCGGCTATCGCGTTTGAGGGATTCATCAAGGATATCAATATAAGTACAAATCCAAACTGGATTTTACGCATTTTCGATTACTCCTTATGATTGGCGCGTCTCATCATACCATCGCGCAAGTGCCACACACCCGTCCAGTAAGAAATTTTGCTGCATAATAATGTGTTCGGTCTAATTTCCCAATGAATCAGGTCAAATATATTTATTGGCAAAACCGATTTATGATGTTTTTGGGGAGAGCGGAAACATAGTTGGCCCGAACCAGGCCCCAATATCGCCTTGTTTTGGGAACTTGAGCGCGCTGTGATCCGTCAAATTGCAGTGCAACTGGTTTCATTCTCTGAATATTGCGC
>JBPCWM010000316.1:0-2812 GCA_051009515.1 Rhizobiaceae bacterium | reverse complement strand
GCGGCGTCAACCGCATCTGATTTACCTCGTTTGACATAAGGCTTCACATATACTGGCGGGATTAGTTTGACTTTATGCCCCAACCTGGAGATCTCACGGGCCCAATGGTGACTGGTCCCACACGCTTCAATGCCGACCAGGCATGGTTCCAGGCCTTCAAAGAAGGTCAGGACCTGTGCCCGTCTCAAAGCTCGGTTGAAGGCAACTTCACCGTCTTCGCATATACCGTGGATCTGAAAAACGTTCTTGGCCAAATCTAGGCCGATTGTTGTAACGTGCATTTGGGTGGCTCCTCTCAAGCAATTTGTAACAACTGCAATATGGCGCATTACCTCGCCGATGGTGCAGGAGCCATCCACACCATCCGCATAACTGCCGTTGGACCAGGTATGGATTGGAGATAGGCGAAGGTCTGGATTGAGCCCTTTTTGACCGGTCAGAACTTGTTGCAATCAGGACGCTATCAAGTGAACGGTGTTCAGCAGTTGCCCCACTGCAGACTTTCATTTGCCCTTCAAGATCGACCTCCAACAACTCGTATAGGTTGGGCTACTCACATGGTCCAACCAATTAGAACCTCATATTCCTTGCGGATAATCGTTCGCCAACTAGGGTTCAATTTCAGGTTGTGCGACGACTCCCCCATCAAGTAGGCCACCATCAACCGTCCCCGAACGCTTGCCTGGGCTTTTGAGAATCCTGCTTGTTCGAACATCCAGCTAGCATTCTCAAATCTCTTCTGAATAGTTCGGTTGAAAATGCCTCGTACCACTGGATCGCTTCGAGCCCAAACAGATAAGGCGTGGTCGTGGAGAGCTGCGTCATTTTCAATTACCCGTTCCATCAGGTCATGAATTCGTTCTTCTGGGGCAATAATTTGGGACTTCGCCAGGGCAATGATGTCGTCTGTCAGGGTCCGTTCCCAATAATCAAGAATGCTGTCATGCAAGTCACGCAGGTTCCCGAAATGCCAGTAGAAGCTGCCGCTTGTCGCTCCGAGGCGTTTCGCAATAACGGTAATTTTCACGCCGGATATTCCATTTTCCTCGAGCAAATCCAAAGCGCCACGCACCCAATCTTCCCTGGATAATTTCCGCTGTAATTTTTTAACCATCGACCCCCTATTGACCTAAAACACTGAACTGCGCAATATTCACATACCATAGATTAGTCTATAGTTCTAAGATGACCTATCCTGTTTGAGGCACGGACTGAGAATTATTGTTGAGAGGGATGATTATGTCGAAAATGTCAGGATTGGCGTTTGTTGGTGCGCTGGGCCTGGTCGCCGCTGGCGGTTATTGGTGGGGTTTTAGCAACGGTGAAACCGGAGCGGCATTTGATCTTACCAGACCAGCAATTGCTGCTGACGAAAAAAATTCCAAAATCACTCCCACCGGCAAGCTGAAAGATCCGAATATTTATTTTCCCGCAACGGAGGTCCTCGCTCCCGACGAAATGCGGATCATTTCTTGTGGTACAGGTATGCCGACTGCGCGGGAATCGCAAGCAGCGACATGCTTTCTCGTCGAATTGGGCAATGGAGACAAGTTTTTGTTTGATGCCGGTACTGGATCTGCTGCCAGAATTGCCAGCTTGAACATTCCTTACGACTACCTGAATAAGATTTTTCTCAGCCATCTTCATACGGATCATTTTGGAGATTTTCCTGCCTATTTCATCGGCGGATGGGTCGCCGGGCGTCAGGGACCACTGCATGTTTATGGACCAAGCGGCGCCCGGGCTGAAACAGGTACAAAATATGCAATTGACCATATGCGCAAAGCTCTTACTTGGGATGTCGAAGGCCGCGCCGGACGTCTCCCGGCAAAGGGCGGCGAGGTCGTCGTCCACGAGTTTGATTTCAAGGCCGAGAACAAGGTCGTTTATCAAGAGAATGGAGTAACTATTAGGTCATGGCCTGCCAACCACGTGATCGATGGACCGGTGAGCTACGCTCTTTATTGGAATGACCTGAAATTTGTATTCGGCGGAGATACCTATCCCAACAAATGGTATGTCAAATATGCCAAAGACGCCGACCTGGCGATTCACGAAGCTTTCATAGTCGTGCCCGATTTGGCGACAAAATTCGGCTTTTCGGTTTCAACGGCACTAGAAGTGGGAACCCAAATACACACGCCTCCACCGGCGTTTGGCAAGGTGATGAGTTTGATCAAGCCACGTATGGCTGTGGCATATCATTTCTTCAACGATCCCGACACCGGCCCGAAAGTCCTCGAGGGCATACGGTCAACCTATGACGGCCCGCTCACCCTGGCCGAGGACTATCTTGTCTGGAACGTTACAAAGGAAAATATCACGACTCGGCCAATTGCCTATAATGAAAGCTCTTGGCCACCACCAGCTCCGAAGGCTCCTCCGCCCGTAGACCGGTCAACGACAAAGTACGTTTCGGACTGGATTACAAAAGAGAACCTGGATGTGAAAGATATCATTTCGGGTATTTATGATCGCGCCAATAAAGAATATGGAACCGATTACAAACCAAACCAATAGGGCTTGTGGGAAATTACGGGCACCCATCCGGGCGTCGCGCCTGCGTGAACGGTAGACTATAATGCCGTGATCAACTACTGGCGCAATCGCAGCTCATATCGGAGATTGCCCGATCATCCAAAGTCGCAATTTAGACAAGTGAGTTAGATTTCAAAGGCAGCTTTGTCCTGTGTGGATGGCTCCCTTTTTGCAAGTCCTATTTTGTGATTGGTTTTTGTCAGAAGCAGTCTTGTGTTCGGCCTGTTGACGCGACACACATGGCCGCTGGCCCTGATGGTTTCCACCAACCAAG
>JBPCWM010000315.1:0-3188 GCA_051009515.1 Rhizobiaceae bacterium | reverse complement strand
GTTTTCATCACTGGCGGCGTGGTTTCTTCCCTCGGAAAAGGCTTGGCTTCCGCAGCACTGGGTGCACTCTTACAGGCGCGGGGCTACAAGGTCCGTCTGCGCAAACTCGATCCCTATTTGAATGTCGATCCGGGCACAATGTCACCGTATCAGCACGGCGAATGCTTCGTAACAGATGACGGGGCTGAAACCGATCTTGATCTTGGTCATTATGAACGCTTTACGGGACGTCCGGCCAATCAGTCGGATAACATAACAACCGGTCGCATTTATCAGGACATTATCACAAAGGAACGGCGTGGAGATTATCTCGGTGCCACGGTTCAGGTGATTCCCCATGTCACCAACGAAATCAAGAATTTCGTGCTCGACGGCAATGATGGTTATGACTTTGTACTGGTAGAAATCGGCGGAACCGTTGGCGATATTGAAGGCTTGCCGTTTTTTGAAAGCATTCGCCAACTCGGTAACGACCTGCCGCGCGGTGGCTGTATTTACCTGCACCTGTCCTACATGCCTTACATCGCAGCGGCCGGCGAATTGAAGACCAAACCGACCCAACATTCGGTCAAGGAGTTGCGCTCCATTGGTATTCAGCCAGATGTGTTGCTGGTGCGCGCAGACCGTGAAATCCCGGTGGAAGAGCAGCGCAAACTTGCTCTGTTCTGCAACGTGCGACCTGAGGCGGTGATTCAGGCCCTTGATGCAAGTTCGATCTATGATGTGCCCATGGCCTATCATCAGGAAGGACTGGACCAGCAGGTACTGGACGCATTTGGCATTGACCCGGCTCCCAAGCCGCAAATGCAGGTCTGGGAAGACATATCCCACAAGATTCATAATCCCGAAGGTTCGGTGAAGATTGCAATTGTCGGCAAATATACGGTTTTGAAAGATGCTTACAAAAGTCTCATGGAAGCCTTGGTCCATGGGGGTATTGCTAATGGTGTGAAAGTCAATCTTCACTGGGTTGAAAGCGAGCAGTTTGAATCATCATCGCCATCGGATGAACTGGCCGGGATCGACGGGATATTGGTGCCGGGAGGATTTGGAGAACGGGGCGCTGAGGGCAAGATCAAAGCCGCAGCCTATGCACGAGAACACAAGATTCCCTATTTCGGTATTTGTTACGGGATGCAAATGGCGGTACTGGATGCGGCCAGAAATCTTGCCGGTATCGAAGATGCTACATCCAGCGAACTGGACGAGGACAACACCTCAAAAAACCACGTTGTTGGCCTGATGACTGAGTGGTTGCGCGGAAACCAGCTGGAAAAGCGCGAAGCCGCTGGTGACATGGGCGGTACAATGCGGCTGGGGGCCTATCCGCATCCGCTGAAAGAAGGCACACACATAGCCGAGATTTATGGCAGCCTCGAAGTCAGCGAACGTCACCGCCACCGCTACGAGGTCAACATCGAATACAAGCCGGTATTGGAAGAAGCGGGACTGGTGTTTTCGGGCATGAGTCCCGATGGATTGTTGCCAGAAACCATAGAATATCCGCGTGATGTGCATCCTTGGTTCATCGGTGTGCAATATCACCCTGAACTGAAGTCGAGACCGTTCGATCCGCACCCGCTTTTTGCAAGCTTTGTAGCGGCTGCCAAAGAGCAGGGAAGGCTGGTTTAAAGTCTGAACAGCCGGCCCTTGCCTTCCAGTGGCGCTCGATGACCAGCCAAACGCAAACAATGCCAGGCCATTGCGTGGTTGCTTGAAGTTATCGGCAGGCCTGTTTCCGCTTCCAGTTCTTCAACCGCGTGCATAATGCGAATAGACGTGCAGGATACAAAAACCGCGTCGACATCGCGGTCTGTTATGATGGTTCGAATAGCAGATTTCAGCGAGTTTGAATCGATATTGGCAACGACCGGATCCATCGGTTCATTGAATGAGCCAAAAACTACGACCTCATATCCTCCCGATTCCAAACCGGCCCTGACGATGTCGTTCACTTCACTGGTATAGGGGGTCAAAACGGCAATTCTACGTGCACCAAGCGCGTCAAATGCCGCAAATGCTGCAGTTACTGGGTTCGTTACCCTGGCCTCTGGCTTTGCATCATTGAGCAACTCGCCAATCCGCGCCGGCCCCAAAACCATAGATGCAGATGTGCACCCATAAGCAAGCACATCCAGCGTATCACCCGGCAGAATGCGGCCTGCAGTTTCAGAAATGGTTGGTCCCATGGCCGCCAGTGTTTGCGGCGTAATTTCCGGTGAATTCGCAATTCTGGCGTGAAACAGATCAATACCCGGTTGAGTAAATACCTGTCGGAATTCGTGCTCAACCGTATAGTCTGAAGACAACACAACCAGGCCTATTCGGGCCTTGGCCCCAACGAACTTTTTGGTCGTAAATGGCAGATTCTCGATCAGATCGAAAGCAGCCATGCTGGTTCAACGCGCCGCTATGAGGCCGATTTCAACCGTAAAGTCGGGTGATGCCAGTCGTGGGGATTCAACACAGGCCCGGCAAGGAGCATTCCCCTTGGCCACCCACGCGTCCCAAACGGCATTCATTTCTGCAAAATCATCCATACTGCACAGCCATATGGTAGCCGACAGGGCCTTGGACTTGCTTGTTCCGGCTTTGGCCAGCAGAGAGTCGATTTGCTCGAGAATAGCCTTGGTTTGGTCTGTAACAGTGCCGCCGGGCGCAGACTGGGCCACCTGACCGGCCAGATAAACAGTGTTTCCATGTACCACTGCCTGGCTCATACGTTCACCGGTCTCATATCTTGAAATGCTCATCGTCTGATCCTTCTATCCGTCTTTAAGACCTGAAATTGGTTCGACATAGGACATTTCCATGTCCCATGGGAAATAAATCCATGTGTCCTGGCTGACTTCCGTTACGAACGTGTCTGCCATCGGAACACCAGTTGGCTTGGCGTATACGGTTGCAATATGGGCGTTTGGCAGCATTTCGCGCACCTTTCGTGCCGTTGCACCCGTATCGGTGAGATCATCTATCACCAGCACACCACGGCCTCCGTCCTGTTTGACCATTTCGGCGTTTATTCCCTTGATCACTTCAAGCTCACCCTGGTCCTTGTATTCGTGATAGGAGGCGATACAGACGGTTTCGATGGTGCGGATGCCCAATTCGCGGGCGATAATAGCTGCAGGCACCAATCCACCACGCGTGATGGCAACAATGGCTGTCCAGGGGGCAGGGTCCTTACC
>JBPCWM010000314.1:0-5676 GCA_051009515.1 Rhizobiaceae bacterium | reverse complement strand
GCCTTACTGTCCTTGCAGAGACGAGTTCGAATTGGTCTGACAGCACCGGTTAACCAGTCTTTGCCCCAGGTGGGATGGTAGGAGGGGCGTTGTTCAAGGTCTCAATCGCAAACCCCGCGGCAGCCTTATACTTGCTCATAAATTCGTTGCGTTCCTGTTGTGGAATGACGGTTTCAATATCTTCAAAAATACCGCCACACCTCTCGTTCAGAATATTTAGTAGTCCAAAAGGCCCAGCCGAGCGATTACGAAGTACAAGCTCAGAAACTTTAGAACACAGCTGATCGTCATAGGAAATGAGAGCGTCAGGTGTCACACCGAGTTCCAGCATGGCTGCGCCGATGACACGAGCATCAACAATCGCCTGACTGGCACCGTTCGAACCGGTGGGATACATTGCGTGGGCTGCATCTCCCATCAAGGCTACCGGCCCATCTACCCAAGTCGGCACCGGGTCGCGGTCGATCATCGGGTTCATGTAGGCGCAGTTCGCCTGCCGCAGCATTGACGGGACGTCGAGCCAGTCGTAGCGAAACTCTTCGAAATGGTGAACGAAACTCTCAATCGGCGCCTCTGTAAACCAGGAATCATCCGGCCAGCCTTCGCTGTTGTCCCTGGTTACTTCTGCAATCCAGTTTATCAGCGCCGTACCGTCAGCATCCATCTTGGATATTGGATAAATGACCATTCGATGTTGGTGAGTGCCAAGGCCGATGAAAGAAGATTGCGTGCGCAGGGGTTTGGCGCGAATTGTGCCGCGCCACATGACTGCACCGCCCCAGTGAATGGGAGCCTGGCCGGGGTGCATCTGCGCCCGCACTGCGGAATGGATGCCATCGGCAGCGATCAGCAATCTGCCCGAAATTTCATCGACCGAACCATTGCTTTTGCGAAATTTTACGCGAACACCATCAGCTTGTTTGGCATAGCCCTCAACTCGACTGCCCAGCAAAACAGAGCCTGGCCCGGACCGTTCCACCAATGTATTGTACAACAGCATATGGAACTGGCCTCTGTGGACGGCATACTGCGGCCAATGGTATCCGGAATGCAAACCCCGCGGTTCTGCGTAGACTTCCCTGCCATTCAGACCAACCAGAGCCCATTCCTGAGCGGATACCCCGATGGTATCGAGAAGGTCAGAAGTCAGACCCAGATCAAAAAGTTCGCGAACGGCATTAGGTTGAATGTTAATTCCGACACCAAGTGGACGCATTTCACGCGATGATTCAAGCACCACAAATGGAACCCCGATTTGATGCAATGTCAGCCCTAGCGTCAGCCCACCAATGCCACCACCGGCAATAATTACTTTCTCGTTGCTCATCAGGATTTTCCCCGTAAATTACTGATCAGTGGATAAGCTATCAACGATTGCGGCCATGACCGCTTCGCGCCCGGCATTGATAAAGAAATGATCGCCCGGAAATTCTTGCTGTGCAAACGTGCCGGTTGTGCGTTCCTGCCAACCCGCCAGCATTGCAGTTGAAATAGCTGGATCATCGGCACCACCCAATGCGGTAATCGGATAATCAAGCGGATCTGGAGAACTATCAATGTGAGTTTCAAGCAGTGCCACATCAGCTCTGAGAATGGGCAGGAATATGGCCTGTAATTCTTTGCTATTTCGAATCGCTTCAGGTACCGCACCATAGGTCTGATGCAACCGTTCGATGAACAGGTCGTCGTCGAGATGCCGCATCGGATCGTTGTTTTTCTCAAGCTGCGGTGCCGCCCGGGCCGAGACAAACAGGTGACGGGGTTGAGCCGCCCCCAGGGCGCGCAATCGACAGGCAACCTCGTAGCCGATAATCGCACCCATGCTGTGGCCGAAAAATACAAAGGGACGATCAGTATAGGCGATGAGTTCCTGAGTGAGAGTGTCGACCAGGGTCGACATATCACTCATCAACGGCTCTCCCAGCCTTTCCTCGCGACCCGGCAATTGCACGAAACAAAGCTCGATGTGTTCAGGTGCAATATCGATCCAGTCTTTGAAAGATGACGCACCACCACCGGCATAGGAAAAGCAAATCAGTCGGAACTGAGCGTCCGGGCGAGGGGCCGGACAGACCACCCAGCGCGGCAGATCCACAACGGCGCTGTGATGCTCTGAATTGGTCTGCGCCGAAGTTTCACCACCAATCAGCTGATCGATCATGACAGCGAGATCGCGAATGCTCGGCGTGGTGAACAATTGTTCGACGGCAAGCTCGATACCCAGATCACCCTGCACCCAGATTCGAAGTTCCACAGCGGTGAGTGAATCGACGCCAAGCGCACTGAGTTCACCAAACTCATCAAGGTTGGCGGCAGGGACACGCAGGGTTTGGGCAATGCGTTCAAGAAGATAGGAACAGATCTGATCAATGCGTTCGCCTGGTGCTGCCGCTTTCACCCTTTCGGCTGCAGCTTCAGCGGAACTGGCTGTCAGCGGGCTCAAACCCTCGCCTGGAAGCAGATGTTTCAGCGTGCTCCAGCCGGAAGCCCCCGGGATGCGCCGGGCAAATTGTCCCCAGTCGAGCGGAATTACCGCTGCCTGGGGCAATTCGCGGGCGGTCAACAGATGCGCAATGAAATCATAGCCCTGACTGGCATTCATGGGTTGCCACCCGTCGTTCATCAGGCGTTGCAAAACGACATCGGACGCTGCCATACCGACATCTGCCCAAGGTCCCCAATTGATTGCGGTTGCAGACAGCCCTTGCTGTTTGCGCATATGGGCCAGTCCATCCATGAACGCATTGGCGCTAGCGTAGTTTGACTGACCCGGAGATCCCATGACCGATGCAACGGAAGAGAACAGAACGAAGAAGTCGAGCGTGTGGTCCAGCGTTTGCAAATGCAAATTCCAGGCACCATCAACCTTGGGACCGGCAACTTTCTTGAAGCGCTCTGCATTTTGCTGCATCAGCATGCCATCATCCAATACGCCCGCAGCGTGGACGATGCCGCGAAGGCGGGGCGCCATGGCGAGAACGCGGGCAACGTCATCGGCATTGCTGATGTCTGCGGCAATCACATCGACTTTGACACCTGCATCCTCCAGAGCATGCAGGACCGTTCGTTGGTCGTCGGTAGAAACACCACTGCGCCCGGTGAGAAGCAGGTGCCTGGCACCACAGGTTGCGAGATATTGCGCAACCAGAAGTCCTAGCGCACCGACACCACCTGTCACCAGATAGGAGGACTCTGCGTCGAGTTTCAATGGCGCGTGTAGATCAACACTTTGTTCGCAAGGTGCTGGTCTGGCAAGCCGCGCAACGTTTCTTGTTTGCTGACGAAATGCCACTTCAGTATCAATACCTGATTGGCCAAGTTCGGCGATCAGCAAGTCGAGGTCACCGGAACCGTCGCCGGACAACGTGGGGTCCAGATCAATACATCCCCCAAGCTGTTCGGGGTGTTCGGCTTGCAATGTTCGCCCGAATCCCCAAAAACGGGTTTGCCACGGCGAAATCCCATCGTTGTCCGCAACGGCCTGAGCACCTTTTGTCACGAACCAGTGTTTGCCGGCAATACCGGCGTGTGAAAGCGACTGCACGACGTTTAAACTTGCCAATAGAGCCGAATCTGGGTCCTGTTCGCTGGCATCCATCCCCCAAAGATGAACGATACCCGACAATGATTTGGCGCTTTCTGATTTGATGAGCGCGTCGACGGTTTCACAGTCCGCAGCCATATGAACGCGATCTCCGTTCTCCAGCATGCGTTGTACCAGTTCGTCAGCGACGCCACCTGCATCCTGCAAAATCAACCAGTCGCCTTTCACTTGAGGGGCCTCATCAGGAGGGTTGTTGGTCGTTTCCCACTCCAACTGGTAGAGCCATTCGTCAAGGACATCACTGGACGTACGCGGTTTGGTCATTGACCGCTTCAGACTGAAAACCGGTACGGAGCGCAGCGTAAGTTGCTCGACCGTGGCAACACGTTCACCAGTATCGTCAAACAACTCCAGGTCCACGACCCGGGTCTGTGCTTGCTGTCTGGCTGTCGCCTTTACCCAGACCGTACCGCTGGCGGCGTGGTCGCAGCTGAACCCTGAAATGCCAAATGGCAGATGAATCTGCTCCAGATCTTCATCTGAAAAAATCGCTTCTGCAATTCTAAAGCCGGCATCCGTAATGACGGGGTGCAGTCGGTAGCTGTCGCCGGGCAGGTTTGCCTCCGCCGGAAGTTCAATTCGGGCAAATGCACTCCCGGACTCCCGTCTTGGTTCAGTGCCGGGTTTTTGGATCGATTCTATTGCCCTGAAACGCGGGAAATATTCCAGGCCGCGAGCCTCGAACCGTTCTGAAAGCTCGGTAATATCAACCGGCTCTGAGAAGTGCTCAAGCATAGCCTTGATATCTATGGATGCCGCGGGGCTCGGCAACCTGCGTTCAAGCGTTCCTGTTGTATGCTGGACCCAAACCCAGTCAGAACCCTCCAGAGATCGGCTGCTTATCTCGAATTCGTAACGATCCGCATGAGGAGTGGCAACCATCTGCACCGTAACCGGCTTCTCAGACAGTAAGAGCGCGCGACCAATTGTGACGTTTGTCAGCGCCACCTCGTCCTGGTTGAAAAGGGTGCGAGCAACAACCATCGCCATTTCAAAAAAGGCACTGGCGGGGAAAACCACACTGCCAAACACGCGGTGGTCATCAAGATAGGCCGGGTTCGTGGAACTCAAGGTCGATTCAAAGATGAAACTGTTGCTGGCGTTTTCAATTCGCCTGTGAACCAGTGGATGAAGTCGGCGTCCATTGCCACCGGTTGAGATTACATCGGTCCAGCAACGTTGATGGCGCCATGGATAGTTAGGCAGCTGCACCCGTTTGGTATTGGTTTGCGAATAGAAGCGCGGCCAGTCAATGTCGACACCACGCACATACAGTTCTGCAACACTGCCCAGCATCGTTGACCATTCGTTGCTCGGTCTCAAACTCGGCAGCCAGGTTCCGTAGTCCGGGGGCACACTTGCCCGGCCCAAACCCAATAGTGTGGGTTTTGGTCCAATTTCGACAAATGTCTGAAACTTCTTCGACTGGGCGTAGGCAATACCGTCAGCAAATCTCACAGCACCCCGTAGATGGTCCACCCAATAGTCGGCGGTGAGTTGATCATCACCCCAAGGCTGACCGGTAACGTTGGAAATGATCGTATTGTTCGGTGGTTTGAAGGTCACACTTGCGGCGACGGCACGGAACTGCTCGAGAATAGGGTCCATCATCGGCGAATGGAAAGCGTGGGAGACTTTCAGCGCGGTTGTCTTGATTCCTTGAAGGTTCAATCGATTGACGACGCTATCAACTGCCTTGCCTTCTCCTGAGAACACAATGCTTTTGAGGCCGTTGACAGCTGCGACGGAGACGGAAGATTCAGCTCCGATAGCGTCCAGAACCGTGGCTTCGTCTGTACCTGCGCTGACCATCTGTCCGCCGCCGGGTAGTGATTGCATCAATCGGCCACGGGCGGCGACAAGGCGAAGCGCGTCTTCCAATGAGAAAACCCCGGCAATGCACGCCGCCGTGTATTCACCAATGCTATGGCCGATTAACAAATCAGGTTTTACGCCCCATTCCTCGAAAACTTTCGCAAGCGAGTATTCGATAGCGAACAAGGCAGGCTGGGTATTGGCCGTTTGATGCAACGTCTCGCCTGCCCAGAGAATATCAAGCAGAGACTGCTCAA
>JBPCWM010000313.1:0-2681 GCA_051009515.1 Rhizobiaceae bacterium | reverse complement strand
GGCTTAACCAAGTCGAAACAAAAAAACGTCAACCAAGCATTCGCATCACCCCGCGCCTATTGTCCCATCTGCGTCGTTGGGAACGTGACAGCTCCCGCTGGGTTATCGAGTTTCGTGGACAAGGTGTCGGCTCAATTAAGACTGCTTGGAAATCTGTCGTGACGGAAGCCGGTCTTGCTGGCAAGGGTGTCACCCCGCACACACTTCGTCACACTGCGATAACTTGGGCCATGCAGGCTGGCGTCGATATCTACGAGGCAGCTGGATACTTCGGTGTCGATATCGAGACAATGTTCAAGGTCTATGCACATCCTCATCCAGATCATCAATCTAACGCTGTCGCTGCTGTAGGTCGCGGTGGACGGAAACTGTGAGGTCTCACAAGTTCATTGCAATTTAACAGGCTGAAGGGCGAACAAAACAAGGTGAAAACAATGAACAGAGCAGAAACAAACATGCTAGAACTGTCTTCGGGAGGCAGGGGTCGTGAGTTCGAATCTCGCCACTCCGACCAAAAATTTTAGATACTTAGATGACTTTTGTGCAGCTTCCTGTCACTTCGGCAAATGCCATAAGGAAAAATGGTGCCTAATTCGGGGTTTTCAAAGAGACCATGATACCTCCAAGTTGGCCCAGACAAGGCACCCTGTTTTGACTGTGGTTGAGTGGAACTCGACCCGCCATCCCTAGGGCGGATTGGGCATCAATCGGCACCAGAACGATTTTCTAAGGACAACATCGCTTTATCCCACGACCCCAAAATTACTGGATTTGAAATTCTGCAATTCACACAGAAGCTCGATAGATCAATAGAAACCTTTGAAACTCGGGCTAACTGACCTGAAAGCCAATGGAGTATTTTATGCCTGAAACTACGCCGCGCACATTTTCGCATATTGGATTGTCGGTGCCCGATCTTGATGCCGCTGTGGCGTTCTACAGGGATGTTCTTGGCTTTTACGTTATCATGGGGCCTACTGATGTTACCGAAGATGACAGTGCCATCGGTATCATGTGCAATGATGTCTTTGGTCCGGGCTGGGGGCAATTTCGCATTGCGCATCTGTCAACCGGCGACCGGATTGGAATAGAATTATTCGAGTTTCCTGAGAATTACGCGCCAAAGGACAATCTGCCGTTTCGGCAGTTGGGGTTGTTCCACTTTGCTATTCAAGACCCCGATCCAGAAGGTTTGTTAGAGAAAATTGTGGCAGCAGGTGGCAGGCAACGCATGCCGATCCGATCCTACTACCCCGGAGAAAAACCGTACCGGATGGTGTATGTAGAAGACCCCTTTGGAATCGTATTTGAATTGTATTCTCACGGGTATGAGCTGACCTATTCGGCAGGGGCATATTCCTGAACGTCGCGCCTTGGTTCACTGGCTTCAAAGTGCATTTACGTGCGGCCCGCTGCCCCGTGGCAGGTCGTAATTCGGGCCTTGCTGCCCAGCGAATGAATTGATCTGATGGGGGGTAAATTTCCATTTCATGGAGCGAACAGTGAGCGACCTCGACCCGTTGGTGAAATCCCTGCAAAGCAAAATCGGACATGAAATTGGTGTCAGCGATTGGCTCAGGATTGATCAGACCGTGATAGATCGGTTTGCGGATGCGACAATGGATCATCAGTTCATTCATGTCGATCCGGTTCGCGCCAAAAACGAAACACCTTTTGGGGGAACAATCGCCCATGGGTTTCTGACTTTGTCTCTGGCTAGCAAGTTTTCCTATGAATGCATCAAGCCATGTCCGGGACAATCGATGGGCGTTAATTATGGGTTCAACAAAATCCGATTCCTAGCCCCCGTAAAGGCGGGATCAAACATCAGGGCCCGATTTGCGCTTCGCAGCCTGGATAAGAAATCTGATACCGAGGTTTTTCAGACCATGGATTTGACCATCGAAATCGAGGGAGAGGCGAAGCCAGCGCTTGTTGCCGAATGGTTGACTTTGTTGGTGTTTTGATCAGCCGCAACTCAAATACGTATATGAGCGAAATCAAAGCACGGATTGTGCAAAGCTTGGTACCCTATCTTTATTCAAGTTAGAGATAGAGGAGGATTGAGTTTGATGTTTCGCGGTATTGTATTGGCGATTTTGATGGCCGGCCCCAGTTTTGCACAGGAAACCAACGTGGAAAACGGACGGGATCTTTACAGAACCTACTGTTGGCAATGTCACGGCTTTGATTCGACAGGCGACGGACCGATGGCGGAAATGCTTGCCATCAAGACACCGGACCTCACCAAGCTGTCAGCCCGAAACGGCGACGCGTTTCCAACCGAAGCTGTCGCCCGTCAGATCGACGGCAGGTCACCTTTGCTGGCGCATGGAGGGGAAATGCCAATTTTCGGACCGTCATTGGAGTCTGATCAGAACGTGGCGCTGCCAACCGCAAACGGACAGCCCTTGATGACAGGTTTGCCGTTGGCAAACGTGATTGTGTTCATTGAATCCATTCAATCTGATTAGCGGGAATTGCCGTTGGTCATGCGGCAATCGGGCTGCCCATATTGAAAAATATCAAACATAAATTATTGAATAATATTAGCTATTTTTGTTGTCTTAGCTCACTTTGCATTCTGCGGACATGGCGTAGGGTATCTGTGAGCATCGCGGTCATAAGACCAAACATCAAAAATCCGTTTGCCCCTGTCATTCCGCCAAGAAGCCGCTTTT
>JBPCWM010000312.1:0-8681 GCA_051009515.1 Rhizobiaceae bacterium | reverse complement strand
AACGTGCATAGAACAAGTTCTGGGTTGAGAATTTCAATATCGCCAACTGTCTGGATATCACCGGCGGTAACCTGGCCGGCTCCCTCTTTGCGCACAACCATGCGCTTGGGTCCGTCGCCTTCCATGCGAATGGCGAGTTCTTTAATGTTCAAAATGATGTCGGTGACGTCTTCGCGCACGCCCGGGATCGAAGAAAATTCGTGCAGAACGCCGTCGATCTGTACGGCGGTCACTGCAGCGCCCTGCAGGCTCGACAGCAAAACGCGACGCAGGGCGTTACCAAGAGTAAGACCAAAACCGCGTTCAAGCGGTTCTGCAACCAACGTGCCTTTGGTGCCGGTCACATCAACGTCAAGTTTGGTGGGCTTGATCAGTTCCTGCCAGTTTTTATGAATCATGGAAAAATCCTTCCGAATGAATTGTCGCCATCCAATCGCAACAACAAACGTTTAAGCCCCGCAGGATGGTGGTCGGGGCCGGATATGGCTTTAGACGCGACGCTGTTTGCGAGCACGACAACCATTGTGAGGTACGGACGTCACATCACGAATGGATGTGATGACAAATCCGATTGACTGCAGCGCACGAAGAGCCGATTCGCGACCGGACCCTGGACCGCGAACTTCGACTTCCAGTGTTTTCATACCGTGGTCCTGAGCCTTCTTGCCGGCGTCCTCTGCAGCAACCTGCGCAGCAAAAGGAGTAGACTTGCGCGACCCTTTAAAGCCCTGCGCACCAGCAGACGACCATGCAATTGCATTGCCCTGGGCATCGGTGATCGTGATCATGGTATTGTTGAAGGTTGAATTTACGTGGGCTACGCCCGACGCGATGTTCTTGCGTTCACGTCTTTTTACGCGTGCGGCATCTTTTGCCATTTTCTATCCTTTGTTGATTTCAAGCGCTGCCGTTAAACGATTTGCGTTTCCGGCAGCTAAACCCTGTCTCAATTCGCGCCTGCGGCGCGAATGAATTACTTTTTCTTACCTGCGATTGCCTTGGCTGGTCCCTTGCGGGTGCGTGCATTTGTGTGTGTACGCTGACCACGGACAGGCAGGCTGCGACGGTGGCGCAAACCACGGTAGCAACCAAGATCCATCAAACGCTTGACGTTCATGGAAACTTCACGGCGAAGGTCGCCTTCAACCATGTAGTCGCGGTCAATGATTTCGCGAATCTGCAAAACCTCAGCGTCGGACAACTGATTGACACGGCGCTCCAGAGGGATATTCGCTTTCTCCACGATCTCGGCTGCATTTTTTTGGCCGATTCCGTGAATGTATTGAAGCGCAATGATGGTGCGCTTGTTTGTTGGGATGTTTACGCCAGCGATACGAGCCACGCTGATCTCCTTGCCTCATGCCAGTAGGAAATTCCTACAAGACTGTTGTTATTTAAAAAATCACTCAATTTTGGCTATACACCAGAAAGCGACCGTTCCGAGTATCCACTCCGATACCCGAATCCGACCGCAAATTGTCGCGAATTGTTGGGCGTTAGTAGTCCCAAACCTTCCGCGCGTCAACAGGGGAGTCAAGATTCATTCCATGAAGCCTGATCGATTAGAGATTCCCCAAGACCTCACTGATTTCCTGACTTACACCATCAATGGATGCCATGCCGTCAACAACTTTCAACTTGCCCTTGGCATAGTAGTAACCGATTAGGGGTGATGTGTCCTTATAGTAAACCTGTAAACGGGTCCGCATGGCTTCTGCATTGTCATCAGGGCGCCGCTTGAACTCCTTGGAACCGCATTTGTCACACACACCTTCCACTGCTGGAGCGTTGAGTGTGTCGTGATATCCGGTGCCACAATCGGCGCAGGTAAAGCGGCCTGCCACCCTGTCCACCATGGCGTCGTCGTCGACGCGAAGTTCAATGACTGCATCCAGCCCGGTGTCCTTGGACTTCAGCATCTCCTCCACGGCGTCAGCCTGAGCCAATGTGCGGGGAAAGCCGTCCAGAATAAAGCCATTGGCACAATCGGGTTCGTCAATGCGTTCAGACACGATTGCATTGACAACATCGTCCGATACCAGCTTGCCAGCGTCCATGATGGCTTTGGCTCGCACACCGGTTTCGGTTCCCGCCGCCACGGCAGCGCGCAGCATATCACCAGTGGAGAGTTGCGGGATCTTGTGTGTGTCGACCAGACGTTGTGCCTGCGTGCCTTTGCCGGCCCCGGGTGGTCCAAGTAGAATTAGTCTCATTTTTTGCGTCTGCCCCCTTTGGTTCCTCCGCGGGTTCCACCTCTGCCAGAACCCTTCGAGCCGCGCAATTTCGACTTTTGAATTAGACCTTCATATTGCTGGGCAAAAAGATGGCTCTGAACCTGCTGCACCGTGTCCATTGTGACGCTGACAACGATGAGCAGTGATGTACCACCCAGGAAGACCGAGATACCGAGTCCGGTCAGAAACATCTCTGGCAACAAACAGACAAAGACAAGATAAAGGGCGCCCAGCACCGTGATACGGGTCAGGACATAGTCAATGTATTCGGCCGTCCGGTCACCGGGGCGAATGCCGGGAATAAACCCGCCATGCTGTTTCAGATTGTCTGCTGTTTCCTTAGGATTGAAGACAATAGCCGTGTAGAAAAACGCGAAAAATGCGATCATTGCACCATAAAACAGCAAATAACCAGGCTGACCACGACCAAGGAAGGCCGAGATGGTTGCCATCCAGTCGGACTGCTCTCCGGCAGCCGAGAAGCCTGTTATCGTTGCGGGCAGCAACAACAGGGAAGAGGCAAAAATTGGTGGAATGACACCGGCAGTGTTCAGCTTCAGTGGCAGATGGGAGGAATCCCCTTGGAACATCTTATTACCGACCTGACGCTTTGGATATTGGATCAAGAGGCGACGCTGGGCTCTTTCGATGAACACGATAAAAGCGATCAGGGCAATAATGGCAACCAGAACACCAAGCATTGTCAGGGTCGAGATGCTGCCGGTGCTACCTGCATCCAGCAACTGCGCAAGGGCGCCGGGAAGTGCGGCAACAATACCTGCAAAGATGATCAGCGAGATACCGTTACCGATGCCGCGGGCTGTGATTTGTTCACCAAGCCACATCAGGAACATGGTTCCGCCAACAAGGGTGACAACAGTTGTGAGAATGAAGAACCAACCCGGGTTCAGAACCATGCCTTCTGCAGAGTTCAGCCCTATGGCAATACCGTAGGCCTGGGCTGTACCCAAAACCACAGTACCGTAACGGGTATACTGGTTGATAACCTTCCTGCCCTGCTCGCCCTCTTTCTTGAGCTGTTCAAAGCGGGGAACAACCGAAGTCATCAACTGCATGATGATGGAAGAGGAAATGTAGGGCATGATGCCGAGGGCAAAAATGGCAAGTCGCTCAACAGCACCACCGGCAAACATATTTACAAGACCAAGTACACCCTGACTTTGCTGGGAAAATGCAGCGGCCAATTGATCCGGGTTGATGCCGGGCACGGGTATATAGGTTCCCAGCCGATAGACGACCAACGCAATCAATGTGAACATGATGCGCTTTTTCAGATCTGTCGCCTTGGAAAAGGTCGAGTAACTCAGATTGGCGGCTAATTGTTCGGCGGCAGATGCCATTTCCGTCTCCCATCACACCGTCCTAAATCACATCGACGGCTGAATTCGTTTTCGCTGACCGTAATAGGTCAGGTAGCTTCAAATCGCAAAGGCAATCGGTAAACGAGTTTGGAAAAACCGGGCCCGATGATCATCGCATTTGCAACATATGGGCATTGGTCTGGAAAGTACCAGAACCCAAAGTGAAAATGGCTTCCATTTCTGGAAGCCATTTTGATCTTTATATCAGGCTTCGGCGCTTTCAACTTCAGCCGAAGCAAGGACCTTGATGGATCCGCCCGCCTTTTCGATTGCAGCGATTGCGCTTTTCGATGCGCCTGCAACCTCCAGCGTGAACTTGGTCTTGGCTTCGCTTCCACCCAGGATGCGTACACCATCGCGTTCACGGCGAATGACACCAGCTGCAATCAGAGCGGCCGCATCGACTGTCTTTTTCGCATCCAGCCGCTTGGCTTCAACGGCCTTTTCCAAACGGGCAATCGAGACTTCGTTATAGTCGGAAGTGAATTGCGCATTGGAGAAGCCACGTTTTGGCAAACGACGGTAAATAGGCATCTGACCGCCTTCAAAACCGTTGATCGATACACCGGAGCGTGACTTTTGACCTTTTACACCGCGGCCACCCGTTTTACCGGTGCCGGAACCAATTCCGCGACCAACGCGCTTACGCGATGGCTTGGAACCCTGGTTATCGGAAATACCATTAAGTTTCATAACATTAACTCCGCAATCAGGCTTCGTCGACAACGCGAACGAGGTGAGAAACCTTGCGAATCATGCCGCGTACGGAAGGTGTATCCTCCAGTGTACGACGACGATTCATTTTGTTCAGACCCAGGCCGATCAAAGTCTGCTGCTGGTCTTTTGGACGACGCAACGGCGAACCGATCTGCTGGACAGTAACTGTTTTTTTGTCAGCCATGATCCAATCCTTTAAGCCTCATCGTCTACAAGATCGCGACGGCGTTCTTGCAGGGTCGAATATTTAATACCGCGCTGGGCAGCAATATCCTTGGGGTGCATCTGACGCTTGAGCGCATCAAATGTTGCACGAACCATGTTGTAAGGGTTCGAAGATCCAAGTGACTTGGCCACAACGTCTGACATGCCAACCGTTTCGAAAACCGCACGCATTGGGCCACCAGCAATGATACCGGTTCCGGGAGGTGCTGAGCGCAGTACAACTTTACCTGCTCCGTGACGGCCATTGACGTCATGGTGCAAAGTGCGGCCATCGCGCAGGGGCACGAAAATCAAATCACGCTTGGCAGCTTCGGAAGCCTTGCGAATGGCTTCGGGAACCTCACGTGCCTTACCGTGGCCAAAACCAACGCGGCCCTTCTGGTCGCCGACTACAACAAGGGCAGCAAAGCCAAAGCGACGGCCACCCTTAACAACTTTTGCAACGCGGTTGATGTGAACCAGTTTGTCGACGAAACCGTCGTCTTCCTGCTCTTCACGGCGGTTGTTGCGGCCGCCTCTTTCTGGTCTCTGTGCCATATCCTGTTCCTTGTTTTTTTCCGGTAGCACAAACATTTATCGACAATTCAATATCCCCACTGCAATTGAACGGAGATTGAAACCATCGACGGCGAAGGGCGTATGCCCAAAACATTGGGGCCCATTTTGGCCCCAACGAAAATCAGAAGTTCAGACCGCCCTCGCGCGCGGCTTCTGCAACGGCCTTTACACGGCCATGAAAAAGAAACGCGCCCCGGTCGAAGATGACATCCTTGACGCCGGCCTTGCTTGCCCGCTCGGCAATCAGTTTGCCAACCGCAGATGCGGCTTCAACATTGCCACCATTGCCTTTGACATCCTTGTCCAGTGTCGATGCAGCCGCCAGCGTGTGGCCTTTGCTGTCGTCAATGACCTGGGCATAGATATTGGCGTTGGAACGGTGAATGCTCAAACGAGGGCGTCCACCAGCTACTTTTTTCAAACCGCGACGAACACGAGCGGCTCTGCGTTGTTTGGTTGAGAGTTTGTTTGCCATGATGACTTACTTCTTCTTGCCTTCTTTGCGGAAGATTGTCTCGTCCGCATATTTCACACCCTTGCCTTTGTAGGGCTCTGGTGGACGGTAGGCGCGGATTTCTGCAGCAACCTGCCCGACAACCTGTTTATCGTGACCCGAAACAACAATTTCAGTTGGTTTCGTACAAGCAATTGTAACGCCCTGGGGCGGTTTGTAGATGACTTCATGGCTGAAGCCCAGCGAAAGCTGAACATTCTGGCCCTGCATCGCTGCACGATATCCAACACCATTGATTTCCAGTGTCTTGGAATATCCGTCCTTCACGCCCGTGAAGAGGTTTTCAATCATGGTGCGTGACATGCCCCAAAACGAACGTGACGTTTTGGAATTGTCCTTTGGGTCAACAGTGATCACACCGTCTTCCATCTTTACCAGTACATTTTCATTGACCACGAAAGTCAATTCGCCCTTGGGGCCCTTCGCGGTAACGGTTTGCCCGTCCAGCGAAGCTGTAACGCCTTCGGGTATTGTGACCGGCTTTTTACCAATGCGTGACATTGTCTTCTCGCCTGTTCTGCATGCCCGGTTAATCGAGCATTCAATTGCGTTTTATCTTTTGGACCAGACCGGATATCAGAATATCTGGCAGAGCACTTCCCCACCGACATTCTGGTCTCGAGCATCGTGATCGGCCATCACACCCTTGGGGGTCGACAGGATCGAGATACCCAGGCCATTGGCGACGCGGGGCAGACTTTTAACGGATGAATATACACGACGTCCTGGCTTGGAAATACGTGTTATTTCGCGAATAACTGGAGCGTCATCGAAATATTTCAATTCGATTTCAATGTCAGCCTTTCCATTGCCATGGTCGGTGCGTGTGTACCCGCGGATGTAACCTTCGGATTCCAAAACATCGAGAACGCTGGCGCGCAAATTTGAAGCAGGTGTGCTCACCTTGCCCTTACCGCGCATCAGACCGTTACGGATACGGGTGAGCATATCACCAATAGGATCATTCATAGACATGATACAGCCCTTCCTTACCAGCTAGACTTTACGAGACCGGGAATAAGGCCCTTGGAGCCCAGGTCACGCAGTGCAATGCGGGATACGCCCAGTTTGCGGTAGTGTCCGCGTGGGCGACCGGATACGGAGCAGCGGTTGCGCAAACGGATTTTTGCACCATTGCGTGGCAACTCAGTAATCGCCAGTTGTGCCTTAAAGCGCTCTTCGATTGGCAATTCGCGGTTTGAGATGATTGCTTTCAGCTCAGCACGCTTCTTTGCATATTTTTTAACAAGCTTTTTCTTCTTGTTGTTATTCTCAATGGCAGAAACCTTAGCCATGTTTTTGTCCTTCTGTTCGTTTGCCGTTACGACCGGGCACCATGCCGGTCCGCCATCAATAAAGCTTAAGCAGCTTCTTCCTTGGGAGCGGGGAACGGGAAGTTGAATGCACGCAACAATTCGCGTGCTTCCTCATCCGTTTCAGCCGTCGTACAGACGATTACGTCCATGCCCCAGATCTGATCTACTTTGTCGTAGTTGATTTCCGGGAACACGATATGTTCTTTCACGCCCATGGCGAAATTGCCACGACCATCAAAGCTCTTTGGGTTCAGACCACGAAAGTCACGCACCCTTGGCAACGCAATGGTTACCAGGCGATCCATGAATTCATACATCTGATTGCCACGCAAAGTCACCTTTGCACCCAATGGCATTTCTTCACGAACCTTGAAACCAGCGATTGATTTCTTGGCGCGCGTAACCATTGCCTTTTGACCGGCGATCAATGTCAGATCTTCGGCAGCAACGGAAGCCTTTTTTGAATCCGCAGTAGATTCACCGACACCCATATTGAGTACGATCTTTTCTACTTTTGGCATCTGCATGGAGTTTTTGTAACCAAACTTCTCCTGCATCGCCTTGCGAACGTTTTCGTTGTAATGTTTCTTGAGCCGAGGCTCGTTTTCTGCATTAGCCATCGATCAGATCTCCTGAACGTTTGGCAAAACGAACTTTTTTGCCGTCGTCATTGGTCTTGATTCCAACACGTGTGGGCTTGCCATCTTTCGGGTCAGCCAATGCCAGGTTGGATATATGAATTGAAGCTTCCTTGGCGATGATACCGCCTTCGTTGGTCTGCGACTGTTTCGTGTGACGCTTGACCATGTTGATGCCCTGCACCACTACACGATCAGTCTTTGTCACCATCTCAACAACGGTGCCCGTGCGGCCCTTGTCTTTTCCGGACAGGACAACAACGTTGTCACCTTTTTTGATCTTGTTCATTGTCAGGCTCCTACAGCACTTCTGGGGCCAATGAGATGATCTTCATGTGGCGTTTAGCGCGCAGTTCACGGGGAACCGGGCCAAAAATACGGGTGCCTGTTGGCTCCCCTTTACCATCAACGATCACCGCAGCATTGGTGTCAAAACGGATAACGCTTCCATCTGGGCGCTGAATGTCTTTTGCAGTGCGAACGACAACGGCTTTCACCACATCGCCCTTTTTTACGCGGCCGCGCGGAATAGCTTCTTTGACGGACGCAACAATAATGTCGCCAACGCCAGCATATCTGCGCTTTGATCCGCCAAGCACCTTGATGCACATGACACGGCGCGCACCGGAATTGTCGGCAACGTCCAGGTTAGTTTGCATCTGAATCATGGCTGTTCTCTTCTATGTGTTTGGGACCCAGTCCCTTTTGCCATTTGAGGATGTTGCCATCCCCTGCTCTTTTGCCAGTTCGGGGTGGGCCTCAAGCCTCAACCACAACCCAGCACTTGTCTTTTGAAATCGGCTTGCTTTCCTGGATCGACACCAGATCACCAACCTTTTTCGAATTGGTCTCGTCATGCGCCTTGTAGTTCTTGGAGCGACGGACAACTTTCTTGAACAGTGGGTGGTTGAAGCGGCGTTCCACTTTGACCACAACTGTCTTGTCGTTCTTGTCAGAAACGACTTTGCCTTGCAGAATTCGTTTTGGCATATCTTTATTCCTTATCGCCCTGGCTTACGAAGCTACGGCTTCAGCCTGCTTGACGCGGGCAATGGTTTGAATGCGGGCAATGTCGCGACGAATCTGACGCATACGTG
>JBPCWM010000311.1:0-4861 GCA_051009515.1 Rhizobiaceae bacterium | reverse complement strand
ATACAAAGCCGATCTTTCGTCAAAATTCGCCAAGCTGCCGACGACCAGCCCCTCTCAAGTCCAATCCGTCAAAATGTATGGTGCCGCTATCTGGTTCCTGCAAGCGTATCAGGCAGGTGGCAACAGTACTTTTGCCACACCCGGACTCTCCAACCAGAGCAACCGTCTCTCCGGCGCCGATACTGAATGACACCCCGTCAACAGCGTGGACAATGCCGTTAGAAACCGGGAAGGATTTTTGAAGATTGTTCACTTGAAGGAGTTCGGACACTAGGCGGCTCCCGGAGACAATTTGCCAAAATGGCTTGGATGATGACAGGCGACTGAATGGCTGGCATTTCCATGGACGAGCTTCGGGACCGAGTTGCGGCAGGAATCATCGGCAAGACAACATCTTGGATGAAACGCGCAACCGGCAGGTAGCCGAGACATGTCGGGTACCTGCCCTTCAATAGCAGGAAGACTGTCTGCAGGCACTCCCCGTCTGGGAACAGTATCTAGAAGCTGGCGGGTGTAAGGATGGGCTGGTTTGGAAAATATAGCGTCGACATTTGCGATTTCTACGATTTTCCCGGCATACATCACGGCGACTCGGTCGCACAGCGTCGCGACAACTCCAAGATCATGAGTGATGAACAGGATCGACATATCCTCAGTTTCCAGAAGCTCGCGCAGCAAAATCAGGATTTGTGCCTGAACGGTCACATCCAGAGCTGTTGTAGGTTCATCAGCGATCAACACATTTGGCTTGCAGGCAAGGGCCAAAGCAATCATGACCCGCTGTATCTGCCCCCCCGACAATTCGTGCGGGTATCTTTCCATCACCAACTCTGGATCCGGCAGTCGAACCTTGTGCAGTGAAGAAACTGCTACCTGCTCAGCTTCATGACCTGTCAGTTTCCGGTGTATTTGAATTGGGCCCAATAACTGGCTTCCAATGGTGAAAAACGGGTTCAACGAGGTCATCGGATTTTGAAAGATCATCGCGATCTTGCCACCACGAATTTTGCTCAATTCGCTTTCAGGCTGTCCGACTAATTCCTGTCCTGACAATTTGATCGAGCCATCTACGATTGCTGGAGTTGGAACTAGCCCAAGACAGGCAAGTGAGCTGATAGATTTGCCAGAGCCCGACTCACCAACCAAACCCAACACTTCTCCTCTGCGCAGCTGCAGATTCACGCCAGACACGACTTCAGAATTTCCACCCAATTTTGGAAAGGTCACTTCAAGATCACGAATGTCCAATATTATGTCGTGCATCAGGCATGCCCCTTGTATCGGGGATCAAGGATGTCCCGAATGCCATCTCCCAGGAGATTGACGGCCAGCACGGTGAAAAATATCGCAAAGCCGGGAAAGCCCGCAGTCCACCAGTAATCCAGGAACTTCGATCGCGACATGGCAACCATCAGCCCCCATTCAACGGCGGGTGGTTTGGCTCCGATGCCAATGAAACTCAAAGACGCTGCCGCCAAGATTGTGTAACCAAAGTCCATCGATGCCTGAACGATCACTGGCGTCAGAGAGTTTGGCAATGCATGACGCAACATGATGCGTATATCGCTGACACCCATGGCTTTTGCTGCGTCGATATACAATTCGGACCTGACTCTCATCACGGCGCCTCGGACAATGCGTGCGTACCAGGGGAACCATGAAATGGCGATCGCCAACATGGCGTTGAACAGACCGGCTCCCAGAGCTGCTGTTATCGCGATTGGTAAGAGCAGTGGAGGAAACGCCAGAAAGACGTCAGAAATGCGCATCAGCAGGTGATCCACTTTTCCGCCGAAATAGCCAGCGACAAGTCCGATTGGCAATCCGATGGCGATTGATACAGCCAAAACAACGAGGCCAATAATCAGTGATGTTCGTGCTCGGTATACAATTCTGGAAAAGATGTCGCGGCCCAAAGCGTCGGTCCCGAACCAGTGTTCGGCACCCGGTGGAACCAGCTTGTCCTTGAAGTTTATCTTGGTTGGTTCAAAGGGTGCGATGACAGGTGCCAAAATCGCGCAGACCATCACCAACGCGATCATAAATCCTCCAACAATAAAAAGAGGATGTCGTTTGGAAAAATCCAAAACTCGCTGCCAGCGGGTGATTTCTGAGCCAGAAAACAACGCAGTCATTTTGTCCTCAGCCTTGGGTCTGCCGTGTAATACAGAAGGTCAACGATCAGATTGACGCTCAAATAAATTGTTGCCAGCAACAAGGTGACCCCCATCACAGCCGGAAAGTCGTTTCTGGATATTGCGCCCACGACATAGCTGCCCAATCCGGGCCAGTCGAAAACAAACTCGACGACCACAGACCCCCCAAGCAGATATCCATAAGTTAGACCCACAACCGTCAACATCGGGATCAAAGTCGCTTTGAGGGCATATTTATAGTGAACAGCGGCGGGTGCGTGCCCATAAGCTCGAGCGGTGCGGATGTAATCTTCGCCAAGGACCTCAATCATCATCGAGCGGGTGATGCGGGTGATCACGGCGAGCGAAGCAATGACCAAAGTTAACAAGGGCAGCGTTATATGGGCCAAAGCACTCAAAAATGAGGTCATATCTGCAGCGAGCAATGAATCGACCAAGTATAGGCCGCTCACAGTGGAGAACGGATGGTCGAGCAATATTTCAGCTCCGATCCTTCCTTGCAGCGGCAGCCAACCGAGCCCCCCATGAAAGAACATTTGCAGGATCATTCCAGTCATGAACAAAGGTAATGCAACGCCGGCAATCGAGGCCGTCCGGCTCAGATGATCGATTGGTGAATTCTGACGCACGGCTGATACAATCCCAAGCGGGATGCCAATCAGGACCACGACTATGACAGCGAGAGTTGTCAACTCGAAAGTCGCACCCAGTCTCGAAGAAACCTCCTCCAATACCGGTCTGCCAGTCATCAGACTGACGCCAAAGTCGCCTCTTACTGCGTCGGCAACGTAGTTCCAGAATTGGACGACCATCGGTTGATCCAGCCCCAGGGATTTCCGAGCCTCATCAATCTGCTCCGGTGTTGGTTTGTGACCAAGCATGAGTTCCACCGGAGATCCCGGAAGAACGCGGCTTAAGGCAAATGTGATGACGAGTACCCCGATCAGGATACCCGCCATCATAACCAGCCTTTGTGCCGCATATTTAACCATTATGGTTGTCCAAAACCCCGCTATTTGGACAGTCGGTGGAAAAATACAGCGTCGTAGGCCGGATTAGCCTTATAGCCTTTGATATTCGAACGGTAAGCCTTGCGACTCTTGATATCCGCGTAGAAAATCGCAGCAGCATCGTCGATCAGAAGTTGCTGGGCTTCGCCATATTTCGCGATAGCGGTTGCCCGGTCGCTGCCTTCAAGAGCAACACCTTCATCGATCAGCTTATCGTAAACCGGATTGGAGTAGTAAGACATATTGAACAATGTCTTTTCCTCGGTCTTAAACAGGCTGATGAGCCAATCATTGGGCGTTGCATAGGTTGGCCACCAAGTCATCGACTGCAGATTCGGTGCCGTTTCCAACTTGCGTGCATTCCCCGCAACCACTCCCCATTCTCCGGGCAACAGCTCAACATCGATTCCCAGCTCCTTGGCATTTGCCTGGAACAGCAATGCTGAGTTTTTATATTCTTCCGAAGTGCCGATATAGGCCATGGTAAGTTTTCTATCGGAGCCGGAAATTCCCGATTCTTCAATCAGGGCTTTTGCTTTCGCCAGGTCAAACGTCGGTGTATTAAGTTCAGAATTATGCCCCCAGAGGCTGGCCGGGATAATTCCCTTGGCCACCGTGGCGTTACCCGCATAAATATCATTGACCACCGTATCATAGTCCCAGATATGCGTCAGAGCCTGCCGAAACTTGGCGTTGTCTGTTGGTGCTTTTTTAGTATTGATCAAAAACTGCGAGTTTTTCCAAGATGGCTGCCCTTGGGCCGTGATCGCCGGGTCCTTATTCAGACCTTCCATAGCGTCAGCGGGTACCAATGAGATGAAATCTGCTTCACCTGATTTCAACATTTGCACCTGGGTTGCATTCTCTTTGACAAATTTCAAAATGACCCTGTCGAACTGGCCATCTTTCCACCCGCCCCAGTATTCAGGATTCTTATCCAGAACTACTTGCTGACTCTTGGCCCACTGACGAACAGAATAGGCGCCGGTGCCTGCTGCATTGCCCTGATTAAACCATTCGGTTCCCAGTTTCTGAGCCTTTGGCGAAACCATGTATGCGGCGTATTGACTGGATGCAATCAGATCGATGGGCATCGGTTTTTTGGTTTTTATTACAAGGGTGTGGCTATCGGCTGCTTCAACCGAAGTTACTCCAGCCCAAATGTAATGGGCTCCCTTTTTCATTGTCATCACGCGATCAATGGAAGACTTAGCAGCAGTGGCATTAAACGGTTCGCCGTCATGAAATTTGACGCCCTTGCGCAGATTGAAGGTCCATGTCAGCCCATCGTCCGCCACCGACCAAGTTTCCGCCAGTGCAGGCGTAAACTGATCCTTGGAACCGGGAGCATTGTACCACAACAAGGGTTCGTAGACATTTGCCAGCATGATGACCTCGAGGGAGAATGCGATCGCCGGATCCCAATCCTTGATGTCCGCATACATCGCGTAGGTTGCTGTTGAGTCCTTTGCTTCGGCCTTTGCAGGTAAATACCCGCCGGCAAATATGGCGATGGCTGCACATGCGATTACCACCTTGTTGATGAATTTCATTTTAGATGTCCTCCAGTTGTTTCCACACCAGCAATTGGAAGGCGTGGTTTCTTCATAACAGAAGCAAACTTCGTGCCAACTTTGCGCCCGCGAAATGCAAGAAAAATAACGCATTTATTACAATGGGATGCTGGGTTCATCT
>JBPCWM010000310.1:0-28756 GCA_051009515.1 Rhizobiaceae bacterium | reverse complement strand
ACCTGGAAAGACGCGGTATTGGAGATATTGAGACGCTGACCGTGGCTGAATATTCAGCGCGTGGTCCGTTGGGACGATTTAAATACTGGCTCTACCGCCACCCAATCGTCTTGTTCTTTATTGGGCCGACGTATCAGTTTTTGCTCCGACAACGCTGGCCCACCGGCAAAACGCGAAACATGATGCCGTTTCTCAGCACCCATTCAACGAATCTCGGTATACTTTCCGTCACGCTATTGATGGTCTGGTTGATTGGATGGCAGGCTACGTTGATGGTTCAACTGCCGGTCATCATTCTTGCAGCCACCGCCGGTGTCTGGCTGTTTTACGTCCAGCACCAGTTTGACGAGACGCTTTGGCAGAGCGATGATGAGTGGCAGCGGGAACACGCTGCCCTTCACGGCAGTTCCTATTATGACTTGCCTCAGCCCCTGATGTGGTTGACCGGGAACATTGGCATTCATCATGTTCACCACATATCGAGCAGAATTCCGTTCCATGTACTTCCCAAAGTGGTCCGCGACTATCCTGAATTGAAGGAAATCGGACGCCTGACGCTGTGGGAAAGCTTTAGATGCGTTCCTCTCACCCTTTGGGACGAGGAACGCCAGGAATTGGTATCATTCAGACAGCGCAGGAAGCTGGCGACTTTGGTGCCGGCCTGATCCATTCTCCCGACTTATGGTCGGGTGTATCGCTAGCTGAAATCTCCACGCATTCGTTTGCCCATCGGATCAAAGGGTGGTTCGTCCTGAATTGTGGCGGTGCACATTTCACCGATGATTTCCACTTGCAGTCCCTGTTCCCGGGCAGTTGCTAGATGATGAGTCGGGATATAGCCGGTAGCCAGACTTTGTTCGACAAAATGGCCATATCCGCCGGAGGTGACCCAGCCAATAACCTCATCGCCCAGGAAGATTGGCTCGTCACCAATGCAGTCAGCATCTGTTGCTCCGCTTACATGCATGCATATGCGGGTGAGGGGAGGATCCTCAGCATGGGCGAATACGCCATCGCGCCCGATGAAGGTGTTCTTCTTTTTGGAAACAAACCGGTCGAGGCCGGCTTCAAACGGAGTGTATATGGGACGGAATTCGCGAAACCACGTGCCGAAATGCTTCTCCAGACGCATGTTCAGTAGTGCCCGCATGCCAAACGGCTTGATATCGAATTCAGTTCCTGCCTCCTTTATTCCGGTATAAAGTCGGCGCAGATATTCTGCGTCTACCCAAATTTCATAGCCCAGATCACCCGTGTAGGAGATGCGGTTGACCTTGGCTGGAACACTGGCCATCACCGTTTCGCGATAATCCATGAAGGCAAATGCATCGTTGGATACGTCCTCATCGGTCAGTTTGGCCAGAAGTTTTTGGGCATTTGGGCCAGCAATAGACAGGCCCAGCATGGAAAGGTTGAGATTGCGGATGGTCACTGAACCATCTGCAGGCAGATGTTGTTCAAACCAGCGCATGTGGTAGATCTGCGCCTGGCTGGATCCCCACATCTGGAAACGTTCATTGCCCTTGTTTGCGCCGAATTGATCTATGCCGGCACAGGCTATGGTGAAGTCCCCATTGATCTTGCCGTCATGGGTCACCATGGATGTCAGCGCTAGACGGCCAGGCTTGGGGATGAAATTGGTCATGATCCCTGTCAACCATGCACGGGCGCCGTGGCCCGTGATTTCATATTTAGCAAAATTGGAAATGTCGGTCAGGCCTACATTTGTCCGGCAATTCATCACTTCGGCTTTTACGTGGTCAAAGTCATTGGATCGGTGGAAGGAGAAGATATCCTGCGCCTCGACCCCGTCAGGTGCGAACCAAAGTGGGGTTTCCAGTCCCCAGGAATCGCCCATGACCGCGCCATTTGCCAGATTAATATCATAAAGTGGGGTGGTCTGATGGGGGCGGGCTGCTGGCAGTTCTTCATTAGGGAAGCGAATGCGGAACCGGCGCGAGTAATTCTCACGAACTTTGGCATTTGTATAGTCGCGGGTGACATGAGGGCCAAAGCGGGATACATCCATGCCCCAGATATCATAACCCGGATCTCCATTGACCATCCACTGGGAAAGGGCAAGACCTACGCCGCCACCTTGTGAGAATCCAGCCATAACGGCACAGGCCGACCAGTAATTTGGTATTCCGGGCACCGGACCCACCAGCGGATTGCCGTCAGGTGCAAATGTAAACGGGCCGTTGACGATGCGGCGGATCCCTGCTCTTTCAAATGCCGGGAAATGTTTGAAACCCACTTCAAGGGAAGGGGCAATGCGGTCCAGATCAGGGTTGAGCAATTCCTGCGCAAAGTCCCATGGTGTGTCTTTGGGTGACCACGGAGTGGCCTGTTTTTCATAGGTGCCAAGCAACATGCCGTCACGTTCCTGACGGATGTAGATTTCACCGGAAAAGTCGATTGCGTGGATTACCTCCTTGCCGGTAGATTCATTGATAGCCGCGACTTCCGGCATGGCTTCGGTCAACAGATAGTGGTGTTCCATTGCCAGAACCGGTAATTCGACACCGACCATGCGTCCGACCTCACGGGCCCACAAACCTCCCGCATTGACCACATGATCGGCTGTCATGGCGCCCTTGTTGGTGACTATCTTCCAGACAGATTTGGCTGCGTCCCAGTTCAGCTCTTCCACCTTGCATTGCAGTTCAATTTCTGCCCCGCCAATGCGGGCGGATTTCGCATAGGCATTGGTTGTGCCGTAGGGATCAAGATGTCCTTCGACACTGTCCCACATGGCACCAACAAAATACTCTTCTTCCAGAAGCGGCAACAGTTCCTTGGCTTCTTTGGTTGATATGATTTCAGTATCCATGCCCAGGTATCGACCGCGGGCGTGGCTCATCTTCAGCCATTCCAAACGGTCCTTGTTTTCTGCCAAGGCGACACCACCAGTCAGATGCAAACCGCATTTTTCACCGGAAATTTCCTCAAGTTCATCATAAAGATCAATGGTGTAGGCCTGCAGCTTGGCCACGTTGGGGTCACCGTTAAGCGTGTGAAATCCGCCTGCTGCATGCCATGTTGAGCCGCAAGTGAGCTGATCGCGTTCCAACAGAACAACATCTTTCCAGCCTGCCTTGGTCAGATGGTAGAGGACGGAACAACCAACAACACCACCACCTATGACGACCGCCTGTGCATGGGATTTCATTAATTTGTCTCCTGTGGGCAGGCCGTCGCGCCTGCTGTCTTGAATGTGTCTTTGCAGATCTCATTTGATCCAGCTGCTGACCAGCGGGGGCTTATGAGAGGTAAAAATTGCCGCTCTTTCATGTTTAAAAATCCGTCGGTGCTCCGCCTTCTTCCTTGCGTCTGGCAACGAAGGCTTGCAATTGTTCGTCAATAGCTGGGTCCAATGCAGGTGGTTCGAACTCCGCCAGTATCTGCTTATAGAGCTTGTTGGCGCGATCATGGGTCCACACTGACCCGCGTTCTTCAAAATTCTCGTAATTGTTCCAATCGGACAAAAACGGATTGTAGAAGGCATTTTCGTAGCGGTCCTGAGTGTGCTGTATGCCAAAGAAGTGACCGTTAGGTCCCACTTCCTTCATGGCATCAAAGGCGAGCGTATCGTCATTCACAACCATCGGATTCATATACGACTGGAACTGTTGGAGAACTTCGCAATCCATGACGAATTTTTCAAATGAGGCACAAAGACCGCCTTCAAGCCACCCGGCGGCGTGATAGACAACATTGGTTCCACTGGTCACGACTGCCCACATTGAGTTCATATATTCCCACATGCTCTGGCCGTCCGGGACATTGGCCGCACAGACGCCGGATGAACGCATGGGCAGGCCATAATACCGGGCCATCTGACCGGTAATCTGCGTGGCGCGAACATAGTCAGGTGTTCCAAAGGCCGGTGCTCCGGTTTTCATGTCGACATTTGAAGTAAATGTGCCAATCGCTGCCGGACAGCCGGGCCTGACACATTGCATCAAGACAATCGCGATCAGTGCTTCGGCCAAAGATTGCGTCACCGCCCCAACCATGGTGACCGGTGCCATCGCTCCGGCCAGCGTGAAGGGTGTTACGATGGTTGGTTGTCCCCGCCGAGCCAGGCGCATCATGCCATCGAGCATTGGAAAGTCATGCTTCAGCGGCGACGTTGAATTGATATTGGTATACATGCGCGGCCTGGCTTCAAACTCGTCGTGGGTCAGACCTGCCGCAATTCTTGTCATCTCCATGACATCTTCAACCCGCTCCTTGCCCAGCGAATAGGCGTGAACCACTTTGTCGGTCAGGGTCAATTTGTCATAGAGGCAATCGAGGTGACGAATGGACGGGTGCAAATCCATTGGTTCCACCGGATATCCACCGGCAAAATGAATGCAATTGAAATATTGGGTCAGGCGCATGAAGTTTTGATAGTCTTCCCGAGTGCCGGTCCTGCGCCCCCTGTCCAGATCAGAACAATTAGGGGGGCTGGACACATTGCCAAACACGAGATGTTTGCCACCTATGGTGATTTCCCGATCCGGATTTCGTGAAGAGATGGTGAATTGCGACGGAGCCATGGCAATTTTTTCCATGACCATCTCGCGGCCCATGCGCACATTTTCACCATCCACCGTTGCGCCATTCTTTTTCAATATGGCAATGGCTTCGGGGTTGAGAAACTCAATTCCGATTTCTTCCAGAATGCGCATGGCCGTGTCGTGAATTCTTGCAACACCTTCTTCGTCAATCGGCTCCGTCGGGCGGTCCGTATTGATGATTGTCTGCCAGGGATATTGACGAATGGCTGGGCCGCCGCGTCGTGTATTCCCTTCTCGGCCGCCGCCGCGTGCCCGTCGGCTTTTCCTGCTCCCTGCTTCCCTGGGAGGCGCAGATATATCTGCCATGTCGGTCTCCTCCGGCAATCTGATTGCCTGCCGGACATTGTGTAAGTCTGATCGCCTGAGATTGACGGATCAACGACGCGGCACAATAGGAAAACGACATAGTGACCAGCAGTTTATAAAAAACGACCCATATGGTCTGGAATGGGATTGAATTCCCCCAACACCACACTCAGTCTGCGGTACAGAGAATTCATGCGGAGCGTCCCAATGACCAGTTTCACCCTGTCCCAGCATCCGGCCCTGACCCTGGCCCCCGGCGCGTCCAGCAATATAGGTGAGCATGTGGTGGCCGTCACCGGGCCAAAAAGTAGGGTGCTTCTAGTTTGCGACCCGGCAATGATTGAGCTTGGACTGGCCGGACCTGTTCTGGACAATCTGAACCAACACGCCCACACAGTTGAAGTTTTCAGTGATCTGCAAAGCGACCCCAGGGAACATTCGGTTGATGCAGCCGTGCTGCAAGCCCGTTCCATGGATGCGCAATGCGTGGTTGGATTGGGCGGTGGCTCGGCGCTGGATACGGCAAAACTGGTTGCCAATCTGACGCAAACTGGTGAGGCCTGTGCAAGGTTTCGTCTGGCAGCACAAGCTTTGCCATTTAGAAAAACCGGGCTGATCGCGGTTCCAACCACTGCGGGCACCGGCAGCGAAACGACCGGTGTTTCCATCGTTTCCGACCCGGGAGGCACGAAAAACTGGTTCTTTGCCCCTTCGCTCAAGCCGGATCTTGCCGTGTTGGACCCACAGTTGACGGTTGGACTTCCTGCTTGGTGGACCTTCTATACCGGTATGGATGCACTGGTCCATTGCATAGAATCGCGCACCAACCGGTACCGGTTTGATGAAAATGACGTGTTCAGCGAGAGGGGGATTGTCGAATGCACAAAATTTCTTGAGCGAGCCGTACAGGATCCCGGTTCGCTTGAAGCCCGTTCCGGCATGATGATCGCGGCTGCAAATGGCGGTCTGGCCATTTCAAACACAGGTTGTGCTTTGGCCCATAATATTGGCCATGCATTGGGGTCGCTTGCCCACATTCCCCATGGCAGGGCAGTAAGCGTGGCTCTGGTCCAGACACTGGACTGGGTGATTGAAGGCAACAGGGATGCATTCGATCGGGTTGGTGAGTTGATGGGATGCAGGAATGCAGAAGGGCTTTGCGACAAATTAAATGAAATGGCCGAAGTCTGTGGGGAACGATTGAGCCTCACTGAGAAGGAAAAGTCGGGACTTTCCAGCAAGGCTTTGGCGCAGGACATGGTGTCTAAGGCCAATATCGCGATGCTGGAATCTACCGCACGGACCGCCTCGGACTCAGATGTAGAAGCCCTGGCCGAGCAGATTCTCGCTACATAAACGAAAGAAACTCGCAGTACCCGCTTTCTGATTGATCAGCAATCGCCAATAATGCTTCTGCTGGTGCGATTACCCAGGCGATCATAAGACCAGCGATATTTTCTGTTGCGATAACAACCTTCAACAAACAGCTCGGTCTTTTGCGCACCCCTGCGTTCCAGTGTCTTGAGGATGTCCAGCGCACTGTTTGCCTTGCAGGATCCGCTATTGCGTTCACTGATGACCTCACCGAAACCGTCCACGCGGATAGTCAATTCGGTATCTTCACGACAGGCCCGCGCGGTCCATCCGGAGGACGTCTTCCTGAGCCTGACATTGAGATACCCCAGTTCGGAAAATTTTGACTGCAGGTTTTGCCTTGTCACTGGCGTAACACATCGGCCGACTCTGTTTTGAGATTCAATCTTGCCAATTCTGCTGATGGTCAATTCCAAAAGGTTTCTTTCTCTGCACGCCTCCACCAGATAGGGAGCACGGCTGCCACGCAGGACCCGGATGCGATCAAACCCCTGGTTTTCAAGCAGGGCAGCAAGGTTGGCAGGGTCAATCGCGGTAGCGCAACTGCCAATTCGCCGTTGATTTCGCACAGAACCATACCGGTTTATTTCGACTTCAAAACGGTCGCTGCGGCGGCATCCGCGAGCTAAATATGGCGGTCTGCGCTGTTCAATCACCACCACTCTTGTGAAACCCTGTTGTTCCAGAATCGTTGCTATGCTGTTCGGATCAATCGGTTGTTGGCACTTGCCGATAATGCGTTCGGTGCGGATGGCGCCTTGTACATTCATACCCAGACGTACTCGTGCTGCTTCCCGGCAAGCTTCAACCACATAATTTGGTGGCTGCTCGTTGATGACTTCAATACGCCTGTATCCTCTGTCACGCAGAATATTGGTGATGTCGTTCTGGCTGAGCCCGGGATTGGTGCACCTTCCCATGATGATCCGGTTGGTCAACTGTCCATTTCGAGCGAATGACAATTGGCAGCGATTGCCGTTGCGGCATCCAACTGCAACCATCCGCGAGCCGTTACGGCGGGCTTCAACATTGGTATAGCCGTCGCGCTGAAGTGCGCGCACGACGTCAGTACTGTTTAACCGAGTGTCTGGAGTGGCAGGGGCCACATCGCAAGTGCCGATCCGCTGCACACTGGTGATCTTGCCCAAAATACTGACCTTCACCTGAAATTTTTCAGCCCCCTTGCAGGCTTCGGTCCGAATGATTGTCAGGTCACGCTTGGTAATGCGCGCACTGGTGTAGCCATTGGCGCGCAAGACTTCGAATACTTGCTTGTCGTCCCCTCCCAGCGTGATGGTTTGAGCTCGTACGAAATCTGCAAAAAACAAGAGTGAAGCGCACAGAGCCAACTGTAAAACTGATTTGCAGAACGGATTGCTCATCTCTTGCTCCCTGACAGCCTGTTTGGGTCGGTGACAAGTGAAGAATAACCGCATTTTGCTGTCAAAAGCTATTTGCTTCCATGCATTGCTGTTCAAAGGGCGTGATGTTGACCAAATCAGACCATAAACAGATCCGTGGTTCGTTCAGCGTTGTGTAACTCAAACGAGTTGGATAACGTTGCGCGCACTGATTGTGAAAACAGGGATCGAAAAATGAAGCACTCCATGATTTTGGTGGGAGCAGACAAAGGCGGCGTCGGGAAAACCACAATGTCACGTGCGCTTCTGGACTATCTGGAACGCAATAATGTTCTGGCACGGGCATTTGATACGGAAAATCCGCGCGGTACGCTCAATCGTTTTTATCCAACAAAGGCTGACATAATTGATCTGGCCAATGTTGCAGATCAAATGCGCATCCTTGATACGATGGATTCTTGCCCTGAACAGGTAACAATTGTTGACCTCAAGGCCGGTAACTTGACGACCGCACTCGATATATTTGATCGCATAGGCGTTCTGGAAGCTGCCAAGGAAGGCCATTTCAATCTTGCTCTCATGCATGTTGTTGGGCCTTCGATTGCGTCTCTCGACGAGATGAATGAAGTTGCCAAATACACGACCAGCCTTGATTACGTGGTGGCACGTAATTTTATCAATGAAACCAATTTCTTTGAATGGGATGAGACAACGTACAACAAGTATTTTGCAAGACTACCCAATGCCAAGGAAATTGAAGTGCCAAAACTCAATGAAATGGCCTATGAGCAGGTGGATCTTGCTGGCGTTACATTTTCGGACTTTATCGCCAATAAGACTGCAGCCGGCGAAGAGGCAAATTTCTCATTTGTCTTGCGCGGTTATGTCCGCAAATGGCTGCGGGATATTGATGAGGAATTTGGTCATCTGGACATGATAAAATCGATCATGGCCGAGAAACGTGCTGGAAAAACCAAAGAGTCCTGATCGGTTGAGCAACGACAGCGCAGCAATCGAAACTCAAATCCAATGGGGGCAGTCGGAGGCCTCTGCCACCATTGTCTGTTCCGATTGTTCCAGAAACGGCAAAACCCTGTTTGCCAAACTGGCTGCCGACTTGATGAAACTGCGACATGGCGAGCCGCCGCATATATTTGATACCGATGACCCGGATGGTGGGCTAGCAACCCACTTTCCCGACCATTCTCAAGTAATCGATATAGCAAGAACACGCCAGCAGGTTGCCCTGTTTGATGGCATGCTTGAGCGCCGACCAGAAGCCGGACCCCGCCATTATCTGATTGATCTCTGCGCCCGCCATTTTGTGAAATTCTTCGACATCTTTAGCGAAATACAGTTCGAAGATGGTGCTGAAGCGGCTGAACTTGACTTAACCGTCTTCTTCTTGATTGATCGAACGCCGGACTCGATTGAAGCAGCAGCGGCACTTTCAAGGACACTTTCCAAAACACGCTTCGTGACAGTTCGCAGCTCAGCCATAGGGGATGCGTTGTCCCAGGGGCGCTGTGCTGATACCTACCAAGCCATGCGCAAGGAGCGTGAAATCCTGTTGCCTAAACTGTCGTCGCAGGCTCTCGACATGATAGAACATCCAGAGTTTCATTTTGATCTGTTTTTGACCGGCAAATACAGCCATTTTCCCTTTATGCTGCGTAAAGAAATCTGGGGCTTTCTGGAAAGCCTTTACGAACAGCGTGATAGTGTGGAAACTGGCACGACCTATCCGGTTTAGGACTTTGAACTGATGTTTGTCATACGGGAATCAACGCTGAGCACACACTTTACCATGCTGCTGCTGTGCGCCCGCATAGGTTATTCTACACCTGCAAATTGAAAACTCGCCAAACTTGTTTTCAAATCACACGGAGCCAGACATGGCCTACAAGAATTTTACCACTCGACAGTTGCAGGATATCGACAATGCGCACCATCTGCACCCGTTTACCGACCATGCAGAACTGCGCGAAAACGGGGTGCGTGTTGTAACAGGAGCTGACGGAAACTATATTTTTGACAGCGAAGGCAACAAAATCCTGGACGGCATGGCAGGGCTTTGGTGCGTCAATATTGGATATGGCAGGGAGGAGTTGGCCGACGTTGCTGCCGAGCAGATGCGGGAACTGGCCTACTACAATACATTCTTCAAAACCACTCATCCGGCAGTGGCATTGCTTGCCAAGCGTCTTGCCGAACTTGCGCCTGAAAATGTCAATCAGGTATTTTTCGGCGCCTCGGGCTCGGAAAGCAATGATACAGCCATTCGCACCGTGCGCCATTACTGGGCGCTTGAAGGCAAGCCTGAAAAACACATCATCATCTCTCGAAACGACGCCTATCACGGTTCAACCATTGCTGCGACCAGCATGGGTGGCATGGGGGCCATGCATGGCCAACTTGGCCCCATGTTGCCGGGCTTTGTGCATGTCATGCCGCCCTATGCATATGGATTTGCCGAAGCTGGAGAAACCGGTGAGGCGTTTGGATTGCGGGCCGCGCGAGACGTGGAAAATGCAATTTTGCAGGCTGGGCCGGAAAATGTTGCTGCTTTTGTCGGCGAACCGATCATGGGGGCCGGTGGTGTCAAGATTCCGCCAGCCAGCTATTGGCCGGAAATTCAGAGAATTTGCCGTAAATATGATGTTCTGCTCATGGTGGATGAGGTGATTACCGGTTTTGGCCGAACCGGAGAATGGTTTGCCTGTCAGAGCATGGGAATTGTGCCAGATACGATAACGGTGGCCAAGGCGATTACCTCTGGTTACCAGCCACTTTCGGCAGTGCTGGTGGGAGACAGGATGGCGCAAACCCTCGCCAAGGGCGGCGAATACTATCATGGATATACTTATTCAGGTCATCCGGTATGCTGTGCCGTTGCTCTGGCCAATCTGGACATTATAGAGCGTGAAGGCCTGATCGACCGCGTCAGAACCGATACAGGGCCCTATCTCGTGGAGCGCCTGCAGAGCGTTATAGGTGATCATCCATTGGTAGGAGAGGTGCGCGGTTTTGGATTGCTGGCGGCGATTGAAATCGTCAAGGAGCAGGACAGCAAACAACGGTTTGAGCCGGCAGGCCATGCCGCTTCTCTGGTGCGGGACAAGTCAATTAAGGCTGGCATGATGATGCGCGCTGTCGGCGATACGATGATCTTGTCTCCCCCCCTGATCTGGACGCGGCAGACAATTGACGATGCCGCACAAATTGCAAAAACCGCCTTGGATGAGGCTGGTAAGAAATTGTTAGACTGACAGGATCAGAAGTAATTCCCGCGGGGCAGTTTTTGGTTTGACACTAAGGCTTTGCGTCCGACGCGTATAGGGCCACTGCCTGCCATTGCGACACCCTCCTTTTTTCACTTTAGCGGGTGTTGCCTTTGGTGATGCGGGACTTCATCTTATAAAGGCCTGCTGATGGCATTGGACTGGCAAGACAGGAATGATTGATATGGATGCTATGACACCTCAAGCCCTGCCATTTGGGTTGAACGAAGACCAGATTGCCATGCAGGACATGATCCTGGATTTCGCCCGAAACAAGGTGGCACCTCATGCGGTTGAATGGGACCAGAAACGATATTTGCCGCTGGATGTGATTCGGGAAACTGCCGGACTTGGCATGGGCGGCTTGTATGTACGCGAAGATGTTGGGGGTTCGGCCCTGACGCGATTGGATGCAGCTGTCATATTTGAGGCGTTGGCCACAGGTTGTCCGGCAGTATCTGCCTATATTTCTATCCACAATATGGCGGCCTGGATGATTGATCTGTTCGGCAATGCAGAACAGCGTGATCGGTTTCTGCCTTCTCTCACTTCCATGGAAACCATCGCTTCCTATTGCCTCACAGAACCGGGCAGTGGGTCCGACGCGGCGGCTTTGAAAACGACTGCCAGACTCGACGGTGATCATTACGTCCTAAACGGGACGAAACAGTTCATATCGGGAGCCGGAACAAACGATCTCTATGTTGTCATGGCGAGAACAGGAGATAGTGGGCCCAACGGTATCTCAGCATTTCTGGTTGAGAAGGGAACACCGGGTCTCAGCTATGGTGCTCAGGAGTCGAAAATGGGCTGGCATGTGCAACCCACGGCGCAAGTCATATTTGATGAATGTCGTATCCCGGTTGCAAATCTGCTCAATGAGGAGGGAACGGGCTTTCGCATTGCCATGGCAGGCCTTGATGGCGGGCGCTTGAATATCGGTGCTTGTTCACTGGGCGGCGCGCAGGCGGCGCTAAATATGGCACTCAGCTATTCAAGCGACCGCAAGGCTTTTGGACAACCAATCGGTGGGTTTCAGGCGATACAGTTCAAGCTCGCTGACATGGCAACCGAACTCGAAGCCGCGCGGCTCATGCTCTATGCCGCCGCCGCCAAATTGGATGCCAAAACGGCAGATGCAACAAAGGCATGTGCCATGGCCAAGCGCTTCTCTACCGATATCGGTTTCAATGTTGCCAACGAAGCTTTGCAAATCCATGGAGGCTACGGCTACCTGGCTGAATATGGCATAGAGAAAATCGTTCGTGATCTGCGTGTGCATCAGATCCTCGAAGGGACCAATGAAATCATGCGTGTCATTATCGCGCGCAAACTGGGGCAATAGGAAAAGCAAATGGCGACAATCGGCTTTATAGGACTTGGAAATATGGGTGGCCCCATGGCGGCTAATCTTGTCAAAGCTGGGCACGATGTATTTGGCTACGATATCGCGGAAGCCGCAGTCGAAACGGCAAGCCAGGACGGCTGCACGATTGTTGACAGCACTGCGGAGGCGGCGACCGACCGCGACGTGGTGATTACCATGCTGCCAGCGGGTAAGCACGTGATCGCAATTTACGAAGAGATCAAGTCCCACGTCCGACCCGGTGCCTTGCTGATTGACTGTTCAACGATCGATATTGCCTCGGCCAAACAGGCCCATGAAATTGCCCAATCAGTTGGGGCATTGGGCGTCGACGCTCCGGTTTCCGGTGGCATCATGGGTGCAATCAATGGCACATTGACATTCATGGCCGGAGGATCGGAAGACGCATTGGATGCAGCTTTGCCAATTCTTGAGCCTATGGCCGGCCGGGTTGTGCGCTGTGGCGGCGCGACTGCGGGGCAGGCGGCCAAGGTCTGCAATAACATGATCCTGGCGATAACCATGATCGGGACAGGGGAGGCATTTGAAATGGGACGCCGGCTTGGACTGACAGACCAGGCCCTTTTCGATGTGGTTTCCACGGCTTCAGGTCAGAGTTGGTCCACCACCACCTACTGTCCGGTTCCGGGGCCAGTTCCGACATCTCCGGCCAATAATGACTACAAACCGGGCTTCGCTGCCGATTTGATGCTCAAGGATCTTGGTCTCGCTCAGGAAGCTGCGGCCATGACCGATGCCTCAACACCATTGGGCTCCCACGCTCACGATCTCTACAAAGAGTTTTGTGACGCTGGAAATGGCGGACTCGATTTTTCCGGCATCATAAAAATGCTAGGCCGATAGGGGAGCGATCGAGCAGAACTCTGTCGCTCAAGCGGCTGCCTGGTATAACAGGACGCTGCATGCGTCTGGTTCGCCATCGCCCAGCTCCGCAAGCAAAGGGACCCGTCTCAAATGCCGCAGACGACGCAAGCGCGCTGATATTGGATGGTTTTGCGCTGGGTACAGGGCAATAAGTTACCGTCAGCGGCAAGCATTAGAAGTGTTTTACCCGTCCGCCGGCAAAAAAAGGCTGCAGAAGCAAAAAAATATATTTCTGCATGAATTTAAGAATTTGGTGGCGGGGCAGGAAAAAACTGTTGCCGAAAGTTAATTTCCTTTCTTACCAAACCCCAATCCCGGCAAAATTTTCCGCCTCGATTTGGATTTGCTTAACCTCTCATTAGCGGCCTGTTAGGAATCAGGCTCTAGGGTCAGAACCACGGCAGGATTGAGATGCTGCCAGCTTCCCGGATCAGGTTTTGCGTACCGGGCAGAATTCTCCGATGCGTATTTGTCGGACCAGTACAGTCTTTGAGTAAAGACAGCGGCGATCGCTCCAGAGTAATGGGAGCGATCGCCGTTGACTTTTTTGGACTGCGCAAATTCAGCGACTGTTAAAGCCGAGCGGTCTGGGTTAAGCCCGTAGCATGAGCAAAGTGCGCAAATTCAAGGCCATCATGTTGCAAGGCACAGGCTCTGACGTGGGCAAGACAGTGCTGGTTGCGGGGCTGTGTCGATTGGCTGCGCGGAGGGGTTTGCGTGTGCGTCCGTTCAAACCGCAAAACATGTCCAATAATGCAGCCGTTGCAGAGCAATACTTGCCCGACGGTACCGGTGGTGAAATCGGACGTGCGCAATGGCTGCAGGCACTGGCTTGCGGTGTGCCGTCTTCAATCGACATGAACCCGGTCCTGCTGAAACCGCAATCTGAAACCGGCAGCCAGATTATCGTTCAGGGCAAGGTGTGGGGGGCTGCGAAAGGGCGCGACTATCAAAAACTGAAGCCGCAATTGCTGGATGCGGTCATGGAGAGTTTCTACAGACTGGGTGACGATGCAGACATTATCATTGTGGAAGGCGCAGGGTCTGCAGCAGAAATAAATTTGCGTCAGGGAGACATCGCAAATATGGGGTTTGCTACCCATGCAGATGTACCGGTGATATTGGTCGGTGATATAGACCGGGGCGGGGTGATTGCCAGTCTGGTGGGGACCCACCAAATTTTACCGCACGAAGATCGTGCCACGGTACAGGGCTATCTGATCAACAAGTTCCGGGGTGATGTCAGTCTGTTTGATGATGGTTTGGAGAAGATTACTCAATTCACCAGATGGCCAGGACTTGGCGTTATACCATATTTCAACGATGCAGTTCATCTGCCTGATGAAGATTCTGTAGCACTGGAAAAGTCTTCAGCACAGGATACGACCGGGGCGATTGTTGCTGTCCCTGTTCTGTCGAGAATCGCCAATTTCGATGATCTCGATCCGCTGAAACTGGAACCCTCGGTCAGACTGGTTTTTGTGAGACCGGGCGAGGTTTGGCCGCAGGAGGCAAGGCTGGTTGTTTTGCCCGGCTCGAAATCGACAATTGCTGATCTCAATCAATTCAGGGAATTGGGGTGGGATGGAGAATTGGCCAGACATGTCAGTCAGGGCGGCCATGTGCTTGGAATCTGTGGCGGATATCAAATGCTCGGACATGTGGTCCGTGATCCCGATGCGATTGAAGGCACCAGTACGCAAGCTAGCGGTCTGGGTCTGCTCGATGTTGAAACCACTTTGGTTCCACAAAAAACGGTCATGAATCGTGAGGCTGTCGATGTAGATACCGGTGAAGCTTTGTCCGGCTATGAAATCCATATGGGACGCACGACTGGTCCGGCCACGAAGAACCCGATGATTCGTCTCGATGGTGCTCCCGATGGAGCAATCTCGGAAAACGGGCGGGTGCGGGGCAGCTATCTGCACGGCCTGTTCTCAACCGACCGATGGCGCAGACATTATCTCAACTCCATCGGGATCGACGCTTCCCCAATGGACTATCGTGCCACGGTTGATCAGACATTGGACAAGCTCGCCGATCATTTGGAGCGTGTGATCGATCCGCTTATCTGGGACATTGCCAGATAGTCATTTTATCTGACGCGTCCACCACCGATGCTTGTCGCATTCGTGATTGACTTGTTCCAGTGCGGGCTGTTTAGTCGTCCCAGCATCTGGTTTTCAACCGGCCCTGCGAGGGGAGTTGGAAAGCAAAAGGGAATGTGATGGTCCGACCCAATCGGGGGACCCAACCACAGCCGACCCCGCGACTGTAGCGGTGAGGTTTTGTCTGACAAGCCACTGTTTCAAACTGAAACGGGAAGGTGGGCAAAGACCGTTGAACCGCAGCCAGGAGACCTGCCAGGTGCCGGGCCATAGGGCTCAAACGTTAAACGGACGGGGAGTTCCGATTGCGCCGGATATCAGTCATGACTGCTGTCGTCGCAACACTTTCCGTCAAGAAGCAGGACATGGAAGGTGTCTTATCATGCTTGAAGATCATCAGTTGCAGAGCATTTTTGCGGAAGTGTTTCCGGAGTGAGTCAATTCAGTCCAGGCGTTTCACTCATTCTGGGTGGAGCGCGGTCAGGTAAAAGTACATTTGCTGAAAACCTGGCTGGTCAAAGCAATCGAAGAAAGCTTTATCTGGCAACCGGCGAGGCCTGGGATGACGAGATGGAGCAACGCATTGGCACCCATCGGCAAAGGCGTGGAGTGGAATGGACAACTGTCGAGCACCCGGTGGAAATTGCACAATTTATTGCCGGTCAGGCTGATAACGACACCTGTATCCTGGTCGATTGCCTAACGCTCTGGCTCACCAATCTGATGATTGCAAAGGAAGATGTCGAACAGCGCCGTGGGGAACTGGCGCAGGTTCTTTCCGGCTTGTCCTCCGAAAGCTCCGTCTTGTTGGTGTCCAATGAGGTGGGGCAGGGTATTGTTCCGGTTGAAAAGATGGCGCGTGCCTTTCGCGATCACGCCGGGTTATTGCATCAGGATATCGCCGCAATAGCTCACAATGTCTGGTTTGTAACAGCCGGACTGCCACAACGGCTCAAATAAGTTTCAGGAGAAAACAACAATGGACGCGCAGAAGATACCGGCAACGGTGATCACCGGATTTTTAGGATCCGGGAAGACCACATTGATCCGCAACCTGCTGGCAACGGCTAACGGCAAGCGCATTGCGCTGATCATAAACGAATTTGGCGATCTGGGTGTGGATGGTGATGTCCTGGCAGGGTGTGGCGACGAGACCTGCACTGAAGATGACATTGTGGAACTCACTAATGGCTGCATTTGCTGCACGGTGGCCGATGATTTCATCCCGACAATTACCAAACTCATGGAGAGCGATCGCAAACCCGACCATATTGTTATTGAGACCTCCGGTCTGGCCCTGCCTCAACCTCTGGTCAATGCATTCAACTGGCCTGATATCCGTGAAAGGGTCACTGTGGATGGGGTGGTAACCGTGGTGGATTCCGCCGCAGTGGCTGAAGGCCGGTTTGCCGATGACCATGACGCAGTGCAGGCGCAACGCCAGCAGGACGAGAGTCTCGATCATGAATCCCCGCTTGAAGAATTGTTCGAGGACCAGATCACCTGCGCAGACATGATTATACTCAACAAGACAGATCTTTTGCCAGAGGACACTCTCACCGCAGTGGAGGGGGAAGTGCGTGGTGCCTCCGAGCGTCGGGTCAAACTGATCAGGGCGGGTCTTGGCAATGCTCCGGGTGCCGACATTCTCCTGGGGCTAGGCGTTGGAACTGAGACAGATATCGAGAACCGCAAAAGTCATCATGAGATCCACCATGCCGACGGGCATGAGCACGACCATGATGAATTTGAAAGTTTTGTTGTGGAAGGCGCTAGCGTCAGTAACGTCAAAAATTTGGTGACACAGTTGCGTACCATCATCAATGAGCATGATGTTTTGCGGTTGAAAGGCTTTGCCGAGGTGCAGGGCAAACCCATGCGATTGGTGATACAGGCCGTAGGTCAGCGTATAGACACCTATTTTGACAGGGACTGGGAAGCGGATGAAAAGCGCTCCTCCCGGCTGGTGGTGATCGGATTGCATGACATGGAGGCCGCCGCCATCCATGCGGCGATCAAAGACAGTTTGAGCTGATTGCTATGCATCTGCTGCTGGCACAACAGGGGGCGTTGAGCGATGCCGATGAGGCGATTGATCTCGGTCAGTCGCCTGCCGACATTGTATTTGTTTCTGCAGCAGATACCGAACTGGCCAGCCTGTCCGCCGCATTGCGGGAGATGGACCAGCCTCCGACCGTGCGACTGGCCAATATGCTGTCTTTATCCCACCCAATGTCGATTGATGTCTATGCGTCAAACACAGTGGCGGGTTCACGTTTGGTGATTGTGCGTGTGTTGGGGGGCGAGAGCTATTGGCCCTATGGCCTTGAGGTACTTCACGCTACCTGCCTGGAGCGAGATATCCCGTTGATCGTTTTGCCCGGAGACGACAAACCTGACCCCACGTTGGAGCGCTACAACACCGTTGATTTGGCGATGCGGCTTTCCCTTTGGGACTATCTCAAACAGGGCGGCGCGCAGAATTCGATCAATTTTCTACAACAGTGCCAGTCCCTATTGGACGGGGATGACCGGACCATTCCAGAAGCGTCGCCGTTGCTGAAGGCCGGTCTTTGGTGGCCCGCACTGCAACAGCCTTCGCTGGACCATGTGTCAAGAAACTGGAAAGAAAGTGCACCGGTCGTCGCCATTACGTTTTATCGGGCACTGCTTCAATCAGGCAATACGCAACCGATTGAAAGCCTGTTGAAGGCCCTTGCAGCAAAAGGCACAAATCCACTTCCGATTTTTGTCAGTTCGTTGAAAGACCCGGTTTCGCAGGCAACCATACGCCAATTGTTTGACGCCAGTGAGCCCGCAGTTGTGATCAACCTGACGGGCTTTGCCGTCTCTTCCCCCGATGGTAATCATGTGCCTACGGTGCTTGAAGAAGGCGGTGCGGTTGTGTTGCAGGCCGTTCTGGCTGGTACAGGTGAAGCTGATTGGGAGGCCTCGGACGTTGGACTGACAGCACGCGATCTGGCCATGAACGTAGCCCTGCCCGAGGTGGATGGTCGCGTTCTATCCCGGGCGATTGCGTTCAAGAACGCACAAGATTTTGACCCACTCACACAGACCAATATTGTACGCCATGTGCCAGTTGAAGATCGCGCTAACTTTGTCGCCAACCTCGCTTGCGCATGGGGCCGATTGCGATCAACTCCGGCAAGCAAGCGTCGCGTTGCGCTGGTGCTTGCAAATTACCCCAACCGGGACGGTCGCCTGGGCAATGGTGTTGGCCTTGATACGCCAGCTGCAACAATCGAGGTGTTGCGGGCCATGCGTGATGCCAGTTACCAGGTCGGCCAAATTCCACCAGATGGTGATGCCTTGATAGAGTATTTGCAGGCCGGTCCAACCAATGCGGCAAATGATGGGCGCGAAATTCGTGAAACTCTTTCATTGAGTGATTACAAGCGGTTGTTTTGTGAGCTTCCAGATCTGATTCAGCAGCAGGTAAGGCAACGGTGGGGTGTGCCGGAAGACGACCCCTTTTGTTTGGACACCCGGCAGGGCTTTGCCTTGCCTATTTGCAGGTTTGGCGAAACGCTTGTGGGGATACAGCCGGCGCGAGGCTATAATATCAACCCCACGGAGACCTATCACAGTCCCGACCTTGTGCCGCCGCACGGATATTTCGCGTTCTACTTCTACATACGCCAGCACTACCGCGCCCATGCTGTGGCCCATATGGGGAAGCATGGTAATATGGAGTGGTTGCCCGGAAAAGCCTTGTCGCTGTCGTGCACCTGTTATCCTGAAGCCGTATTTGGCGCTATGCCCCATCTTTATCCCTTTATCGTCAATGATCCGGGTGAGGGAACGCAGGCCAAACGGCGTTCGTCTGCAGTCATCATCGATCATTTGACCCCACCATTGACGCGGGCGGAAAGCTACGGCCCACTTAAGCAGTTGGAAGCGCTGGTGGATGAACATTATGAGGCCGCGGGCGTTGACCCGCGTCGTCTCAGTTATCTGAAGTCCGAAATTCTGGACCTGCTGCGGGACTCAGGTCTGGACCGGGATGCCGGAATTGAAGAGGGCGAAAGTGAGACCGGCTCATTGGAAAAGCTCGATGCCTATCTGTGCGAGTTGAAAGAGATGCAGATTCGAGACGGCTTGCATGTCTTTGGGTGCTCGCCGGAAGACAGGCTGAAAACGGATCTGGCTGTTGCGCTGGTTCGCGTGCCGCGGGGGCAGGGCAAGGGAAGCGATGCCAGCCTGCTGCGGGCGCTGGTGCTGGATGTACTGAATAGTAATGAATTTGATCCGCTAGACTGCGAGATGGGGGCCGAGTGGAAGGGTGAAAAGCCGCAAGTTCTGACGCGCGTGTCGACCGACAGGTGGCGCAGCTGCGGCGACACTGTCGAGCGGCTGGAACTATTAGCGGCTTCACTTGTAGGAGGTGAGATTTTGTGCCCGGCAGACTGGCCCAATAGCGCTGCAGTCATGGAAGCTCTCAATAGGGATATCGTTCCGGCAATTGAGGCTTCGGGACCAGCTGAAATCGAAGGATTTCTGGCCGGACTGGATGGTCGCTTTGTGGCACCCGGACCATCAGGTGCACCGTCCAGGGGACGGCCCGAAGTGCTGCCAACCGGGCGTAACTTTTATTCCGTCGACGCGCGTGCTGTGCCAACACCAGCCGCATGGCATCTGGGGCAAAAATCTGCAGAACTGTTGATTGTTCGCCACCGGCAGGAACACGGCGAATGGCCAAATTCGCTAGGCCTATCAGCGTGGGGCACATCCAATATGCGCACTGGGGGAGATGACATAGCACAGGCCATGGCGCTGATCGGGGTCCGTCCGGTCTGGGACCACGGCTCGCGTCGTGTAACCGGGACGCAGGTAATAACGCTGGCTGAACTTGGACGACCGCGTGTTGATGTGACCTTGCGCATCTCCGGCTTTTTTCGCGATGCCTTTCCAGCTCAAATTGTCCTTTTTGATGAAGCTGTGCGTGCGGTATCTCAACTTGATGAAGAAGATGAAGACAATCCGCTGGCAGCGCGGGTGCGTCAAGAGACTGCACAGCTTGTCAAACAGGGGCAGACCGAAGACTCTGCCCGCCAGCTGGCATCCTTTCGTGTGTTCGGATCCAAACCAGGGGCTTATGGAGCTGGACTACAGGCTCTGATTGACGAAAAAGGCTGGAATGACAGTGCCGATCTGGCGCAGGCCTATCTTGCCTGGGGCAGCTATGCCTATGGAGCCCGCGCGCAAGGAGATGAAAGCCGACAACAGTTTGAAAAACGCCTTTCGGGCATTCAGGCTGTTGTGCACAATCAGGATAACCGTGAGCACGATCTGCTGGACAGTGATGATTACTATCAGTTTGAAGGTGGGATGACCGCGGCTGTCGAACACCTGTCAGGTGACAGACCAACAGTTTATCACAACGATCATTCGCGCCCTGAACGGCCAGTTATTCGCACGTTGGAAGAAGAAATTGGCAGAGTCGTCCGTGCCCGTGTAGTCAATCCCAAGTGGATCGCAGGTGTTATGCGCCACGGATACAAAGGTGTTTTCGAAATGGCCGCGACGGTGGACTATATGTTTGCCTTTGCAGCAACCACGGGTGCTGTCCAGAACCATCATTTCGATGCGGTGTATCAGGCCTATATTGTAGATGATAATGTGCGTGATTTCATGGTCGATAAAAATCCCCATGCCCTGAATGAAATGTGTGGGCGTCTGCTGGAAGCAATTGAACGAGATATGTGGACACCACGCTCCAACTCGGCAAAGTTTAATCTGGAAGAAATTGCAGCAGGGCCGCAGACCCGCAGCAACACGGTTCGAGGAGACCAACACCATGACTGAAAAACCAGGCAAATATGATCATCTCACGGAAGAAGAGATGAATGCCCGTCACGCAGAGAAAATGAAGAAGAAAAAAGCAGCCCGTGACAAGATTATCGCTACCAAAACCCGCGAAAAGGGCCTTGTCATGGTGCACACTGGCAAGGGCAAGGGCAAGAGTACCGCTGCCTTCGGGATGGTGTTTCGGGCCCTGGGTAATGGGATGAAGGTGGGTGTCGTCCAATTCGTCAAGGGAAAGTGGCAGACCGGCGAGCGGGTTATTCTGGAAAAGCTGGGCGATCAGGTGACCATGACCGCCATGGGAGACGGTTTCACCTGGGAAACTCAGGATCGGCAACGTGATATTGACGCAGCCAGAGCGGCCTGGGAACGGGCAAAGGCAATGATCATGGATGATGAACATGACATGGTCCTGTGCGACGAACTCAATATCGTTCTGCGTTATGACTATTTGCCGGTATCCGAGATCATTGAGGTGTTGGATAGCAAGCCCGAGATGAAACATGTGATCATAACAGGTCGCAACGCCAAGGATGAACTGATGGATATAGCTGATCTGGTTACCGACATGACCATGGTGAAACATCCGTTCAGGGATGGGGTGAAGGCACAAGTTGGGGTTGAATTCTGATCCTGAAAATCAGTTCCCGAGCCGCAATTTATCCACGATTGCAGAGAGTTGACTTGCCACAGGGCCAATTGTGGTGAAACATTCAAACAGCAGGCGAAGAGATTCTCCTTTTTGGCTGCAATAGTAGGAGATTTTATGCGGATCCTTGATTCCATAAAGACGCTTTTGACTTCCAAATCTTCCGTGCAGATGGTCGCGGACGACCCGCATATGGCCTCCGAAATCATGCTACTGGTCCGCATGATGTTTATCGACGGAGAGTTGAACGGCCCAGAGTTGGACCTGTTCAAGCAATATTGCAAAACTGTCTTTGAGATACCCGAAGAAGATGTCCCGGAAGTCATAAAGTTTCTGCGCGAATATGGCTACGAGACCAGTGGTGAACAGGCGGCAGCCATTTTTGCCGACATGCCCGGAGAACGCCGCGCCAAGGTGCTGGGGAATCTTATCACAATGGCCCGCGCAGACAGCGTGTTGCATGAGCAAGAGGTCGACCTGATCACCCGTGTTTCAAGGGTTCTGGGCTACTCCCCAAAGCAGGTGCAACAAATTGTGGAAGGCCTTAAATGATGCGAATCGGAATGCCATGTTTCAAAGAGTGATGGATTGGCTGGCCGAAGCCCCCGATGGCCATGAACCGGGTTTCGGTGATCATGACATCCGGGTTTGCGTGGCTGCTTTGTTCTATCACATGGTGGCAGTTGACGGGGTGATAACCGAGAAGGAACGGTCTGACCTTGAACTGTTATTGTCTCAGCGCTACAACTTGGACCCGACACAGATTCAAACTCTGGCAAGTGAAGGCGAGCAGAGTGATCGTGAATCGGCAGGTCTGTTTCCCTTCACAGTGATACTCAATCGCCAGATGGAAGAACACGAACGTCAGCTGGTATTTGACCATCTGCAGCATTTGGCAATGGCGGATGGAGAATTGCACGAATTGGAACAAAGCATGTTGAACCATATCTCCGTGCTATTGAAGCTCACCCAACCTTAATAAACCAAAATTGCATGTGTCGCATTACGGGCATTGCAGGCCGCGAAATGGTTTGGCAATTGTATCGCTCTTCTCTAAGTTGCATCCAGATCGATGGTGCCCCATGACGGGCTGGAAACGATTTCGGTGCGGCTGACCCAAGCAGGGAGCCAAGTTCGGAACCGTCTGATTGGCAAAGCCACCTGGTGTGAGCCTGCTGGCCCTCGAACTGTTAAAAATTGTCGAGGACCCAACATGCCCAAACTTCCCAAACTCATTGTCTGCTTGACTCAACCCGTCTTGCTTCTTGCTGCTTCTCCGGCCTTTGCCCATTGGGGGCACCTGGGCGAACTGGCAGGGCATGGGCATCTTGTCGGACTGGGTGCCTTGGCGGCAGCTGCTGCTCTTGCAGCGGCAATGGCGGCCGCCGCGAAGGCTGACGCAGAAGCAAAATCCGACAGTGAACCAGAAACCGATGAAGAGGCAGAGATTGATATTCCGGTAGAAGGAAAAGCAGCGTGAGCGCATATGAAAAACTGGGAATCATGATTTGTGGCCACGGCAGCCGCAATCAAAATGCCATGAAGGAATTTGCCCAGGTTTCTCAGGGGCTAAAGGGCCGTTTTGGTGATGCACCAGTGGAGTATGGATATCTGGAATTTGCAAACCCGGTCATCTCCCATGGACTGGACAGTTTGCGTGAGCAGGGCTGCACAAAAGTGCTCGCCGTGCCCGGCATGTTGTTTGCCGCTGGCCATGCCAAGAATGATATCCCCTCGGTGTTGAATACCTATCAGGCACAGAACCCCGGCATGGAAATTATCTATGGGCGGGAACTGGGCGTTGATCTGAAAATGATCCGTGCAGCAGCGGACAGGGTGCAAGAAGCAATTGATGCAAGCGACAATACAGTCGATCTGCACGAGACGCTGCTCATGGTCGTTGGGCGTGGTTCCTCCGACCCAGACGCCAACTCCAATATCAACAAGATCATGCGTATGTTGTGGGAAGGGTTTGGCTTTGGCTGGGGGGAAGTATGCTATTCCGGTGTAACCTTCCCGCTGGTTGAGCCGGGTCTCGAGCATGCCGCCAAGCTAGGATACAGGCGCATCATCGTCTTTCCGTATTTCCTTTTTACCGGTGTGCTGGTGAAACGCATCTACGGTTACAGTGATGATGTGGCAGCGCGACATCCAAACATTGAATTCCTCAAGGCCGGATATCTCAATGACCATGAACTGGTCCTGTCGACCTTTGAAGACCGGGTCAATGAGATTGAGGCCGGACTTAACGTCATGAATTGCCAGATGTGCAAATATCGGGAACAGGTTCTGGGGTTTGAAGATCAGGTTGGTCTCGCCCAGGAAAGCCACCACCATCACGTTGAGGGCATTGGAGGTGGCCTGGAAAATTGCCCTTGCAACGGGGACTGTGACGCATCCTGCCGTGATGAAGAATTCTGCAAGCAGCACGGATTGCCATGGACCCCAGTGCACAGCCACGATTCTCCGGCAAGTCTGGAGCCCCATGACCACCATCATCATCACGGGCACGACCATGGTCATTCAAACCATAACGCCGGCGACGGTGGCGGCGACGGCGGCGCTGGTAACCAGGATGGTCATCACCACCACCACCCCTATCCCCATGCAGATCATCCGCTTGGTCCCAATTCGATGAAGAAGAACTGAAGCGGATTGGATGCCAAAGATGGCCTACTCCTACATTCATGAACCCGACGAGATATATCGGCGTTCATTCAAAATCGTCAGACAAGAGGCCAGGCTGAACCATTTGTCAGGTGAGATGCAGACAATTGCCACCCGGCTCATTCACTCCTGTGGCATGGTGGATATTGTGGATGATCTGGATTATTCAGACCTTGCGGGCTCATTGGGTGTGCAGGCCATTGCAGCAGGCACTGCGATTTTCTGCGACGTTGAAATGGTCAAAGCGGGCATTATTCAATCACGCCTTCCTTCCGGTAATGAACTCATTTGCACGCTGAACGATCCCCGGGTTCCCAAACTGGCGAAGCGCATAGGCAACACTAGAAGTGCCGCAGCTGTTGATCTGTGGGATCAGCTCGAGGGGGCCGTCGTTGTGATTGGCAATGCGCCAACGGCCCTGTTTCGGCTGTTGGAGCGGCTGGATGGTGGTGCCGGACGTCCGGCACTGGTAATAGCCATGCCGGTTGGGTTTGTCGGTGCAGTTGAATCAAAACAAGCCGTGGCCGATCATCCCGCTAAGTTGAGCTACATTACTGTGCACGGCCGACGGGGCGGTTCTGCAATGGCCAGTTCCGTCGTCAATGCACTGGCCGGGGAAGCGGACTCATGACCCGGCCCTGGATAGATATTGTTGGAATTGGTGAGGATGGATTGTCCGGCCTGTCTGATGCTGCAAAAGATGTGCTTGAAAGGGCCGACATCATAATTGGTGGGGATCGCCACCATGAATTATCCCAAAATATCACGGCCAAGCGCCTGTCATGGCCATCACCATTTGACGATCTGATCGCGGATATTCGCACCATGCGGGGCCAACGGCTGGTTATCCTCGTCACCGGTGATCCGTTATGGTATTCTGTCGGGGCCAGAATTTCGCGCGCTATCCCCAGCGACGAAATCCGCTTTCATCCTCAACTTTCAGCATTTCAGTGGGCGGCAGCGCGGATGGGATGGAGCTTGCCGGATTGTGAATTACTGACTGTTCATGGCCGCTCGGACAGTCAGATATTGCCTTACCTGGCCCCCGGTATCCGCATGCTGGTGCTAACCCAGAACAGCGAAACACCTGCTTCTCTTGCAGCCATGCTAACCGCGCGGGGATTTGGGGAAAGTCATATGGTTGTGTTGGCAGCGTTGGGCGGGCCGCGCGAAAAAAGATTTGATTCTATTGCCAGGGACTGGGCGCTTGTTGTTCCGGACTTTCATACACTGGCAATAGAATGCATCGCTGAGGAAGGTGCGGACTGGTATCCCAGAACAGGGGGATTGCCGGATAAGGCCTTTGTATCGGATGGCCAGATAACCAAGCGTGACATTCGAGCCATAACACTCTCCAAACTGGCTCCATATCCAGATGCGGTTTTGTGGGATATCGGTGCTGGCTGTGGATCGGTCAGCATTGAATGGATGAGAGCTGCGCGTGGGGCCATCAGTTGTGCGGTGGAAGTAAAGCCTGAGCGCATCGAGATGATCCGACAAAACACAGTTGCGCTCGGTGCAGAAAAAATGGAAATTATAGAAGGGAAGGCACCGCAGGCATTGGAGGGGCTCGCTCAACCCGATGCAGTATTCATTGGCGGTGGCCTGAGTAACGTCGGAGTTTTTGATGCGGCATGGTCGGCATTGCGACCCGGTGGTCGTTTGGTGGCCAATGTCGTTACCCTTGAGGGTGAATCTCGTCTGACAGAATTGCAGCAGGAATTCGGTGGTGAAATGTCCCGATTTGCCATGCAACATGCACAATCTGTTGGTCCTTTCCGTGGGTGGAAACCTGCCATGCCGGTTACCCAGTGGTGGGTCTCCAAGCCTTGGGCGGATGCAAGATGAGTGGAACTCTTTACGGCATAGGCACAGGGCCCGGTGATCCTGAATTGATTACACTCAAGGCATTGCGATTATTGAAAGCAGCACCCGTCATAGCCTATCCAGCACCCGATAGCGGCACCAGCTTTGCACGTTCTATCGTGGCGGATTATCTTTCGGATGATCAGATTGAGGTGCCGATTGTTGTGCCGATGCGGGTCGAGCGCTTTCCTGCAAAACGTGTTTATGATCAAGCCTCTGAAAACATTGCTTCACATCTTGATTCGGGTCGCGATGTGGTCGTTTTGTGCGAAGGTGATCCATTTTTTTATGGGTCATTCATGTATCTCTACGAAAGACTGGCCGACGCCTATCCATGTGAAATCGTGCCCGGTGTATCGTCCATGATGGCATCAAGCTCGGTTCTCGGTCGCCCGCTGGCGGCCCGCAATGATGTGCTGACAGTTATCCCGGCACCACTGGATGATGAGCAGATTCGCGCGCGGTTGGACGAAAGTGATGGCATCTGCATCATCAAGGTCGGCCGCCATCTGCAGCGGGTGAAAAACCTCGTTGAAGAAGCTGGTCTGATGTCCAGCTCCGCTTATCTGGAGCGTGTTTCTCTGGACAACCAAAACATATTGCGACTGGCCGAAGTTGGTGGTGAAGCCGCGCCCTATTTTTCAATGATCCTGATCTACAAAGGGGCTGAAGACTGGATCCTGAACTTGCCCTGGTCTGGAGACCAATCGTGACATCCAAATTTGAAAACCCGGCCATAATCGTCCTGTCCCAAGCTTCAATTCCGGTCGCGGAGGAAATAAAATCCCGTTGCGGGGGCGAAGTTCATGGATTGCGCGGGCGTGTCGCCAAGTCAGATGTTGTCTTCGATACAGCAGCCCACCACGTCGCCAACCTGTTTAATGAGGGCAGATTCATCATTGGGATCATGGCCTCTGGTGCATTGATAAGATTGCTGGCTCCCCATATCGGAGATAAATTGACCGATCCGCCAGTTCTGTCTGTGGCAGATGATGGATCAAGCGTTGTACCGCTGCTTGGCGGGCATCATGGTGGCAATGAAATGGCCCGCATCCTGTCCGGCCATTTGGGCGGCCATGCTGCGATCACTACGGCTGGTGACATTCGCTTTGGCATAGCGCTGGATGATCCACCAACGGGTTGGCTGCTGGCCAATCCGGACAATGCCAAACCTGTCATGGCGGCACTGCTGGGAGGTGCGCATGTTCGCATTGGTGGTGGCCTTGTCAATCAGGCTGGCTGGTTGCGCAATTCTGAATTGCCGTTCAGCCTGACCGGGGACGTATTGTTGACCATTGATGAATCCAGTGCAGACGCTGACCCGCTGGAACTGGTTTATTGTCCGCAGAATCTGGTACTTGGTGTGGGATGCGAACGCGGCGTAGCCTTAGATGAGTTGAACCAATTGCTGGACAGTTGCGATATCAATATTGAAGCGATCAGTTGCATTGCAACAATTGATCTCAAAGCTGACGAAGTTGCAGTCAACCAACTGGCGGAAGAGCTTGGTGTGCCAGTTCGTCTTTTCACAGCGGATGAACTCGAGCAGGAGACTGTCAGACTGGCAAATCCCTCCGACGTTGTATTTGAGGAGGTTGGCTGCCACGGTGTTGCTGAAGGTGCAGCACTTGCAGCCGTTGGTGCGGTTGGTGTGTTGCATCTGGCGAAGCAGAAATCAAAGCGCGCCACAATGGCGATCGGGCGTGCTCCGCAACCCATAGACTGCAGCCGGGTTGGACGGTCGCGCGGGCATTTGTCCGTCGTAGGCATTGGTCCCGGCGCTGCAGACTGGCGTTCACCGGAAGTGACCCAGTTGATATCAGCAGCCAGCGAATTGGTGGGGTATTCGCTCTATCTCGATCTGTTGGGCGATTTGACCGACGCAAAGACCCGTCATGACTTCGATCTCGGCAAGGAAGAGGATCGAGTACGTCATGCCATGGAGTTGGCCGGGCAGGGGCATAACGTTGCGCTGGTCTGTTCGGGAGATGCAGGTATTTATGCCATGGCCACACTGGTCTATGAATTGCTGGAATCCGGTGGTTTGAGCGATGCAGCTCAACGTATCTCCATTCAGGTTTCTCCCGGCATATCAGCCTTGCAGGCTGCTGCTGCCCGTGCGGGTGCGCCACTGGGGCACGACTTTTGCACCATCTCTCTTTCGGATTTGCTGACCCCGTGGGAAGCCATTGAGATGCGGGTGAAGGCGGCGGCTGAAGGCGATTTTGTGGTAGCTTTTTACAACCCGGTCTCAAAACGTCGACGCACCCAACTGGCCTATGCCAAAGACGTATTATTGCAGCATCGACCCAAGGATACTCCAGTCATTCTGGCAACAAATCTTGGCCGCGAGGGAGAACAGGTCCGCATTATCCCGCTAGGTGAACTGAATATAGATGATGTCGACATGTTGACCGTGGTGATTGTTGGATCAAGCGACACCCGCACAGTCACGACTGGTGACGGGCGAAGCTGGGCTTTTACACCCAGGGGCTATGC
>JBPCWM010000309.1:0-2645 GCA_051009515.1 Rhizobiaceae bacterium | reverse complement strand
CTGCAAGCGAGTGGGCGAGTTGCGCATCACATCGAGATAGAAATCATGAACCCGGGCCTGATTGAGAATCATGTGGGGGAGTTCTGAGAGCCCGTCTTTGGTGTCTTGAATGCGCCCACCGCGAATGATGTTTTGCGGTTGCAATTCGTCAGGCTTCCACATGACGGTTTCGTTGACCCAGTATCCCTCTTTCATGACTTGGTCGGCGAAACCAAAGGCATTGAACATTTCCATGGAACGGCATGCAATCCCGTCCGCCTGTCCCAATTGCAACGGTCCGGGCTTCTGGTCGACTATGCAGGTCTGAATATCCGAAAATGCCGAAAGTTGCGCTGCCAGTGTCAGGCCTGCGGGTCCGCAGCCAACGATCAGCACATCGGTTTTCGTCGGCAGGGCAGCGTTTGAACTACGATCCTGAGCGGAGTTTGACGGTTCCCGGACCGAAGGGTCACCGGGCCGGAATCCGTTGAGGTGGAATTGCATCAATCGACCCAGTTGTGTGCTTCAATCGGATCACATTGTTCAATATTGAGAAAGCGCCGTCCACTCGAAAAAAAAGTGACTGTGAGAGCTTTTGCATTCTCCAATATGTCAGAAAACTCAAAAACCACTGAGCACGGTTTTGCCGATTGCCGTTCCACTTTCCTGATGGGCGTGGGCAGCGCGCAGGTTCTCTGCATTGATCGTACCGCCGTCGCGATTGGCGGTTGTCATGATCTTGCCTTGGTTCACCTGTTCACCAATTCGGTTGAGAAGCCTGTGCTGCTCGTCCATGTCAGCGGTTTGGAAGGCTGATCGGGCGAACATGAACTCGAAGTTGAGAGACAGGGATTTGGGTTTCAGTTTTAGCGCATTGAGTTCTGCAGGATCATCAATCAACGCGATCGTACCGCGCGGAGCAATCAAGTCGATTATTGCATCATAGTTGCGGTCTGTTGCGGTAAGTGATGCCACATAGCGAGGGGCTATTCCCATACTATCCAGTTGCGCTTTCATATCCTCGTGGTGGTTGATCACATGGTCAGCCCCCAGTTTCAGGCACCAATCTCTTGTGTCGTCGCGTGAAGCTGTTGCTATAACAGTGAGTTGGGTGAAGATTTTAGCAATCTGAATTAGGATTGAACCAACGCCACCTGCAGCGCCAAGGATCAAAATAGCTTCGCCCTTACCACCTCCGTCTGCGACATGCATTCCGTCAAACAGCATTTCCCAGGCTGTGATCGAAGTGAGCGGCAGAGCGGCAGCGTCCGCGTGGGTGAGAGAATCAGGCTTTTTGCCGGTAATGCGTTCATCGACAATATGCAATTCGCTATTGGTGCCCTGACGGTCAATGGCACCTGCGTAATAGACCTCGTCGCCTGGTTTGAAGAGCGTCACATCCTTGCCGACTGCTTTGACCGTACCGGACGCGTCCCAGCCCAATATCTTGTACCCGTTTTCCGGTTCAGCCCGCATGCGCACCTTGGTGTCGACCGGATTGACAGAGACTGCGGCAACTTCCACCAACAAATCGTGGTGCCCAAGATTGTCACTTGTGTAATCTGTAATCTCGATATCCTGCAGGGAATCGGGTTTATCGACGGGGAGACTTTTCTGGTAACCGACTGCGCGCATGGATATATCCTTCAGGTTTGTTATTTTGAATTGGCTGACCTTGAGTTGAGATGCTGACTGGCAGCCTGCAGCCTATTTCATAAGTCCTCAAATGGCTGTCTCCCGACCGGTTTTCAAGGTCATTCACGCTCTGATAGAACAGACCACGGGTTTGACATATCCGGCAATGCGTTCTGCTCAGGAAAGTCATAAGGAAAGGCGCAACTCATGCATATTGGTTTGATCGGGGGAATTGGTCCTGCCGCAACTGATTTTTACTATAGGGGCCTGATCAATGCGATGAGAAAGGCTGGGCGGGATTTACAATTGACCATGGCCCATGCAGATGCACCCACTTTGATCCAGAATCTGGAAAACGGGCGCGACGACGCGCAAGCGCAAATCTATCTTGAACTTTCCGAGCGGCTCGTGCGCGCCGGAGCTGAAAGGCTGGTGATTACGTCAATTGGTGGACACTTTTGCATTGACGCGTTTCGCAGGATTTCTCCCATTCCCATTATCGAACTTATTAGCTCCGTGGACCACTATTTGCGCTCGCACAAATTCGCCAAAGTGGGATTGCTTGGAACCGATACCGTCATGCGATCCAGGTTTTATGGAGGGCTTGGGTCGGTAGATGTTGCCATACCACCGGCTGCTGAGGCGGAAGCTGTTCACGGAGCTTATGTGAGTATGGCAATGGAGGCGAAGGTAACACAGGCAAAGCGCGACATCATGTTTGATGCTGGCCGAAAGCTGAGCGCGCAGGGGGCAGAAACAATCCTGCTGGGTGGCACGGATCTGTTTCTCGCCTTCGATGGTGCATCACCCGGATTTCCCGTCACCGATTGCGCGCAGGTTCATATTGATGCGATTGCGGCGTTGGCCTGTTCATGACGAGTGTGGGCAGGCGAAAGTTCAGCTGTTAACCGTCACTCTGACACATTACTGTCACAAGCTTGCCGTCGTGGCCGGTTAAAGTTCCGGCTACCGGTTCCTCTGAGTTATGGCCCGTAAAATCGACCCGCAAACTGAACAGAATTCGTTCCACG
>JBPCWM010000308.1:0-18241 GCA_051009515.1 Rhizobiaceae bacterium | reverse complement strand
GGCTATAGTCACGTAAAAGAACGCAATGTTGAAAAGGCCGAAGGTGAACGAATGCAATTGAGGGCCGGCTTTAAAAATGTGGATGCTCTGAAATCACTGGAAGCCGCCGAATAGATGTCAGAACGCGTAATTGAAGCGTTTCGAGAACAAGGCGACGTTTGCGGTCCAATGGGTTCGAAATTTACGGCTGATCTTTGCTATGCGTTTGCTGACAACCTTGACCACTCAACGAAAGTCGGCACGTTCTGCCTCGATTGGCAGGGGGATCCCGGTCCGTCTGCGGACAGTATTCCCCTGCGGCTTTGTGGTGGCCTGCATGCGCTGGTCCTCACCGAACGGTCTGCCGAACTCGCAGCCCTTTATCCCCCGCATCACGATCATGTGCCTCAATGGAACATCATTTCAAAGGCCCTGAAAGAGCATGCTGACTTTCTTCTCGATTGGCTGCAATCACCACCGCAAACCAACGAAGTGTCGCGCTCTGGTGTTGTTTATCCAGCACTGATGGCAATTTCAAAGGCCAGCAATCTGCCGCTTCAGATTCTTGAGGTCGGCGGATCAGGAGGTCTGAACCTGCAATCGGATCGATTTAGCTATGATCTTGGCGGGGTGCAGTGTGGAGCAGATGGAAGTGAATTGCATCTTTCGCCTGAATGGCGGGGTAATCCCCCGGTCAAGGCAGACCTTCAAATTGCGCATCGGGCTGCCTGCGACCTCAATCCACTGGATCCGCTCAATGCCCATGACGAGTTGCGTCTGCGGTCCTATGTCTGGCCGGATCAACCGGAGCGCAAACATCGCATAGATGCGGCTTTGAAAATTGCCCAGACTTATCCTGCCAAGGTGGTACTTTGTGACGCTGTGGACTGGCTTGGTGGAAGTCTTGAACATTTGGCGAACGATTTGTGCACGGTGATCTATTCAACAATTGCCTGGCAATATTTGCCAAAGTCCGCGCGTGACGCTGGCGAAGCGTTGATTGTCACTTGCGGGGGTTCTCAAACGACTCCCACCAAACAGCTGGCCTGGTTGCGATTTGAAGCCGACGAACAATCGCCAGGTGGAGGAATTCGATTGCAGATGTGGCCGTCCGGCATCGATGTTCAATTGGGGCGGGCAGATTTTCATGCCCGTTGGGTTGACTGGATCGGTCTCGATTGACCAATATTTTCTGCAGGTTCTGCAATTTAACACAAAGTACCACTTGCAAAAATTGTGTTCTCATTCGACACTAAATAAGGCGCAGGTCGGCATTCTGGAAGTCCTGTGAATCATCATAGCTGGAGTATGAATTTCAGCACTTAGGCGTTTGGGAGGACGTTCTAAATATGGCCACCGATACAGGTGATTTGGACACGTTTCCAAAATTTTTGTTGCGCAATGCCAGCCAATTCGGTGCGCGCCCGGCGATGCGGCACAAGGACTTCGGCATTTGGCAAACCTGGACTTGGGCAGAAATGCTCGCTGAAGTCCGAAGTTTTTCCATAGGCTTGAAGGCTATGGGATTGAAGCGCGGCGACAAGGTCGCAGTTGTCGGTTCAAACCGACCGCGCCTCTATTGGTCCTTCGCAGCCGTGCAGGCCGTTGGTGGTGTTCCAATCCCCGTCTATGCCGATAGTGTTGCTGAAGAAATGGTCTATGTTTTGCAACATGCCGAAGTCCGTTTCGCCATTACGCAGGATCAGGAACAGGTCGACAAATTGCTGTCGATCAAGGATGAGTTGCCGGCACTGGAAACGATAATTTATGATTGGGAACGCGGCCTTGCCGGATACGAAGAGCCATTCCTGCACCACTTCAAGGATGTTCAGCTTTCCGGTGAAAGACTGCTTGCCGATGGGTCTGCGGAGGCAGATTGGTTGGCAGATATAGCCGAAGGCAAGGGCAGTGATTTGTCTGTCATGCTCTATACGTCCGGCACAACGGGCAAGCCCAAAGGGGTTATGCTGTCCTATGACAATCTGGTCATATCCTCTATTAATGCCAACAAGTTCGACAGTTTTGACGAAAATGACGAGATCATCGCCTATTTGCCATTGGCATGGGTCGGGGATCACATATTCTCCTATGGTCAATCCATGACTGCCGGGTATTGTGTTTGCTGTCCTGAAAGCCCGGACACAGTCACCGAGAACCGCCGAGAAATTGCCCCAACCTATTTCTTTGCCCCGCCGCGTGTCTTTGAAGGTCTTTTGACTGACATCACGGTGCGCATGGAAGATGCAAGCGCATTGAAGAAGAAAATGTTCGACTATTTTCTCGACGTTGCCAGAAATGTTGGTGAGCGCATATTGAACGGCGAACCTGTATCCTTTCTGGACAAGTGGAAATATCGCCTTGGCGAGTTATTTGTATATGGTCCGCTCAAGAACCGGTTGGGCATGAGCCGCATGAAGGTTGGATACACCGCCGGCGAAGCCATAGGCCCGGAGATATTCAAGTTTTATCGCGCACTGGGTCTCAATCTGAAACAGCTTTACGGGCAGACCGAGGCCAGCGTCTATATTACCGCCCAGCCTGACGGGGAGATTTCTGCTGATACGGTTGGCACGCCTTCACCAGATGTGGAAATCGACATCGCCGACAATGGTGAAGTCCTCTACCGTTCGCCCGGCGTGTTCATGGGTTATTACAAAAATGAGCAGGCGACCCATGAAACCAAAACCGAGGATGGATGGGTCCACACGGGCGATGCGGGGTTCCTGGATTCAAATGGTCACCTGAGAATCATTGACCGCGCTAAAGATGTTGGCAAGCTGAATAATGGCAGCATGTTCCCGCCCAAATATATCGAGAACAAGCTGAAATTTTTCCCCAATATCAAAGAGGCTGTTGCTATTGGAGATGGGCGCGATTATGTCGCTGTCATGCTCAATATCGACCTGCAGCCGGTCGCGAACTGGGCAGAACGCAACAATATCGCCTATGCGTCTTATCAGGAACTGGCCAACCATCCCCAAGTCTATGATATGATGGCGGAACATGTGGATCAGGTGAATCTTGATCTGGCATCGGAAGAACGGGTGGCCGGTGCGCAGATCCATCGCTTTCTGGTGCTTCACAAGGAGCTAGACGCTGATGACGGGGAACTGACCCGCACAATGAAGGTAAGACGCAGCCTGATCAACGAGCGCTACGAACCGTTGATCAAGGCCCTTTATGATGGGTCTGAAGAGAAATTCGTCGATACCGAAGTTGTCTTTGAAGATGGGCGCAAGGGCAATATTTCTGCGACAGTTCAAATAAGGAATGTCGAGCCGCATCCACCATTGCATGAAAATCCTGCCATGAAGGAGGCAGCGCAATGAGTGTTGCAAGCATGGATTCTCATTCCAGAACCGATGACGGCATAGCTGTGGGGGATGAATTGCTGAGCGTAGCCAACGTTACGCTGCGTTTCGGTGGTGTTACCGCCATTCAGGATATTTCCTTTGACATACTCAAAGGGGAAATCCGTGCCATTATTGGTCCAAACGGTGCCGGCAAGACATCCATGCTGAACGTGATCAACGGGTTCTACCATCCCCAGGAAGGTACAATCCGGTTTCGCGGGGAAACACGTTCAAAGATGAAGCCCTACGAAGCCGCAGCATCCGGCATTGCCCGGACTTTCCAGAACGTTGCGCTCTTCACTGGCATGTCAACACTGGACAATATCATGTCCGGGCGCTCCTTGAAGATGCACCAGAATTTTTTGACCCAGATGTTTTACTACGGACCAGCCCGCAATGAAGAGATCGAACACCGCAGGCGGGTGGAGGAGATTATTGATTTTCTGGAGATTGCCCATATCCGCAGGCAGCCCGTCGGCAAGCTTCCCTATGGTTTGCAAAAGCGGGTTGAACTTGGGCGGGCCCTCGCTTTGGAACCTGACCTTCTGCTTCTCGACGAGCCCATGGCGGGCATGGATCTGGAAGAAAAGGAAGATATGAGTAGGTTTATTATCGATGTGAATCAACAGTTTGGAACGACAATCGCGTTGATAGAGCACGACATGGGTGTGGTGATGGATCTGGCCGACCGGGTGGTAGTGCTGGACTATGGCAAGAAGATTGCTGATGGCGAGCCGAGCGAGGTTCAGGCGGACCAGAATGTGATCGATGCCTATCTGGGGGTGCCGCACTGATGGAGAGGCATGATGGATTTACTGGCCGACTATCCAAAGGCGATTTCCGGCTTCCTGTTGATCGGAGGAATTGCCCTGATTCTGGTGCCGCGCTGGATAAGGTGGGCCATCGCCGTGTTGATGATTGCCTTGGGACTGGCCGGCTTGTTTCCCCAACTCGTGCCGCAATGATCGTGTCTGGCAAAATAGCCGGGACTGTGAAGCGGGAAGCTATGTGATGGAATTGCTTAGTCAGATATTTGTCGAACCCTTCGTGCTGATTGCCGATATTCCGGACTTGTTTTTGCAAACCCTTTGGGAAGGTTTTGTCTCTGGAATTCTCTATGCACTGATTGCCCTTGGCTTTGTCCTTATTTTTAAAGCGTCCGGTGTGTTCAACTTCGCGCAGGGCATAATGGTGGTGTTTGCAGCCCTTGCTCTGGTCTCGCTGCACACCAAGTTTGGCGTTCCAGCCTGGCTCGCCCTGCTGATGGCAGTCGGCATAATGGGGCTGCTTGCAATCGGAATTGAGCGGGTGGTCCTGCGACCGCTTGTTGGGCAGCATGATGCCATCCTCCTAATGGCTACGATTGGGCTGACCCTGTTCCTGCAAGGGGCGGGAGAGACAATTTTTGGCGGCGAACCGCAAAGCATGATCACTGAAGAACTGGGTTTGCCCACCGGGGCAACCGACTGGGAAGTCTTCGGCGGCCTCGTCACCTTCCAGCATATTGATGTTGCAGCCATAATCATTGCCGGTCTCATGGTCGCGGGTTTGGCGCTGTTCTTTTCCAAAACCCGTATCGGACGCGCGTTGCGCGCTGTGGCGGATGACCATCAGGCAGCTCTGTCTGTGGGTATTTCTCTCAATCAGATATGGGTGATCGTATGGTTTGCTGCCGGTATTGTGGCACTGGTAACCGGCATTATGTGGGGGGCCCGTTCGGACGTATCCTTCGCCCTTGAGGTGATTGCGCTCAAAGCGCTCGCGGTGCTGATTCTCGGTGGTTTCACCTCAATTCCCGGAGCCATAGTTGGTGGCCTGATTGTCGGGATCGGTGAGAAAGTTTTTGAAGTCTATTGGGGCGGCATATTTGGTGGCGGGGTTGAAGCCTGGTTCGCCTACGTGTTGGCCCTGATCTTCCTGCTTTTCCGCCCTCAGGGCCTGTTTGGCGAAAAAATCATTGAGCGGGTGTAAGAAATTGAGCGGGTGCAAGAAAATGACATTGACGTTGAATAGCTGCGCAACCGTGTTGCGCTCCGGCGGGCCCGCAATCGCACCACAGGGGGTATTGGGCTGATGTTTTATCGTGAAGCCGGTCAGTTCAAGACAAGCTATAAGGCCGACCAGGCCATCTTCCCCATTTTGCAGGACCGCATCGGGCTGTTGCTGATCATTCTGGCGGCATTTTCCGTGCCTCTGTGGGGCAATGATTTTTTCATCAACTCGATCATGATTCCCTGTCTGATCCTCGCTCTTGCAGCCATCGGGCTTAACATTCTAACCGGCTATTGCGGACAGTTATCCCTTGGTACCGGTGCGTTCATGGGGGTCGGAGCTTATTCCTGCTACAAGCTGACCACCATATTCCCGGACGTGAATATTCTCATTCACATCCTGCTGTCCGGCTTCTTTGCTGCCGGTATTGGCTGCATATTCGGATTACCCAGTCTGCGGATCAAGGGGCTCTATCTTGCTATTACAACACTGGCAGCACAGTTCTTTCTTGAATGGTGCTTCATCCGTATACCCTGGCTATATAATTACAACGATTCCGGTGCCATTGAAGTGCCTCAGCGGACATTGGCCGGTATAGCCATTACCGGCCCATCTGCAACACCATCAGCACGCTACTGGGTGATACTTGTCCTTGTTATCGGATTGACCTGGGTTGCATCCAATATCATTCGCGGTCGTATTGGCCGCTCCTGGATGATGATCCGCGACATGGATATCGCAGCTGAACTGATGGGAATCAAACCACTCAACGCAAAACTTTCAGCCTTTGCGGTGTCATCCTATTTCTGTGGTGTTTCCGGTGCTCTCATGGTGTTCATGTGGCTGGGAGCTGCGGAAGTGGAAAGCTTCAACATCAATGTTTCGTTCCAGGTTCTGTTCATGGTCATCATTGGTGGCCTTGGATCGCTAATCGGATGCTTTATGGGGGCGGCCTTCATTTTCGGATTGCCGATTTTTGTCCGCATTTTGCCAGAGATGATGGGCATCGCAATTAACGCTTCAACTGTTGATCATATCTCGCGCATGGCAATTGGGGCTTTGATTATCTTCTTCCTGATTGTCGAGCCCCACGGATTTGCCCGTTTGTGGCAAATCACAAAGGAAAAATTGAGGAATTGGCCTTTCCCATACGGTTAGAGTTTGTGGAGAAAGGCCTGCGCCGCATTAATGTGGCGACCATAACGGGTGAAACGAAAGAAACCTGGTTTCACCCCATAATAGACAAGGTTTCAAACCCATGGCGTCGGGAGGCGCCAACAACTGGAGGAAAACAATGAGAATGAAATCTCTTGTACTGGGCGCAGCAGTAACGGCTATGGCCGCTGCCGGCACGCTCTCCACTGTCGCAACAGTTTCGGCTGAAGAGCTATATGTCCCATCACTAAGTTATCGCACCGGACCGTTTGCCGGTGGGGGTATTCCGTTCGCGAACGGATTTGCAGACTACCTCAACATGCTCAATGCCCGCGATGGCGGCATTGGTGGCGTCAAGATCAAGGTTGAGGAATGTGAGACCGGCTATAACGCTCAAAAAGGCGTGGAATGCTACGAATCCACCAAGGGCAAAGGCGCGTTGGTCTACAATCCGCTGTCGACCGGCATCACGCTGCAGTTGATCCCCAAGGCTCCGGTAGATCAAATTCCGGTGCTGTCGATGGGTTATGGACTATCAGCGGCAGCGATTGGTGAGAAGTTCCCATGGACCTTCACATACCCGACCTCTTACTGGAGCCAGATGTCGTCGATCCTGAAATATATCGACGCCAATGGTGGCCTGAAAGGCAAGAAGATCGGCTTCATCTATCTTGATGTTGGATACGGAAAGGAACCTATCCCGCTGCTTGATAAACTGGCTCCTCAGCTTGGCTTTGAAGTGGCCAAATTCCCTGTTGGTGTTAAGGAAATGCAGAGCCAGGGGTCACAATGGCTCAATGTGCGCAAGGAACGTCCGGACTGGATGATCATGTGGGGTTGGGGGGCGATGAACGCCACTGCCGTCAAGGAAGCGGCCAAGATCCGCTATCCAATGGATCGCTTCATTGGCAACTGGTGGTCTTCTGCCCATGCCGATCTGAAGCCGGTGGGAGCACCGGGTAAGGGCTATCTGGGAGCAAACTTCTCAGGTATCGGTACCGACTATCCAGCTTTGCAGGACGTGATGAAACACGTCATCGATGCAGGCAATACGCAGACCAAAAAAGAGGATGTCGGTAATGTTCTCTATAACCGCGGTCTCTACAACGCTGTAATCGTCGCGGAAGCAATTGCCACGGCCCAGAAAATGACCGGCAAGAAAGTCATTACCGGTGCAGACATGCGGGCTGGTCTGGAAAACTTCGACCTGTCTGACGCCCGCCTGAAGGAACTTGGTCTTGAAGGCTTTGCCGGTGCTTTGAAAGGCTCCTGTGCCGACCATGAGGGCGCCGGTTCGGTCTTCATTCAGCAGTGGGACGGCAGCACTTTCAATAAAGTGTCGGATCTGATTGCACCCATGACCGACGTTGTGCGCCCGTTGCTTGAAGAAGCGGCGGCCAAATACGTCTCCGAGAAACCTGACTGGAAAGGTCAGACCTGCGGATAAGGTGTAAAAACAAAACAATGGTGAACCCGGAATATCCGGGTTCACCGTCCGGTTTTCACCCGGTTCAAGAAGCAAATTACAGAGAGTGCCATGTCCACTGCTGAAGCTATTTCTCCTGCTGAAACCATCCTTGAGGTCAACAATATCGAGGTGATCTATGATCACGTGATTTTGGTCCTTAAAGGGGTGTCACTGACCGTCCCACGTGGAGGCATCGTCGCTATTTTGGGTGCCAACGGGGCAGGGAAAACGACAACGCTCAAGGCGATTTCCAACTTGCTGGGAGCAGAACGTGGAGATGTGACCAAAGGCAATATCGTGTTCAAGGGCGAAGAAATACAATCCCTTTCGCCAAATGAATTGGTTCGACGCGGCTGCATTCAGGTCATGGAAGGCCGCCATTGTTTCGGCCATCTGACAGTTGAAGAAAACCTCCTGACAGGTGCCTTCACGCGCAAGGACGGATCGGCTGCGATCAGGGAAGATCTTGAACTGGTTTATAATTATTTCCCACGGCTGCGTGAGCGCAAATCTGCTCTTGCTGGATATACGTCCGGTGGTGAACAGCAAATGTGCGCCATTGGTCGTGCGCTCATGTCGAAGCCAGACATGATTCTGCTTGATGAACCTTCAATGGGGCTGGCTCCGCAACTGGTGGAGGAGATTTTTGAAATCGTCAAGAAACTTAATTCCAACGAGGGAGTTTCGTTTCTGTTGGCAGAACAAAACACAAATATTGCCCTGCGCTATGCAACCTATGGATATATTCTGGAATCAGGCCGGGTGGTCCTTGATGGTGAGGGTGCAGCCTTGCGCGAAAACGAAGACGTCAAGGAATTCTATCTGGGCGTTGGTGGTGAGGGACGCAAATCCTTCCGCGACGTCAAGCACTACAAGCGCCGCAAGCGCTGGTTGGCCTGATCATGCCAGCTGTTCCCCTATTTAGTTGCCTGGTGCTCAATTGTCCGCAGGCCGTGAAGATTTCTTGATCATGGGTGCGAGCGCATCAGCAACATAGATCGAACCATAGTCCGACAAATGATCACCGTCGCGATAGAGGTTGTTCCCGTCAATGGCCCCCGCGCATCTGTCTTCGTCACAAAACATTTCAGTTGGGTCGAACAAGTGCACAGATGGAAATTCTGACAAGACTTCGCGGATGAGTTTGTGGTATCTCGCAACTCTCTGCTCAAACTCATCGCGGGCCACAATGCAGCTGTCGAAATTCTTTGCCCCTTGAGAAAATGTGGTTCCCAGAATTGAGACTTTACTCTTGTACACCCCACACAGCCTTGGTGGGATTCCCAGTTCCGGGACATCAAGAGTGAAAATGACGGTTTTGTTCGGCAACGCAGACAGGTGCTGAAGAGTATTTCTCAAACCAATCTCGAAGACCTGCCAGCGATCCTTGACCGATTTGTCAGTGACCAGTTCCACGCCGAGACCCTCAACTCGAGCTGCACCAAATCCCCTGAATGGAGTGCCGTCCAGATAAACCGGTCCCATTGTTGACAGGACCAGGGTGTCAAGCGCGTCATTGTTTTCAAATTCGGTCAAAAACTTGCGCATTTTTTTGGCGCAGGTTCCACGTTCAATCCTGCTGTCGTAACGGTCGACATTGAGGAAGGGGATGCATCCTGGCCCCCAGCGAGTCAGGATTCCGGTCCCCAGTTTGTATTCAAGCCCATAGGCAAGATGCTCTGCATGAGAATCACCTAGCAGCATGGCACTTGCCGGACCATCATAGGTCGATTTTGGTCCGAACTTAGCCAGAACCGCAGGGTTAAAATCGCTCTTGGTCGTCCCAACCAGTCCCAGACCGACCAGACAGCAGGCAGTCAGGCCACAGAGCCTGAAAATTGCCGGTCTGCTGAATCGGCCCTTGTCCCGAAATGGCCGTTCGACAAATCGCCAGGACAACCACGCCAAAGGCAGGGCAAGTACACAAAGCAGGACCATCATCAATGCGCTTGGTTCGCCAAAACTCTTGTATTTTACAAATGCAAATAGTGGCTGGTGCCACAAATAGGCGCTGTAGCTTATCAAGCCGATGCCAACCAGAGGGCGAAGAGAGAGCGCCCAATTGGTGATACTTCCCGGTAATGCAAACAGAATAATTAGCGCAGTGCCAACGGTGGGAACCAGTGCAAACAGCCCGGGAAAAGGGGTGTGATGGTCGAACGCAAACACCGCATAGCCAATTAGTGCAAGTCCGGCCAGTCCGGTGATCTGAACCATGGGAGAAGCCGGCTGATTGTTCCAGTCGGGTCGGGTTTGCAGGAAAAATGCGATAAAAGCGCCAAGCAGCAATTCCCACGTTCTTGTGTGTGGCAGAAAGAACGTCGCAGCCGGATAGTAGTACGAGCCCCAGTGCGCCATGGTCAAACTGAGGACAAATATGAAAGCAAGTAAGCCGAGAACCTTACGTTTCCCCAATTGCCATATAACCAGCAGGAATACCGGGAAAATAATGTAATACTGCTCTTCGACTGCGAGGCTCCAGGTATGCAGCAGAGGCTTGAGTTCTGCAGCGGTGTCAAAATATCCACTTTCGCTCCAAAACAGAAAGTTGGACCAAAAGGTGGAGACAGCAATCATGCTCTGCGAAAATCCGCGAAAGTCGCTTGGTGTGAACCAAAGCCATGCAAAAGGCAGACAGGCCAGCACCATAAAGAATAACGCAGGCAAAATGCGCCGTGCACGGCGTTCCCAGAAGTTGACAAGGCTGAACGTGCCACTTGTCATTTCATTGATAATGATGCCGGTAATCAGATAGCCGCTGATGACGAAGAAAACGTCCACGCCGACAAATCCACCGCTGAATAAGTCAAAGCCGCCATGGAATAAAATCACCGGGACAACGGCAATGGCGCGCAATCCATCGATTTCAGGGCGATAACGCAAGCTCCACCTCTCTCGCAGGGATTGTCCGTTTGCGGCATTTATGACGCAGGGGGTGCCAGCATACTTATAATTTTGCAAGATTGATTATGAAATTTGCTGAAAATTGGCCAATCTTGCCAAATTTCGTCATCAGGCCTGACAGCTGATCAGCAGTTTCCTTGGCCCGCGCACCGACAGACCGGGTTTGTATTCAACATCAGCGTCAAGCCCTTCGATCCGGGAATATCTGGCCAGCAGCAACTGAAATACAATTCTCATGTTGAGCCGCGCAAGGTTGTTGCCGAGACACAGATGTGCGCCCATTCCAAAGGCCAGATGCCGGTTGGGCATGCGGTCCATGACAAATTGATCTGCTTTGTCAAATTGCGTCGGGTCACGGTTGGCGGAGCCGTAAAGCAGCCCGAAAGTTGTGCCAGCTGGATAGTTCTGTCCGCCAACGGTCATGTCTCGGGTAATGTGGCGATGAAAAAAAGGTAGGGGCGGTTCCAATCGAAACATTTCCTGAATGGCAACAGGCAATTTATCGGGAGACTTGCGCAGTTCGACCATGAGGTGGGGATGCTTGAGCAGGATATGCATGCCGCTTCCCAGAACATCAATTGTAGATCCGTGACCGGCCATCAGTATCAACATGCAGGTAGAGATAAATTCATCTTGCGTGTAATGCCCGGAATTCTCATCAATGATCATTTGGGAAGTCAGATCATTGCCAGGCGATTTGTACTTCTGCTTCTTCAAGTCGATCAGATAGTTGTAGAACTCGCGCGTTGCCGTTTCGGCCAGGTGTCTTTTTTCGTCACTTCGGTCAACATCAAAGAATTGCACTATTTGCTCTGACCAAAGACGCAGTTGCGGACAATCTTCGGCGGGGGCGCCAAGCAGCTGGCCAATGACGTAACCTGGAACATGGGCTGCAAAATCTTCGATAAAGTCGAAGGACTGGCCGTCCTCGAGTTTGTCCAGAAGACCAAGGACATAGGCCTCGACCATGGGGTGCAGATGGGCAATGGCGTCATTCTTGAATGAGCCAAATACAAGCCGTCGCAGGCGTCGATGGATTTCTCCATCGCTGTCTAGCAGGCTGAACTGGACGACCCGTTCATGATAGGGCATGTCGTGCCAATTGGCCCGTTTTTGCCATTCTGCAATGTCCCTGTCACTTGCAATTCCTACAAGACTGCGAACGGCATGGTCAGATGTTGCCACCTGACAGACATCATCATAGCGTGACAGTAACCACATGTTTTGCGATTCATAATAGTAGGCGCCGTCCATGTCCCGCAGTTCCGCATAGACCGCATATGGATTGCGTGCAAACTCAGGTGAGAGCGGTTCGAATGAAACGGGCGGTGTTGTAGTCATTCTTCTTTCCTGCAGTTTGAATTGGCAATTGTCCAAGTGCGCAAGGATCATTATGTAGTATTTATGGCCAACCAATACCGCTATTCGCGAAATTCTTTTAATCGTTCAACTGTTTCGGCGATTGGCCTTACATTGATTGTCTGTTTTCTGGTCTGGCTGTTTGCGCGGCTCTTGGGATTGCAAAACGCAAATACCATAACGGTGATTTCCGGCCTGGTGTTTTTCGGTTTTTGTTCCGCAGCGATGATCTGGCGCTATATGCGTGATGAGATTGTTCTGGCCATTCGCCCGGATGGCTTGTTTGACGCCCGTTACTCCTCCCAGGCCATTCCATGGGATGAAATCAAGGATGTTCGGTTGGAACGGGCGGAAAACGATTTTCAACTGGGAGTTTATCTATGGCCGGATAAACGAGCCAAATCCGCTGACAGTCCGGAATTTGTCATCGATCTTAGCCCGCTGGATGCGTCTGTAGAACAGATCCTTCATGCAGTGGCTGAACATAAATCCATATATATGGAACGAATTTGAACAAACGCGGCCACAATTCAAACCCAAAAGGCAAAAGTTATGAACGATCACTATGATGCGCGCGATGCGCTTGACCCGGTCGAGCGGGAAGCGGAGCTGTTTGCTCGGCTGAATACTCATTTGCAAAAAGCGGTTGCATCGTGTCCGGGTCTGGCTGCGCATCTTTCCAATTGTGCGCTGGACAAGGTGGTAGATCGAGCATCCCTGGCGGAGTTACCGGTCCTGCGCAAAGCTGAACTCATGGAGGCGCAGAGCAAAAACCCGCCATTCGGTGGCTTTGCCAACATGGCGGAAGTGACTGGTGGCCGAGTGTTCTTGTCTCCGGGGCCCATTTGGGAACCCCAGGGCATTGGAGTGGATCCGTGGCTGGGGGCCAGGGCGCTCCATTCTGCCGGCTTTCGCAAGGGTGACATGGTACACAATGCTATCGCCTATCACATGACGCCGGGCGGATTTATCCTTGATGAAGGATTGCGGGCGCTAGGATGTACCGTTTTCCCAGCCGGAACAGGCAATACGGAAATGCAGGTTCAGGCTGCTGCCGCCTTGCAGGCCGTTGCCTATACCGGAACACCTGATTATCTCAAGGTGATGCTCGACAAAGCGCAGGAAACAGGCATTGATCTGTCCTGTATGAAACGGGCGCTGGTGTCAGGCGGTGCACTCTTTCCCTCCCTGCGCGAGGAATACGCCAGTCGTGGCGTACAGGTTCTACAAGCCTATGCCACAGCTGACCTCGGTGTCATTGCCTATGAAAGTACTCATCAGGGTGAACTGATTGAAGGCATGATGGTCAATGAGGGGCTAATTGTTGAAATCGTTCGCCCCGGAACTAATGATCCTGTCGCAGAAGGTGAGGTAGGGGAACTGGTGGTCACCAATTTCTCATCGACCTATCCGCTGGTCCGTTTTGGAACCGGAGATCTGTCTGCCGTGTTGTCAGGTCAATCACCCTGTGGCCGAACCAATATGCGGATAAATGGCTGGATGGGTCGCGCCGATCAGCGCACCAAGGTCAAGGGTATGTTTGTTGACCCGAAGCAGATTGCCGAACTGATGAAACGACATGGTGAAATCACGGGAGCCCGGCTGATCGTTGAGCGTGACGGTGATCGTGATACAATGCGCTTGCAAGTAGTGGCCGACATTGCCGACAGCGATGCGATTGAGGCAACTCTGCGTGATATTACGAAACTGGGGGGTGTCGTTGAGCAGGTCGAGAGCCTGCCCAATGATGGCAAGGTGATTTCAGATGAACGGGATTACGAGACATAGGCCTCGAAATTCCGAGATGGTCTGGCGTGGTACACAAACGCAGAGGCCGCCCACAGGCGGCCTTTGAATGTTTGGCGAGATATTATACGCTCTATTTGATCGTCAATCGGCCATCAACGCCTGTGGTTAAGGTTCCGATCTTGCGCACATATGCCATCACATCATTGGCCATCAGCTTGGCGGACGAGGCATCAATGAGTTCCTCTGCGCCGCGCAGCATTTTATAGCCATCACCACCGCGTCCCATGAAATCATTGGTCGCCAATGTGTAGCGCTTGTTAGGGTCGAGAGGTGCATCACCCACCATCACGCTGGTCACTCGCGATCCTGCTGGTTGGGATGTGTCGATCGTGACTTTCATGCCGGAAATGTGGAGGAACCCACCCTGTGCCTGCGGTGCTGAACGGTATCCATGTTCAAGCGCCTGCTTGATGATTTCTCCAGACACTTCAATCTTTACCGTTCCATTGCCGAAGGGCAGTTCGGTCAGCACATCGCGTCGGGTCAGGGTGTGGCCGGCGTCATAAACTTTGTTGCCGCGAATGCCGCCGCCATTGGTGAAGGCAATGTCAGCCCCCACGGCAGCCCGCATGGCATCGGCGGTCAGATTTCCAAATGCAGTTTCACTGGTGCGAACACTGGCCTTACGGGTATCCAACTCCACCTCCGACTTGCCAATCGCAATATCCAGTTCCTTCGACAAAGTTGCTTCATATCCTGCTACTTTCTCTGCAACCTCGGGATCAGGCGTCACGTTTGCTGTATCAATGATGCGGAAATTTGGCCACCAGCGTACGCGCCGTTGACCGCGGCTTTCACCGACATCGAACTCAATATCCATGATGGTGACATATTCGGCCTCTTCCTTGGATTCCACCAGGGCTTTGCGGCCATCATAAAAGACGTGAAGGTTGTGGTCATGACCTGATAGAACCACATCGACACCTGCCTGATAGAGCAGATTAAAATCCATCAGCATGGCCGTATGAACGATGGCGACCACCATGTCGGCCCCGGCTTCGCGCAGTTCTTCTCCGGTGGCCTTGGCCGTATCGATATTGCTGCTGAAAACAATATTACCGGGGGACGATATTTCGGGCGTGTCTTCGGTTGTCAAACCCATAAAGCCGATTTTGACACCTCCAAAGTCCTTGATCACACTGTCTTCAAAACCTGGAAGCTGGGTCCCATCGTTGTAACGGGTATTTGTGGCCAGCTTCAGGAAATTGCCTTCATTCATACGTTTGATGAATTCCTCGGGTCCAAAATCATATTCATGATTGCCGGGCACCAGAATGTCGGGCGGTGCCATGTTCAATAGTTCAATCATGTGAGCGCCTTTGTCGAAACCAGCAAGGATTGATGGTGACAACAGATCACCTGGATAGACAAATAGTGTATTGCCGCCTTTGGCCCGTTCACCTTTTACCACCGCAGCCAGGCGCGCTACTCCGCCGCGTTTCTTGCCTGACATTGTATCCATGTCACTGGCGACAATAATGCTGACATTGACGGTTTCTGCTGCCGCATTTGCCAGTGCTGCAAGGGTTAGACCGGAAGCCAGAGCGGCCCCCAACACAGTGTTCATGATTGATTTGAGCATTCCAACTCTCTCCGCTCGCTCGTCTTGTTAAGGTTGCTGCCTGACTCAAGCATTGCACTATCACAGGCTATCGTCACCCACGTTTGTTCTCTTTTTGCTGGCCTGTGGAAGAAAATCACGGATTGTTCCACCGCATGCCCGTGAGACATTGCGCCCCACAGGTGGTGGTTGAATTGTTGCGGGGCGATGGGCTATGGCTTGCCGGTCATTGCGCAGCTTATTTTTGGACACCCCCCATGAATGCACCCGTCAAATCATCGGCCTTCAAACGCGACATTTCCACTAAGGCCTGGCCGGAAAACCATCCCAAGGTAAATTTCGGTAAGATCGGTGTGTTGTTGGTTAATCTCGGCACCCCCGATGGCCATGACAAAAAGAATATGCGCAGATATCTCAAAGAGTTTCTGTCTGACCGGCGGGTTATCGAGACACCCAGAATTATTTGGTGGCCTCTGCTTAATGGCATCATCCTTAACACAAGGCCGAAGAAATCTGGTGCACTTTACGCATCCATCTGGAACAATGAACTGGATGAATCGCCATTGCGCACCTTTACACGGTCTCAGTCAGACCAATTGTCGGAAAGGCTGACTGCACATGATAATCTGGTAATCGATTGGGGGATGCGTTATGGCAATCCGTCGATCGAGAGCCGGTTGCAAGTCCTTCAGCAGCAGGGTTGTGAACGAATACTGATTTTTCCGCTCTATCCACAATACGCAGCGGCAACAACCGCAACTGTGAATGACAAGGCCTATGAGGCGTTGATGAACATGCGCTGGATGCCAGCGGTTCGTTCGGTTCCAGCCTACCATGACGACCCCGCCTATATAGAAGCGCTGGCCAAGTCCATTACCAGACATCTCGACGGTCTTGATTTCGAACCCGAACACATTGTGGCGTCCTATCATGGCATCCCGAAAAGCTATTTTGACAAGGGTGACCCCTACCATTGCCATTGCATGAAGACATCTCGTCTGTTGAGGGAACACATGGGGTGGAAGGACGGCTATCTGCTGACAACATTTCAGTCACGCTTTGGGCCGGAGGAATGGTTGCAGCCCTATACCGACAAGACAGTGGAGCGTCTTGCCAAAGAAGGTATAAATCGCCTCGCAGTGGTCAATCCCGGATTTGCGGCAGACTGTCTGGAAACTCTTGAAGAAATCAACGGTGAAGTGCGCGAGGAATTCATCGACAATGGAGGCGAACTTTTCGCCCACATACCATGCCTGAATGATGACCCAGAAGGCATAGACCTGATCGAAACCATCGTGCGCCGCGAATTACAGGGGTGGATCTAAAGCCCAATTATCTTAGGCCACTCCAACGCGCAGCAGATCGTGCAGATGCACAATCCCGACCGGACAGTTGTCCTTGGTGACCATGACAGCTGAAATTTTGCGGGAATTCAGCAATTCAAGAGCCTCTGCCGCCAACATATCTTCGGGAATGGTCTGCGGGTTTGAAGTCATCACATCATCGACGTTTTCCGCCAGCAGGGTGGTCGAAAGCCGCCTGCGCAAGTCTCCGTCCGTGATGATACCGATCAGTTCATCCCGGCTTACAATGCCCACGCAGCCGAAGCCCTTTTGCGAAATTTGAATGATGGCTTCGGTCATCTGTGTTCCGGCTTCCACCAGTGGCAGAGAATCGCCCGTGTGCATGATATCCTTCACATGCAGCAATTTAGCCCCCAATTGGCCACCGGGATGGAATACACTGAACTGGTCGGCCGTAAATTCCCGGTTTTCGAGCAGCGCGACGGAAATCGCATCCCCAATTGCCAGCAACATCAATGATGAAGTCGTTGGAGCCAGGTTGTGTGGGCAAGCTTCTTTTTCCCGGGGCAGGGCGAGTACAATATCGGAATGACTGGCTAATGTGGACTTCGCATCTGCCGTCAGCGCAATGAGCGGTATGGAAAAGCGCTTGGAATAGTCCAGCACTCCCTGCAATTCTGTCGTTTCCCCTGACCAGGATATGGCAAGGATCGCGTCATCGCGGGCGATCATGCCGAGATCGCCATGATTGGCTTCTGTGGAATGCACGAAAAACGCCGGTGTTCCCGTCGAGGCGAGGGTGGCGGCAATCTTGTTGGCAATATGCCCACTTTTGCCAACACCAGTTACAATGACTCGTCCTTTTATGTCCCGCATAGTGCTGACTGCTGCGCTGAACGGCGCAGCCAGTCCATTGTCAAAGGCAGCCGCCAATGCGGCAAGGCCGGTGCTTTCGGTTTCCAGGGTTCTGATGGCAGACCCGACAACCTGATCTTTGTTTATCGTCTTGTTCATGGTCGCTTGGTAGCCCAAATGGGCGGCAAGGTGAAAGGAAAATTCATTTCCCTGCACCATTAAATCGCAACAGTCCGTTAACCACGTCCGTTTACATTTCAGTAATGTGCGGGAGCAGTTTGGCTGCCAACGATACTGACCAGTGTTTGGGAAAGCGTTCCATTTATCAATGTCCAATTCTGGCAAGAGAGTTTTACACTTCCTACCGCTGCTTGTGGCAGCGGCTACAGTCTGCGTGCCTGCCATCGGGCATCAGGTGGCAGACGGTGATGTGGTCTTTGGCGAGGCTGGCACTGGCGCGGGCAACGGTCTTCGCTAGACTACGATTTCCGGAAGTTTTTAT
>JBPCWM010000307.1:0-7434 GCA_051009515.1 Rhizobiaceae bacterium | reverse complement strand
GGGGGCAACTGTACGCCTTGCCGTGGAACAGGGCCTACTGGAAAAGGGTGGTGGTCATGCCATGGCAGCCGGAATAACCATCAGGCGTGAAAAGCTGGCTGAATTTCGCTCATATCTGGAAGAACGCCTGTCTCAATCAGTGACAGATCTTGTTGAAAATCAGGTGCTGAAAATCGATGGAGCCATGAGTGCAAGAGCTGTGACCGACGATTTTTTTGACCGGCTGGAACAGGCTGGACCATTTGGTGCGGGGCACAGCCAACCAGTATTTGCATTTCCAAATCACCATATTGCGCATGCCAGTGTGGTTGGCGCAAATCATGTGCGGTTTTCACTTCGTTCTGGGGATGGGGCAAAACTGGACGGTATAGGATTTCGTATAGCTGACAGCGACCTTGGACAGGCGTTGCTGAATGGAATTGGTACCGACATTCATGCGGCAGGAACCCTCAGTTCAGACTATTACCGGGGCCGCCGCCGTATCCAGTTACGCTTGCTGGATGCTGCCCGTGTTCGCGAAAAAATCGGCCCGTGACCATGTTGCTGACTGTAACCCAAGTGGAAAAATCCTTTGCAACAGAGGAAGGTCCGCTGCACGTCCTGAAAGGAGTGGATTTTCAACTGGATGCTGGTGAAAAAGTTGCGCTGACAGGAGAATCGGGGAGTGGCAAAAGTACTTTACTTTACCTCATTGGCGCGCTGGATGGCTTTGATGCTGGTGACATCGTTTTGGATGGTCTGTCACTTTCTGGAATGAACGAAGCTCAACGCGCTGAATTGCGCCGCCGTCAATTTGGCATTGTCTTCCAGCAATTCAATCTCATTCCCTCAATGAATGTGCTGGACAATATCCAGTTCCATGCCCGCCTGGCTGGGCGGTTGGACACCAAATGGGCAGCACATCTTGCGGGTGAACTCGGCCTTGACGGATTTTTGCGATCCTATCCTGAAAATTTGTCTGGTGGTCAGCAGCAACGTGTTGCCATAGGGCGCGCACTTGCAGCTCGCCCGAGGCTAATTCTGGCTGATGAGCCGACTGGCAATCTCGATGAAGAAACAAGCGATGCGGTCATAAATCTGATGTTGCAACTTGTGGAAGAGACATCAGCAGGTCTGCTTCTTGTGACCCATTCATCACGTGTTGCTGACCGGATGGAACGTCGCCTGCATTTGAGCAAGGGGCGGTTGTCTTGAGATTTCTCACTGCTTTGGGAGCTTTGGCCTCGCACTGGACTTACAGACCATTGCAATTTTTTACCCTGATTATTGGTCTTTCACTCGCGACCGGTCTTTGGACAGGCGTACAGGCGATCAACACAGAAGCCAGGTCAAGTTATGATTTGGCCAAATCGCGACTTGTGCCGGATACATTGCTCAAACTGGCCCGCAGGGACGGGGGGACGATTTCCCTTGCAACTTATGTAACTTTGCAAAAAGCAGGCTGGAGGACCTCGCCCGTTCTGGAAGGACAGGTTGATCTTGGTGGCACCAGCATAACCGTCACGGGCATTGAGCCAATCAGTCTGTCCCAATCTGCGATGCGGTTGTTTCAAAAAGAAGACTCTATCTCTCCAACCGAATTGTTTGAATCTCAAGGTACCATGTTTGTCTCTCCCGATGTCATTGATCTGGTGTCAGGGCTACGCAATTGGCCCAGGGCAAGACTGGTCAATTCCTTGCCTCCCGGAACAATTGTTATGGATATTTCAGAAGCCGAAAGGGTTCTTTCTGTGAATGGGCGGATATCCCGGCTTTTGCTTCATCCGGTTCAAAATAACTCTCGTGGTGACTTGTCTGTGCTGGCACCACAATTGAGAATTCAAAAAGACGCACAGGGCGCTGATATTGAACGCCTTACTGCGAGTTTTCACCTTAACCTAACCGCCTTCGGTTTGCTGGCATTTGCAGTGGGCCTGTTCATTGTCCAGGGCACGATTAATCTGGCTTTTGAGCAGCGCCGGGCCATGTGCCGTACAATGCGTGTGATGGGAGTATCAGTGCTCAGCTTGACCGCTGCCCTGCTATTGGAACTCATCTTGATTGCTTTGCTGGCCGGTGCGATGGGAGTGGTAATTGGATATTTTATTGCTGCTGCCCTGCTGCCGGATGTGGCTGCCACCTTGCGTGGGCTTTATGGTGCGCAAGTGTCAGGTCAATTGACCTTTCGTCCACAATGGTGGCTGATTGGTCTTGCTATTGCCCTTTTTGGTACCCTGCTGGCTTCAACATGGAGCCTGGTCAAACTGATCAACATGCCCATTCTGGCGTCTGTTCGTCCACGTGCCTGGCAATTGGCTTCGGTGGTCCCGGCGATCATCCGGCTTTGCTTTGCCGCGTTATTGGGGCTGCTGGCTATGATGTTGTGGGTCTATGGGAGCGGACTTGTGGTCGCCTTTCTAATTGTGGGTGCTTTGTTGCTTGGCGCGGCTCTGCTCATGCCGCAGATAATTCAGCTTTGCCTTGCTCTGTTTCAAAGATGTGCCAACACAGCAATCGGACAATGGTTCTGGGCCGATACAAGGCAACAAATGCCGGGACTATCGCTGGCGCTGATGGCCCTGTTACTGGCGTTGGCTACAAATATCGGTGTGGGAACCATGGTTGGCAGCTTTCGGCTGACCTTCGAGGGGTGGCTGGATCAGCGGCTGTCATTTCAATTATATCTGCGTGCCAGGGATTCAGAGCAGGCGGGGCAACTCAAAAGCTGGCTGGAAGAACGATCCGATGCAGTTGTGCCCATTTGGAGTGTAGAGGACTCTTTGAATGGTATTCCGGGGCAGGTATTCGGTTTTGCAGATCATTCGACTTACCGCACCAACTGGCCGATGATTGAAGTGTCAAAAGAGGGGTGGGACGATGTTGCGAGGGGGCGAGCCGTTCTGATCAATGAGCAATTTGCACGCCGCAATGAAATTGAATTGGGGCAGCTTGTTGCAATCGGCCCCAATCCACGTCTGCCCGTCGCCGGCATTTATTCGGACTATGGCAATCCGCGCCCACAGGCCATGATCAATTACCGGCTCTTGTCGCGTTGGTACCCAGATGTGGAAAAATTGAGACTTGCCGTGCAGATTGCGCCAGAAGAAGCGGCTGATCTGATGCAGAAAATCCGTTCGAAATTCAACCTTCCACAGACTGGCTTGGTCAATCAATCGCAGATCAAGGCAAAATCCATCGAGATTTTTGAACGCACCTTTGCAGTGACAGAAGCCCTGAATATTTTGACGCTAGCGATTGCCGGATTTGCCATTTTTACAAGTCTGTTGACACAAGCCACAATGCGACTTCCGCAACTGGCACCGCTCTGGGCTCTCGGCCTGACACGCAGATATCTGGGGTGGCTGGAGTTTCTCCGCGCACTATTGCTTGCAGGTCTGACCATGTTATTGGCAGTACCTTTGGGGCTGCTGCTGGCTTGGTTGCTTCTGGCCGTGGTGAATGTTGAGGCCTTTGGCTGGCGGCTGCCCCTTTGGTTCTTTGAAGAAGACTGGTTGCGGCTTGCCATCTATGCCCTGATCGCGGCGGGGGTTGCCGCTGTTATTCCAGCGTCGCGCATCAGGTCAACCGCTCCTGCTGATCTGGTAAAGGTGTTTGCAAGTGAGCGTTAAATCGATCCCCAATTTGCAGCGTTTGAGCAGAATTCTCGCGACGACGCTGCTTGTGGGAATTTTTGCATATATATCCTGTTACCCGGCATTTTCGCAGGGGTTCAGCGGTCTTGGCACAGCTGCGGAAGGATTCGAGGTTCCCAAACGGGGCACACAATTGAGCTTTCCATCGGACCATGGTTCTCACCCGCGTTTTCGCATTGAATGGTGGTACATCACGGCAAATCTGACCGGTAGTGATGGAAAGCAATATGGCGTCCAGTGGACTCTGTTTCGCTCGGCCATCAAACCTGAAACCACCGGTGATGGAGGTAGCTGGAGTTCCAGTCAGTTATGGATGGGCCATGCCGCAATCACATCACGAAATACACATCTGGTATCGGAAACGCTGAGTCGTGGAAATCTGGAACTGGCAGGTGTAACGGTCAGCCCGTTTCATGCCTGGATCAATGATTGGAGCTTTGCTTCTCGAGACCAGACCGCTCAAACTATCGACAAGATGTCATTGAGTGCGACAGGGGAGAACTTTTCCTACGAGCTCGATCTGGACGCTCTTGGTCCGTTGGTGACGCATGGGGATCAAGGATATTCCGTCAAATCCCAGTCTGGCCAGGCGAGCCACTACTATTCGCAACCCTTCTATCAGGTAGAAGGCGCGTTGCACCTGCCTGACGGTTCGGTGGACGTAACCGGAAATGCCTGGCTTGACCGGGAATGGTCTTCCCAGCCTCTGGCAAGTCAACAAACGGGCTGGGACTGGGTTTCCCTGAGTTTTGCAGACGGCAGCAAGCTGATGGGATTCCGGCTACGACAGGAAGACCAAAACTACTTTTCGTCCGGTACATGGGTTTCTGCCAGCGGAGAACCGACACCTTACTCAAATGGAGATTTGAAATTGACCCCTCTCAAGACCGTGCAGGTTGAGGGACGGGCCATTCCCGTTCGGTGGCGTGTGGAATTGCCGGACAGGGAAATAGATGTTGAGGTTGAAGCGCTCAACAACGGTGCATGGATGAAAACCAGTATTCCCTATTGGGAAGGCCCGGTCATCATCAGCGGCAGCCGTTCGGGCGTCGGCTATCTCGAAATGACCGGCTATTGAACTTGGGGGGCTGGTATCCAAACAGGCAGAACTGGTTTTTCCGGTAGTGCACTTTGTTCAAAACTCAATTGCAGTGGTTTCCTCACACCTCAGATAAGGGTAGCATTTGGTATAGCCCACCGCAGCCCAAACCACTCAAACCGCCGACAGGAACAGATAAATGTCCAGTTACTATAATGTTTATCACATTCCCGTATGCCCATTCTCGCAGAGGCTGGAAATCCTGCTGGCGCTGCGAGGGCAAGAAGATGCGGTCCAGTTTCATGTGGTGGACATTACCAAGCCCCGTGACCCGGAATTGCTGACTAAAACCCGCGGCACAACGGCACTGCCGGTATTGGAAACAAGTGACGGAGCAATTCTCAAGGAGAGCCTCGTGATTTTGCGCTATTTGGACGAGGCTTTGCCGGGTGCACCCCTGCGTCGGAGAGACCCGTTCGAACATGCCATTGAATCCATGATGATCGCGAAGGAAGGGCCATTTGCCATGGCGGGCTATCTTTTCGTTATGAATCAGGAGGTGAACCGTCGCGCCGAACATCTTGAAAAGATTCTGAGATTGTATCGCGACCTCAATGATTTTCTGGTCGAACACAATGCTGACGGCACGTTCCTGTTCGATGAGTTCGGACTTGCTGAAGCGGTTTTCACACCAATTTTCAAGCGCTTTTGGTTCCTGGACTATTTCGAGAATTTTGAATTGCCCGATGCCGCCGAATACCAGCGGGTAAAGATTTGGATTGAGGCTTGCAACCAACACCCGGCCACCGGACAGGTGACCAAAGAAGAAGTCGTAAAACTGTATTATGACTACGCGCTTGGAGCCGGAAACGGGGCTCTGATACCGGGGCGCAAGATTTCCAGTTTCGCATTTAAACCCGATTGGCGATCACGCCCCATGCCACCAAGCAACAAATATGATGGCACCGCAAGCGATGATGCTTTGGGTCTGCTTGCCTGATAATTTGATAAATGTCTTAAAAAAAACCGGGCCGCTCGTATCTCGAGCGACCCGGCGCCTAGTCTTGAAAGACTGTTACTGTCTGTTAGTCAGATCAGAGTTGCAACTGATAGGTTCCGGGTACGTAGTGGAATCCATTGCCACGGGTTTCAACGTAACCAAGAGCCGGGAAGGGCAGGTGATAACCGATTACCGGAATGCGTTCTGCCGCGACCATATCCAGAACCTTACGTCTGGAAGCGGCTGCTCCGGCCTTGTCTCCATCGAATCGCACTTCCCAGTCAGGATAGGCCAGTGACCATACGTAGTGGTTGGCGAGGTCGGCCAGAAGCATCAACTGCTGTCCGTTGCTTTCAATGCGATAGCACATATGGCCCGGTGTATGGCCAAATGCTTCAACAGCTGTGATGCCAGACACGACGGAATCGCCGCCTTTGACGAACGTCATTTTCTCGGCAAGTGGTTTAACATTGCTGATCATCAGCTTGCCGATGCGGTTATCCTCGCCTTTGGGTGACCAGAAATCATATTCTGTCGAACCGGTGACATAGCGCGCGTTCGGGAAGGTCGGCTTTCCGCCAGCCATCATGCCACCAATATGATCTGGATGCATGTGAGTGATGACGACAACATCGATCTGGTCCGCAGTATAGCCAGCGCTCGCAAGTGCCGCCAGGATGCCAGGAACATCGCCACCAAGGCCGGTATCAAAAAGGACAAGCTCATTACCTGTATTGATGACGGTCGGTGTGAAATAGAATTTTGCCACATCGGTGGGGATGAAGTTTTCTTTCGATACTTTTTCGAACTCGGCCTTGTCCACATTCATCGCAAAGGTGCCCTGAGGGTCACCGGGCACGGTGCGCTGACCAGCCAGCAGTGTGGTCACGTCGAAGTCACCCAGCTTGAACCGCGCATGCACTGGAATGTCTATTCCCTTAAGTTCTGCTTTGGCCAATGCGGGAGCAGTAATAACAGGCGCCGCTGCAGCAGCAACGCCGGCGGCGACCGTTCCCAAAAGTGCGTTGCGACGGGTAATAATGACTTCAGACATAGATTTTTCTCCTTGGTGACGGGGTGCCACTTAACGTGATTTTACCGGATTTATAACGTCTAAAAACCCAAACAGTTAGGTCTCATTCCCTTCCGCGTCATTAAGGCGCAGCAAGGCTTCAATATGCTATTTGTACTGTGTGGTCTTTGGCAAGAGTTGGCAGGCTGCTGCCTCGTTTAGGCATTCTTGATGGAACGGGAGTGTGAAAACATTTACAGTACATTGAGCCAAACACTTGCACCTTTCAAAAATTGTGTAAACATCAAGGCATATAGCTATACGTTTCGCCAATGAGGCCTTTGCAATTGAATCGATATCGCGTCAGGTTCCTGCAAGCATCGGTCCCGAAGTCCTGCCAGGTTATCATTTTGTGGCGACAATATCCCAGTCGCACAGACACCTTTGGGTTGGTTATTTTAGAGGCGATGGCTTGAGGTTTGCCGGTGGCTATCTATTCCGTGACAGGTCCGAGCGACACTGAGGAGGATGCCATTTCGGGTGAATTGGATGCAGACCTTGGTAACGTTATTAGCGTATCAGGTAATGACAACGCAAACTCGTTGGTGGAACAGAAGTGGCGCGTATTCAAAAATCGATCACCAATCGAGTTGGCATATATGGGACTTGAAGCGGGTTGGCCAAATTCGCCACAGGTGCCGTTCAAATGGCAAAGACCGCCCTTCCCAAAAAGGGACGTGAACCCTAGTTC
>JBPCWM010000306.1:0-19692 GCA_051009515.1 Rhizobiaceae bacterium | reverse complement strand
GGTCTTGTCGGTGGGCATTGCATTGCCGTTGATCCCTATTATCTGGTTGACGCCGGTCGTCGATATGGACTGCCAATGGACTTGGTGGCAGCAGGGCGGTTGGTAAACGAACACACGCCCTATTTTCTTGCAGAAAAACTCGAGGAGCTTTTCAACGCAACCAATCAAGGGCTTTCAAAACAGAATATCCTGATACTTGGCCGATCCTTCAAGGAAGTTTGCCCAGATACCCGTAATTCAAAAACCTTCAAGTTAATGGACTATCTGTGGGCACAGGGAGCAAATATTTTCAACTTCGATCCTGTCGCAGATGAAGATCATTTTGAAGGAGGACGCGGTACAAAGATCGTCAGCGATCTATTCAACGGTGATGTTTATGATGCTGTCATTGTTACACTGGGTCACACGGTCTTCCGCCAACAACTGGACCTGCCAACCGTCGCCAGCCTGGCGCACAGAAAAGCACCATTGATTGACATGCGTGGCATGTATGATTGTGAAGAGGTGCACGACCATTTCACCTATTGGCGGCCTTGAACTAACCACCGACTGAACTGGTGCATCATGCTCTAATTGTTGATAAATTGCAGTTCTGAAAAGGAACTGCGCCAGTCCATGACCTCCGCGACCAGGCGTTTTGAGCCCTTGCCACTCAATCCGCTCAGGATGAGCTTTGCCATTCGTGGAGCATCTGAGTTCTGAACACCCCAGCGGACCAGTTCAGGGGTTCCAAACCGCAATCCATTCATGTCGCCTGCTACGGGTTCAATTGGCAAACCTATTCCACTTGCAAGGAACCCTGCACCGCGCAGGGTCTTGGAGGCAGTCTGCCCTCCGCCCCATGATTTTGCTTCCAGGGCGAATTGATGCGAACTGGTCATTCCCTTCGATGATTTAAAAACCGGGACACCTAAATTTGTCAATTCTTGTGCAAGGTTCTTCGACAGGTCTACCATAGCAGCCGCATAGGCCTCTCCATGGTCTCGCCAATCCAGCATGGTGATGGCAAGCGCTGCAGACTTGGTGGCGTCGAAATTGGCCGTCATTCCAGGAAATGCAATCCGGTCCAGTCTTTCGGCCAGATCAGCATCATTTGTAACTACCAGTCCGCCTGCAGGACCACCAAGGCTTTTGTAGGTACTCATGGTCATCAAGTCGGCGCCCTGTTCCAACGGATTGGGCCAGGCTTTACCTGCAATGATGCCGCATTGATGAGCAGCGTCGAACAACACCCGGGCACCGCAGGTATCAGCAATTTGTTTGATTTCGTCAACCGGATGGCTGAACAGATTCAGACTGCCACCAATGGTAATCAATTTCGGATGAACAGATTTTGCCATTTCGGCCAATCCATCAAGGTCAACCGAATATCCATCGGGATTTACCGGAGACTCGTGAATATCCAACCCGTAAAGACCAGCACAGCCCGCTTCATGATGGGTCACATGGCCACCCACCGAACCCGGAGGTACGATTACTGCATCACCCGGTTTACATGTCGCCATGAAAGCATAGAGATTTGCGAGGGCACCTGACCCAACACGGATTTCGGCAAATTTTGCGCCAAAGATTTCAGCACAAAGTTGCGCACAAATCACTTCGATCTCTTCAATCGCTTCAAGACCCATTTCATATTTGTCACCCGGGTATCCCAGGGACGGTCTCGACCCAAGCCCACTGGATAGCAGGGCTTCAGCCTTCGGATTCATGACATTGGTTGCCGGGTTCAGATTAAAACATTCCCGCTCATGGATTGTGCGATTGTGCTCCACCAACTTATCAACGCGGGCAGAAACTTCAGCACTACTTAGATTCGCGGTATCATTTGCAATCTTTTGCACCAGGGTTTCGCAAAGCTGCGGAACCCAATCACGCTTCCCCAGGACCGTCATGTCACTCCTCCGTCAAAGGGCCTCACTTGAGCAGACGGTTCCCGATTTTGCAATGCAGACTTCCCCTGATTCAACCAAACGAAGTCCAACTACCGGGCACTGCTAAACCCGGCAATTCCAGAGTCAAATCATAAACCGTACCAATTCGTACTCTGTGGCCCTGCATGTAGGTGAAATCAGACCTGCAGATCCTGCAACCTACCTTTACCGGATTCGGCAACTTCAGTGCCGCACAGTCAATATGCTGTTAGATTTGGTCAGACCGCTGATAATGACTTGCTCAGGCCTGTGCCTTCTTCTCCAGACGACGCCGATGCAGGATTGGCTCTGTATAGCCACTTGGTTGATGACGGCCCTCCAGAACCAGCTCCAATGCAGCTTGATAGGCAATCGAGGTTTCCCAATTGCCGTCCATTGGCTCATAAAGCTGGTCGCCCGCATTTTGCCCGTCCACGACAGCAGCCATTTTCTTCATGGTCGCTTCGATCTGAGCGGCATTTACCACGCCGTGATGCAACCAGTTCGCCATGTGCTGACTGGAAATGCGCAAAGTGGCCCTGTCTTCCATCAGGCCAATATCGTTGATATCGGGAACTTTTGAACACCCAACTCCCTGATCAATCCATCTGACCACATAACCCAGAATACCCTGAGCATTGTTATCCAACTCGTTTTGAATATCTTCGGCAGACCAGTTTGGGCGCTGTGCCACCGGGACGGATAGAATATCGGTGAGTTTGGCTCTGTCACGCGATTTCAATGTGTTTTGAACCTCGAACACGTCAACCTGATGATAGTGGGTTGCGTGCAATGTGGCAGCGGTCGGGCTTGGCACCCAGGCCGTATTAGCTCCAGCTTTCGGGTGGCCAATCTTCTGCTCAAGCATGGCAGCCATTAAATCAGGCATGGCCCACATGCCTTTACCGATTTGCGAACGGCCCTGCAGTCCACATTCCAAACCTATATCAACATTCCAGTCTTCATAAGCGGCAATCCAATTCGATTGCTTCATGTCGCCTTTGCGGATCATTGGTCCCGCTTCCATGGAGGTGAAGATTTCATCTCCGGTGCGGTCCAGAAAGCCGGTATTGATGAATGCGACTCGTTCGCGAGCCGCCCGAATACATTCTTTGAGATTGACCGTGGTGCGGCGCTCTTCATCCATAATGCCCATTTTCAGCGTGTTTTGCTCAAGTCCGAGGGCCGTCTCAACACGACTGAAGATTTCGGAAGCGAATGCCACTTCTTCCGGGCCATGCATTTTGGGCTTTACGATATACATCGATCCATGACTGGAATTGGCGCGCAGGCCTTCGACCGACTTGGACCCGATATCATGCATGGAACAAAGAACAGTAATCATGCAATCCAGAATTCCCTCCGGAACTTCGCTACCGTCTGCCAACAACACTGCGGGATTGGTCATCAGATGACCGACATTGCGATTGAGCATCAACACCTGGGCCTTGAGTGAAATCGGCTCTCCTCTTGCACTTGTGTAGGTGCGCGCCGGATTGAGACGACGGGTCATCATCTGGCCGCCCTTTTCAAACGAGTCTTCCAGATCCTTTTTCATCAAGCCAAGCCAATTGCGATACGCAACCACCTTGTCATCGGCGTCTACGGCAGCAATCGAATCCTCATTGTCCATGATAGAGGTCAGGGCGCTCTCGATTATGAGGTCGGCGATAGACGCCTTGTCCGATTTGCCAATTGGATTTTGCGGGTCGATGATGATATCGATATGAAGTCCGTTATTGATCAGCAATACTGAATCTGGAGCGTCGGGCGCTCCATTGCAGCCGACAAATTGGCCTGAATCCCGAAGTAAAACCGTATCCCCCCCCTCCAGGACAACGGACAATCCACCATCAACCACGTCCAAACCAGCAACATCGGACCAGGTGCCGCTCGACAAGGGAACCGATTGATCGAGAAATTCGCGTCCCCAGGCAACTACTTTTGCTCCACGTGAAGGATTGAAACTGGCTCCTTTGCTGGCTCCACCGTCATCCGATATTGCATCGGTTCCGTAAAGAGCATCATAGAGCGAACCCCAGCGGGCATTGGCCGCATTCAAAGCATATCGAGCATTTGTAATGGGAACCACCAATTGTGGTCCGGCGATATGAGCGATCTCGTCATCTACATTTGCGGTTGCCGCGGAAAACCCATTGCCTTCAGCTACAATATAGCCAATATCGCGCAGAAAATTCTCATACACATCCATATCTGAATATTTGTCCGCATTGTCCTTGTGCCAGGTATTGATCTGGTCCTGCAATTGCGCACGCTTGTCCAGCAATGCTAGATTTTTGGGTGTCAGGTCTCGAACAATCTCACCGAATGAGTTCCAGAATTCAACTTGATCGACGCCGGTGCCGGGCAGGGCTTCGTTGTTGACAAAATCGTACAGATTGGAGGCAACTTGCAGTCCTCCAACATCAACACGGTGAGATGACATGGGCATTTTTCTCCTGAACAAGCACAACAGGTTGCTGCATCATCTCATCGGGAGATTTGGCGCAACTTGGCAAGCCACTGCCCTTCCAACAGGCGGGAGTCAATGCGCAATTCGACTCATTTTATCCTACAATCGATTTAGAGAATCATTCTCCCGTATTCAGCCAATTCAGGCCCAGTGGAAGCCAGTTCTTTGGCAGACCATGCCCACCCTTGTGCAAGCATAAGCTCACATTCTTGCCGAGGTTGCATTTGGTCCACGTACGACACCAATATCCATCTTCTATCACCATCCTGTCGGGCCGGGAGCGGCACTGATTGGTCTGTCTTTGAATTGCCAGGCCTTCAAATACATCGCCCTGATGCCAGGACCGTATGGCGCGACCTTCCAATGGTACCTGCTTGTCGGAAAAACCATGAATGTGTACCAAATTTCGCGGACCACCGGGGCAGAGTCCAGCAGTAGCTCTAACGGCGTCACCTGTTTCAGTGCCAGGAAGGGGGCGACGCAAGCCTCCAGCCACCGCAACAACTCCGCCTAACGGCATTCTTGAATAGCAACTGAAATACCAGGCCATTGATCCACCAGATGAAAACCCGCTGAGAACCGTTTGCCCCGGATCAATGGCGTAGCGTTTTGCTACTTCCGTAATCAGTTTTTCCACAAACAGAATATCGTTCCGCTTACCACGAGGCTCCTCACCCTCGCGACGAGCTGCCCAGCCCCGGCTGGTGCGGCCCGAAAACGTAAATTTCGGCCCGTCTGGCGCAACCACCACAAAGCCCGCCTTATGCAATGCGCCCACCAACCGTTTGTTGCGAACAACACCCGCACCAGATCCATTGTGTCCATGAAAAAATATAAATATTTTCTGAGGCTTAACTTCTGGTTCCGCCAAATGATAAGTTCCGCCATCGGGACCGGATATGACGCAAACATGCCCACTCACGCAGGCAGTTGCAGCACCAGAAATTGCGGCAAAAGCAAGCGTCAACGCGGCAAAATACAAGTTGATAGTGGGCAATTTCATTTACCCGAAACTAATCAAGATGGGCTTTCAGGCAATCCGAATTGCCATCACATTCGCGAGATCATCAAATTTTATGGATTTTATTAGCTGGATTTTTGCGGATCATAAGCTACACTACATCCAGTTAAGAATAACTAAACGTTAAGGATAAACCCAGATGTTGCAGCATTCTAACGCTGACGCCAGTCTTGGAAGCGTCCAAAACGTCATTGCAAACCAAAAACTTCTCAATGATTCTATCGTGGATATCGACCAATATGACGACACGTTGGTTATATATGCCCATGGTGACGTACCGGACTCATTCATGCGTCTGATGCTGCAAAAAGCTTGGACGGGGCCGATCGAAGTTTATTGCACAAGTTCGCTAATGGAAGGCAGCGACTCTCTAGTCCTGTAATCCGACTACATATATCTTATTTTTTTGAGAAGCGACTCGGCGCTTGCCTATTTTGGCACGTTTAGCCTGTGGTCTGGCACATATCAGCCTGTTGATTTCCAAAAATAATCCAGTTTTTTAAGAGCCTGCGACAATATCGACAGAGACCACAAATCTCTGCGAAAAAACTCACCAAAACCCCAACTAATATATTTGTGCAGTGGTAATTCAATAAAAAATAAAGCAAAAAGTATCTGCGGCGAGAAGTAACGGAGAGACTACCGCATCTAGCATGAGGAAAATCTTTCCGTTACTTCGATCATAAATAAAAAATTATCGAGATCGGTAATTTTTACTTATGAAGCCCAAGAAAAATTTGAGAATACATGCGCCGACGCCCTACTACATCGGCCTGTATATCCGACAGTTCTTCTGTCCCCAAGTTGCCCAAACCCACAGAGGGAGGGGTTGTCGGATCTCAGCATAGTGTCGCCCTACTACTTCACTATGCCTTTGCCCGGCAGGTTCCCTGTCCCCAAGTTGCCCAAACCACTGAGAGGGGCCTGCCGGGTTGTAATTCTCCATCCAAAACCGCCAGAAATCAACTTCAATCTTCATGGACAGCAACTGTCCACATCCGATTGCGGCTGTGCGCCGATGACGCTGCAATCTGTTTATGCGCTGTTTAATCGATGGAAAACAAGTTGAGGCGCGATGATACCCGCTGCTGTAGTTTCAGCAGGCGCATAGACTATATGTTGAGATCACATCAGGAGATGAATGATCCTCTCTGGGTCCAGATCGTAAAATTCAACCGCAAAATTCCGTTTATGGCTTGCTGGTCCACTCGAAGTGGCATTCCATACAATCTTTTTAATTAATGCCCTCCCCGGCATAATGGTTATCTGTAGCCTGTCTGGCTTCGATTAATTTTTTTTACAGGAGAATTTCTAGCACCAACCCCACATGAATTTGGGCCTTTAGGGCTGATCTGCGAGAGGCGCTTCGCGTATCAGTATTCGGGCAAGACAGGTAACACTGTTTGCAACCCTTCGGACTAGAGTTGGAAATATGGAGTGCAGACCCCCATCAATGGTGATAGTTGAAAGGTCTGAATTATAGAAATGATCCTCCATGTCCCAATCTCGCCTAACACTCACCACCAGAAAGCCAGAGGCTTACCATATCGCCAGCATTCTGGACCCTCAGTTTGAAGAAGATGGCATTACCAGTGTTTTGTTTGAAACCGCGGAGGACAGCGGTTTCTGGAGTTATTCCATCTACATACAAACCGATGAAACAGAACATTGGACACAAGAAATTCGCAACCGGCTGGGCAATGATTGTTTTGGTCTTGAAGTTGAGTGCGAGGTGATTGATGAGATCGACTGGGTTTCAGCAAGCCTGCGGGACCTGTCCCCGGTGACGGCCGGGCGCTTCTTTGTACATGGATCCCATGACGATCATCTTGCCCACCACAAACGGGTACCCATTAGAATAAATGCGGGTCAAGCGTTTGGGACGGGTCATCATGGCACCACGGCTGGCTGTCTGGATATGCTCGAAATTTGCCTGAGGCAGAACTCCGGCCAACTGGGCTTTCCCCGTCAGGCAATGGATATTGGGTGTGGTTCGGGCGTTCTGGCTATTTCACTGGCAAAGGCCATTCGAATTCCGGTTCTTGCAACTGATATTGATCCGGTCGCAACTCAAATCGCCAGGGAAAACTGTCGCAATAATCAAGTCGCGGGCTTCGTGAAGTGTGAAACGGCAAATGGATTCCATCACCGTATTTTCAACCAGTTTGGTCAGGCCGATCTGTTATTCGCAAATATTCTGGCCAAACCATTGGAATCTCTCGCCAATCCAATGCGACGAAACCTCGCTCCCGGTGCTCACGTCATATTGTCGGGATTATTGCCGCACCAGCGCGCAAGAATCACCTCAGCTTATCGGCAGCAAGGTTTGGTTTTGCAAAACTGGCTCGTTCGGGACGGGTGGCTCACCATGTTGATGAGAGCCTAATTGCTCACTGCCCTATTGAATCAGACGAAAAAAAACGGGCCACATGACCCGCTTGTTTTCGCTGATCCGTCACTTAAGACGGTTGGTCAAACCGGCTTATTAAAACGGGTAGACAGATACACCCTGACGGCGCAGATGTTCACGACTGATACCAGCTTGTTCCAAAGTTGCGTCATCGAGGTTCATCAGGGCACCGTTGACATAGCGGCGGGCCTGCTTTTCACGAGCAGCAACCATACGATCGAATGTGCTTTTGAATCCCATAACTTGTTCCTTCGTTCTTGGTTCATTATTGCTTCTTGATAGTTGCAAGATAGAATTCTGGTGGGATTTGATAAGGGGAGATTTTGCAAATGAGACCTGCATGAATTGCATGACCGATAATAAATGATTTAATTTCAATAATTTAGAACAAGTCGAACCATTCATACCAACCAGATCGGATGACAGGACTTAAGTGAAATGACTTCGCTGTCCCTGTTTCGTCTTCTTCAATAAGGGAAACCTCATGTTCCAGACTTTCGAAGCACCCGACTCACTTGACTTCGCAGACCAGCGCCTGGCGGAGCTGCGATCTCTTATGGGAACTCTGGGCATCACCATGGTGTTGGTTCCCCACAATGATGAACAAAACAATGAATATCTTCCAGCTGACAAGGAACGACTGGCCTGGATCAGTGGTTTCACCGGGTCTGCAGGCTCCGCCCTGATCACATCAGATCAAGCGGTTCTGTTTGTAGATGGTCGCTACACGCTACAGGCAGCTGAACAGGCTGATTCCAGATTTTGGACGGTTGAAAGCCTGATCGACTTGCCACCCGGCACCTGGATTGCCAAAAATGCGCAAAACAATGACCGTGTCGGTTTTGATCCCTGGCTGCACACCGCTGCGCAGGTCAGAAAATTGAAAGAAGCTGCTGAAACCTGCGGTTGCACTCTGATTGAGTTGCCCGCAAATCCCATCGATCAGATCTGGCAGGAACAGCCTGCCCCATCAACTGAACCGGTGCGCATTCACGATTTGTGCTATTCAGGCCGTCTTACGCGCGACAAGCATGCCGATCTTCAAAATGTCCTGACCGACAACCGCGCTGATCTTTGCATTCTGGTCGATCCCGCTTCTAGCTGCTGGCTGTTCAATATCAGAGGCGGCGATGTTGCTCACACGCCGATCACCCTGGCCCACACGCTTCTGATCAAGGGACAAGAGCCCCTGTTGTTCGTTGACGAGAAAAAACTTGATATGGAAACACGGGCTTACCTTACCCAGGTTTGTACAATCAAACCACCTGAGATGCTGGCGAAAAGCATCTCTGAATTGTCCCCAAAAGCCACAGTCATGATCGATGAGACCACCGCACCCTTTGCCTTCAACAAGCTCGTGAAGGATGCAGCAGGCACAGTCCTCAACAAACCTGATCCGGTTGCCCTCATGCGCGCCACCAAAAATGCTGTTGAACTCCAAGGATCCCGCGAGGCACACAGGCGTGATGGTGCATCCATGATATCTTTTCTGTGCTGGCTGGATGCGCAACCGGCAGGAACAATTGATGAAATTACGGCGGCCAAACGCCTAGAACAATTTCGTGCAGAAATGGCAGGCAATATGCCATTGCGCGACATTTCCTTTGATACGATATCAGGGAGCGGTCCAAATGGAGCCATTGTACATTATCGTGTTAATGAAAGCTCAAACCGCAGTTTGAACAGTGGTGAACTTTATCTCAACGACTCCGGCGGCCAATATGACGATGGTACAACGGATATCACTCGCACGATCGCCATTGGCGAGCCTGACAGTGAAAAGCGCCGTGCCTATACGCTTGTTCTGAAGGGCCATATTGCAATTGCTACGGCACGTTTCCCAAAGGGAACGCGGGGTGTGGATATCGACGCGCTGGCCCGCATGGCGCTTTGGCAAAATGGTATGGATTACACCCACGGCACAGGACATGGCGTCGGCTCCTATCTTGCAGTGCATGAAGGACCACAGAATATTTCAAGACGCGGCATGCAGGAATTTCTGCCTGGCATGATCATCTCCAATGAACCGGGCTACTATCGCGCGGGAGCATTTGGAATACGCATTGAAAACCTGATCGTCGTGCACGAGGAAGCTGAAATCGAGGGAGGTGATCAACCCATGTTGGGTTTCGAAACCATCACGCTCGCCCCCCTGGATCGACGCCTGATCGACCCTCACTTATTGACAGACGCCGAACTCCACTGGCTAAACGCCTATCATGGGCGGGTACTGAGGGACATTGAACCCATGGTGAACCAAGAGGCCGCCGACTGGTTGCGATGGGCAACAGAGCCCTTGGTGAAAGACCTTCCCCCTGCGTCTGCGTGAAACAATTGTCGCTGAAGTCAGCCCAAAACCAAACGCGCTCCAACCACAGCAATCATTCCAGCCGCGACACTGAACATCAATGGAGCGCGCAGGGCGATTAACCCAACGATGCAAATTGCCACAGCTTCTGCAGGACCGTGGGTGACCAGAAACGGGGCAACCAATGCAGCCATGACCGCGGTGGGCACAGCATCCAATGCTGCATTTACACGATGGTGAATCCGCCCAAACCGCGATAGCACCAAGTGCCCCCCGCACCGTGTAAGGTAAGTGGCAATGGCACAGGCAAAAATAAGAACAACCGTGTCACTCATGTGCCGGGCTCCCAGCCGGGCGACTCAACACGGCAGCTACCACCAAACCGGTAAATCCGCCAACGGATATATGCCACGGGCTGCCCAAAGTGAAATAGGCGGTCAATGATGTGAGAACGCTGATCACAAGCACGAGTAGAAAATTCGGTCGCTTGTGAAACCCGACCACGAGTCCGGTGAAGTAAAGTGGAAGAATGAAATCAAGGCCGAAAAAGCTCGGATTTTCAATCAACTGTCCAAACAGGGCTCCGGCCAGATTTGCTCCAATCCAGGTACTGTAGAGAACTGATGCATATGCAAAATAGTAGGATGGGCGCAAACCTTTTGTCATTGCGCGGGTTTCGGCTGCAGCAAATTGCGGGTCAACCAAGAGAAAAAAGGCCAGCGCTTTTTGCCCTCCGGAAAAGGCCGATAAATACCTCCCCACGGACGCGGAATACAGCACATGGCGAAAATTGATGGCGAATACCGTCAGTACAATCGACCATGCGGGTGCGTCCTGCCCCATCAATTCAATCATCGCGTATTGGCTGGCTCCGGCGAATATGGTCATCGATGCGAACATGGTCTCGCCGAGACTCAAACCCTGTTCAACGGCTAGCGCACCGAACACCCCGGCAAAAGGCAATACAGCCAGCATGATTGGCGCCGCGTCGCTGAGCCCATCCCTGACGTCGGGCCACCGGTCATGCGTCGACAAGCTGAAACCATCCGTCTTCGTCAATGACGTCAATACCCAGATCGGTGGCCTTTTTCAGTTTTGAGCCGGCACCCGGACCAGCGACAACAAGATCGGTCTTGCCACTAACAGAACCCGACACTTTCGCGCCCAACCGTTCTGCCATGGCTTTTGCTTCGTCCCGGCTCATCTGTTCCAGACTGCCAGTAAAGACCACCGTCTTACCTGCAACTGGTGAACTGCTCGCAATCTGCTCGGAGGGGTTCGGCACAACGTTTTCCAACAATGCATTGACTACACCCCGCGATGCCGGATCAGCAAAAAACTTAACTGCCGCGCGCGCCGCCGTTTCTCCAATGCCGTCAATACTGACCAGTTCTTCCCATTCTGAACTCTGCAAGGATTGGCTGGCATCCATGGCCACCAGAAGGTCTTCAATTGTATGGTAATGACGCGCCAACAGTTTTGCATTGCCCTCACCGACATGGCGAATACCCAGTGCAAATATGAAACGATGCAGATCAATCTCGCGCCGTGCAGTGATCGCAGCAAACAGATTCGACGCGCTGAGCTTGCCAAATCCGTCACGGTTTTCAAGTCGTGTCAGCGACCGGGCATCCCGCTCTTGGAGGGTAAAGATGTCAGCCGGGTTCATAACCAGCCCCCACTCGTAGAAGGATTCGGCCTGTTTCTCACCAAAACCGTCAATATCGAAGGCATTTCTGGAAACAAAATGCTTTATGCTTTCAACAGCTTGCGCCGGACAGATAAATCCGCCGATGCAACGGCGTACCGAATCCAGTTTACCGGTTTTTTCATTCACTTCACGCACCGCGTCGCTGCCACATGCAGGGCACATTTCCGGAAAATCGTAAGGCTTTGAATCTTCTGGTCGTTTTGACAGGTCAACATCCAAAACCTTGGGAATGACATCCCCTGCCCGATAGACGGTTACTGTATCGCCAATGCGCAAGTCTCGCCCCTCGCGAATGGGCTCACCGTTTGACCCAATGCCAGCGATATAGTCCTCATTGTGCAGCGTCGCATTGGAAACCACCACGCCGCCAACCGTAACCGGTTCAAGCCTTGCCACCGGGGACAGCGCTCCCGTGCGACCAACCTGAATTTCAATATCCTTCAAGACAGTTGTCGCCATTTCAGCTGGAAATTTATGTGCAATGGCCCATCGGGGGCTGCGCGATACAAATCCAAGACGCTTTTGCAGAGCCAGGTCGTCAACTTTGTAGACCACGCCATCAATATCGTAATCCAGCTTTGAACGGCTTTCTTCGATAAGCCGGTAACGCTCGACCAAACCATCAACCGAGTCAAAGACCCCCATCAACGGATTGACCTGAAATCCCCAATTTTTAAAGAGCTGCACCATAGCGAATTGAGAGCCACTCGGCTCGCTGCTGATTTCACCCCAGGCATAGGCGAAAAATTTCAGTGGGCGACTTGCCGTAATGCGAGAATCCAGCTGTCTGAGAGAACCGGCAGCTGTATTGCGTGGATTCACATAGGCAGGTTTACCCTCTGATTCCATGCGTGCATTCAAATCCAAAAAATCCTGTTTCCCGAGATAAACTTCGCCCCGCACCTCAAAAACTTCGGGAATATCTTTGCCAGTCAAAACCTTTGGAATGTCTGATATCGTGCGTGCATTGGCCGTGACATTTTCTCCGGCCGCACCATCCCCCCTGGTCGCAGCGCTGGTGAGTTCTCCATCCTCGTAGCGAAGTGCAAGCGACAGGCCATCAATCTTGGGTTCGGCGGTCATGGCCAGCGGATGGCCGTCCGGCAGCTTGAGAAACCGCTTTACGCGCGATACGAATTCCCAAACATCTTCATCACTAAAGGCATTGTCCAGCGACAACATGGGCACCGGGTGGGTGACTTTCTCAAACTTGCTCTGAACAATGGAACCAACAGACAAATTTGGGGAATCTTTGCGAACAAGATCGGGAAACCGCGCCTCAATTGCGTTGTTGCGGTTGCGCAGAGCATCGTATTCCGCATCCGATATAATTGGAGCGTCCGCTCCATGATAGCGTGCATCATGTTCGGCAATCTCGCTGGCAAGACGTGCAAGTTCCAGCTTTGCCTGTTCGGGACTGAGCTTCTTTACATCCAGCACAACCACTCCAGTCCCCGTTCCATTACACTCTATTGATCCAGCAGGCTGGCAGCAGCAGCACGCGCCTCGGATGTTATTTTTGCACCAGACAGCATCCGGGCAATTTCTTCCAGTCGCGCATCACCGTCAATCGGTTCCACTTTAGTTTCAATCGTCTCATCCCCCTGCTCTTCTGCGCCCTTGGAGATAAGCAGATGGGCAGCTGCCCGCGCCGCAACCTGTGGTGCGTGGGTCACCGACAAGACCTGCACATGGCGGGAAAGATTTGCCAATCTCGCACCAATGGCATCTGCAACTGCCCCTCCAACTCCTGTGTCAATCTCGTCGAAAACCAAGGTTGGCGCCGATCCGCGATCTGCCAGCGCCACCTTGAGCGCCAGCAAGAAGCGCGACAGCTCTCCGCCAGACGCTACTTTCATCATGGCACCGGGACGCGTTCCGGGGTTGGTCTTGACGTGGAATTCAACACAGTCACGACCAGCTTCGCTTATTTCATCCCCAAGGTTTCTGAGATCGACAAAGAATTCAGCCTGTTCCAACTTGAGGGCCGGCAATTCCTGCATAACCTTTTCTGCCAGTAGCGCACTGCTTTCCATGCGCCGTGCCGTCAGAATTTCAGCTTTGTCCTCCAGCTCTTTACGTCGTTCATGTACCTGTTTTTGTAATTCCAGAACCTGATCTTCCCCGGCATCAAGGGCCGCCAGATCCTGGCTAAGTTGTTCAGCATGGTCAGACAATCCTTCCACAGGCACTTTGTACTTGCGCGCCGCGGCCCGAAGGGCAAAGAGCCGTTCTTCCGCCCGCTCCAACTCCAATGGGTCGAATTCTGAAAGACGAACGGCACGTTCCAATTCTGTTTCAGCCTGAGCAAGTGCATCAACCGCGACTCCAAAACACTCAATGGTGTCATCAAGCAGCCCTGGGGCCGAAGATGATTTGCGTTCAAGCTTGCGCAAAGTGCTGATCAACGTCGGCATGGGTGAGGTTTGACCGGCGAGGACTTGATAGGCTTCATCAAGGTCAGAAGCGATGGTCTCTGCTGCCATCATGGTCTGGCGGCGTCCGGCCAGTTCCTCTTCCTCACCCTCCTGCGGATCAAGCAAGGTGAGTTCTTCCACGCTTGAACGCAGATAGTCTGCATCCCTTGAAGCCTGTTCCAACTTATTTTCATGGGTTTTCAGTTTTTGTTGCAACTGACGCCAGGCTCTGTGTGCCTCGGCTACTGCCGCGCGTTGCTCATGCAAACTTCCGAATGCATCCACCAGATCGCGATGGGTCACAGGGTCAACCATAGCGCGTTCTTCATGCTGGCCGTGAATCTCCACCAGCATTTGCCCAACTTCTTTCAACAGTGAAACACTCACCGGCTGATCATTGATAAATGCGCGTGTGCGTCCATCTGCATTTTGAGTTCGACGCAAGATTATTCCATCTTCACGGGTGTCCACATCAAGGCCGTTCTCTGAAATAAGGTCAAACACCGCGTGATTAGGCTCAACATCAAATATCGCGCTTACCTGACCTTGCTTTTCGTCCACACGTACGAGATCACCATCCCCGCGTGCTCCAAGCGCCAGTGAAAGTGCGTCCAACAGGATCGACTTACCAGCACCTGTCTCTCCAGACAGCACAGCAAGCCCACCATCGAAGCTGAGGTCCAGCCTGCGAATGAGCACAATATCCCGGATGGATAAAGCTGAAAGCATGAGTCTCTTTGGTCAGAAGAATTTTGGCCAGTTACACTGGAGTCTTACCCAATGCAGAGGGCCGTCACCAGCATGTTTCCGATTTGTACCAAATTTTCTCCACAAGGAACAACAAGCTTAACGCGCACGGGGTTGCGTCGCCTGGGCCCGTCACCCAGTCCCGTTGCGCAGACTCATCCAGTTATGCAATCCTATGTGCCGGTAATTAGCTTTGAAGCCTGTGACAACCACGATCCTGAGTTCTCTTGCGGACGCAGTCCGCCAGAGGCGAGGAGGTTGTAGGAATCCTTATACCACTGGCTGTCGGGGAAGTTGTGCCCCAAAACGGCTGCGGCTGTCTGAGCTTCAGATGTCAGACCCAGCGCGTAATATGATTCCGTCAGTCGGGCGAGGGCCTCTTCCACATGGCGGGTATCTTCAAACTGTTCAACGACACCGCGGAAGCGATTAATAGCTGCAAGGTGTTCCCGGCGCTCCTGATAATATCGCCCAACCAGCATTTCCTGACCTGCCAGTTGATCTTTCGCTACGCGCATCTTGCGCTTGGAGTCCTCAACATATTCACTGTCTGGATAACGTTGAATGAGATCATTGAAAGTGCGGTAGGACTGTTTGGCCGAACGTTGGTCACGGGTAATGTCGGCAATCTGACGGTGATAGGACATACCTACGAGATAGAGCGCGTATGCGGCGTCCTTGTTGGCCGGGTACAACTGGACAAACCGCCTACCCTGAGCAATGGCCTCTGGATAATTGCCCTGCTTGTAGGCGATATAAGTGGACATTACGCCAGCCTTCTTGGCGTAGTTGGAATAGGGGTGCTGACGGTCAAGCTTCTTGAACTTGCGCTCAGCTTGAGTGTAGTCGCCAGCATCGATATTGGCCAATGCCTCGTTATAAGTCTGATCAGCAGGAACCGTCGGATCAACGAAAGCGTTGATGTCCTGTTCTTTTGCACAAGCGCTCAACAATATGCCGAACACCGCAGCAATCAAGCCCAGTTTTCCCAACTTGCCCCCTGCAAGTCGATCGGGATGGATTTGTATTGTCATGCCAATTCTCACCAATGCAAAGCAAACATCTTCAATGTTGTGCTTCTTTTAACCCCGTCATTGCCACTAGACAATGATCTCGATCAGCATTGCCAACAAAATCGTTCATTTTTGAGGCAATGCTTAATTTAGCGGCAGAAATTACGGCGATGACTTGCGGCAATTGTCCGGCCCTCAGTCGGCTGGACAAAAAGTCAACTTTTGTCAGCGGCAAAAGCTGCCGTTGCAACAGACCGCAGTTCAGCACGTGAACCACCCCGAACAACCGGTTCAGCATCTGTCCATTCATAGTTGGCCGGGTCTGACAGGAGATGTTGCAAAGCCATGGCGTTCAATTTGTGACCACCACGGTAGGATTTGAAACAGCCAAGAATTTGGCCTCCAGCCAAGGCCAGATCACCAACAGCATCCAATGTCTTGTGGCGCACGAATTCATCTGAATATCGAAGACCTTCAGGATTGATGATCTCATTGTCATCGCCAATCACCACTGAATTTTCCAGGCTTGACCCAAGAGCGAATCCTGCCGCCCAGTACTGTTCAACATCTTTCATGAAGCCAAAGGTGCGAGCACGGCTCAATTCCTTGCGGAACACGTCAGGTGTCATGTCCGATTCAAACTTCTGACGTCCAATGGTTTCACATTCGAAATCAATTTCAACTTCATAACGGGTTGTGTCATGAGGCGTAAACACACCCCAGCTTTCACCCATTGAAAACCTTACTTCTTTCAAAACGCGCAGATAGCGACGTTTGCGCCCCTGCTGTTTCAGGCCGACCTGATCGATTGCATCAACAAAAATTTCAGACGATCCGTCCAGGACAGGAATCTCGGCGCTGTCGAGTTCGACAACCACATTGTCCACATGCAGGGCAATCAGTGCCGCCATCAGATGTTCGACCGTCTTGACGTGGACGCCAGCAGGATTTCCTAAAACGGTACAAAGTGCCGTTGCACCAACGGCAGATACTACAGCGGGTATCTCTACTTGTTCGTGAACAGGAACATCATTACGCTGAAATACAATTCCGGTATCTTCGTCAGCGGGCAGCAACGATATTGATACAGATTTCCCGCTGTGGACCCCTGCGCCGGTAAGATCAATACGATCAGCCAGCGTGTTTTGTTTGGTCGAAACTTTCGTTCCCATTTAAACCCCTACCCCAAAGACTTCCCGTCTGTGGTACTTAGTTATTCCCAACACCAAAGGACGGCATTATCGGGTTCCAATTTTCCGACATCTTCATGCCGGCCCCCGCAGAACCCTGAACAATCAAACTGCGTCCTTACACGTATACTTTTCCTACCCTGTGTTGGCCTTGGTTCCAAATCACGCTTTCTTACCGAATGTTAACAAGTTAACGTTGCGTTAACCTACTGAGTTCATGCGATAAAAAATGCTGACAGGAGTATAGCTCCTGTCAGCATTACAAAACGTTAAGCACGTTAAAATGCCGAACTCCGCATTAACACAAAGTTGCGTGTTTAGAAGATTCGGTGGAGTATCGTGGGTTCAAGCCTGACGACGCAGGAAGGCTGGAATATCCAGCTGATCCTCTTCATTGATTGACTTTGTAGCCGGTGCTGCCCTTCCGTGAACGTCAAGTGTTCCGTTGCGCGGTGGTGCATAAGGGTTGTTATCTTCACGCGGTGCTGGTGCCGCTGCAGACTGTGTCGCTGCCATCGGCACCCCAGGTGAAGCAGCAGACCTTCCCTGGCCCTGGCCTGATTCAGCACTGTGTGAGGATCCACCAAGACCGGTTGCAAGCCTTTTCAACAGCCCCATGGGGCCGTTGTCGTCTGCCGCTGTGGGTGCGTTTGCAGCCATTTCCTGCTGCGCAACAGGCGGAAAGTCTTCAACAGATGGCATCTTGACCGTTGGATCAGGTGACGCAACTGTCTCTGGCTCTTCCATTGAACTCGTTAGTTGTTCTTCAAGTGCGTTTTGGAATTCATTATCCGAAATCGGGTCAGCCTATGCCGGACTGTCTGCTTCAAAAGGAACTGCCGCTTGTGGGCGTTCAATTTCCAATGATGGTGCCGGTGGAATTGCCAGCTCCGCATCAACAGCAGTCTCGCTAGCCACCTTGGTTTCCGCCTCAATTGCTTCACTGGTCTGAGCGTGGCGGGACATGGCCGATTGACGCAAACGCTCCGCAGCATTGTGCATCAACTGGGTGTTGGGTGCGGCATTTGCAGAAACTTCAGCATCAATACCGGTTGCAACGACAGAGACGCGAATGACACCCTCAAGGCTTTCATCAAATGTTGCACCGAGAATGATATTGGCGTCCGGGTCCACTTCTTCGCGAATGCGTGTTGCGGCTTCATCCACCTCAAACAACGTCATGTCACGGCCACCTGTGATTGAAATCAAAAGGCCCTGCGAACCAGCCATTGAAGTTTCATCCAGTAGTGGATTTGAGATTGCAGCCTCTGCAGCAGCCATGGCCCGGCCTTCGCCTGAGGCTTCACCTGTTCCCATCATCGCGCGGCCCATTTCACGCATAACGGAACGAACATCTGCGAAGTCAAGGTTGATCAGACCTTCCTTCACCATTAGGTCGGTGATGCAGGCAACACCGGAATACAAGACCTGATCGGCCATGGAAAACGCATCAGCAAATGTGGTTTTGTCATTGGCCACCCGGAACAGGTTCTGGTTTGGAATAACAATCAGCGTGTCGACATTTTTCTGCAGTTCGACAATACCTTCTTCGGCCAGAGTCATACGACGCTTGCCTTCAAATGAGAACGGCTTGGTAACCACGCCCACGGTTAGAATACCCGCTTCACGCGCAGCGCGTGCAACGACCGGCGCTGCACCAGTGCCGGTGCCACCACCCATACCCGCAGTCACAAACGCCATGTGAGTACCCGAGAGGTGATCATTGATCTCGTCAATGCATTCCTCTGCAGCGGCAGCTCCAACTTCGGGTTGTGATCCTGCGCCAAGGCCTTCAGTCACTGCCACGCCCAATTGAATGAGGCGCTCAGCCTTGGACATCGTCAGGGCCTGTGCGTCAGTATTGGCGACGACAAAATCTACACCATCAAGACCTGAATTGATCATGTTATTGACGGCATTGCCACCGCCTCCGCCCACACCGAACACGGTTATCCTCGGCTTTAATTCTGTAATATCTGGCTTTTGTAGGTTGAGAGTCATGGGTCATTCCTCGTTTTGCTTTGAGCCACCTGATCGCCTCTCATTTTGGAGAGAATGGCCCGATTGAATTTCCCCGTTCTGCGCGGGGTGTACGGTTAAAAACTTTCTTTCAGCCAGCGTGACATTTTTGCAAATGACCCACCGCCTGTTCCGGAGACTAGATTTGCAGCAAATGAGCTGCGTTCGATATATTCTGAGCCCGCAACCTGCGGGTAAGCGAGCAATCCGCAGGCCGCACTGAAGGCTGGGCCCTTGGCTGTTTTTGGCAGTCCGGATATGCCCATTGGCCGGCCAAGCCGGGTATTGGCAGACAGGATTCTGGCAGCCACCTCACCCACACCAACCAATTGACTTGCGCCACCTGTCAGAACAATGCGGCGCCCAACGGCTCCTGCAAACCCTGACCGATTGATGCGATCGCGGATCATTTCAAATGTTTCTTCAATGCGCGGACGAATGAATTGCGCCAGTTGTGCCACAGAAACCTGTTC
>JBPCWM010000305.1:0-12804 GCA_051009515.1 Rhizobiaceae bacterium | reverse complement strand
TGTGTTGGCACGACCGGGAATGAGCGAAGAAAAATTCGATGCAATCCTGAACCGGCAGGTACCGGATGAGCAAAAACGGGAAATGGCAACACATATTGTGGATAGTTCCAAAGGATTGGAAAATGCCCGCGCACAGGTGATATCGATAATTGATGAACTGACCGGGGGACGCTGATCATTGCGAGAAATCATATTCGATACAGAAACCACAGGCTTGTACCCGGCCGATGGTGACCGCATTATCGAGATCGGTGCGATCGAAATGATCAATCGGTTTCCAACCGGACAAACATTTCATGAATATCTTCATCCCGGTGATCGAGAAATTCATCCGGACGCTGAGCGGATACACGGAATCTCACTTGAGCAACTCAATGACAAGCCACGATTTGAAGAGATTGTACCAAAATTTCTGTCTTTTTTTGGCGATGGGACCCTGATTGCCCATAATGCAAAATTTGATGTCGGGTTTTTTGACGCTGAGTTGAAACGGGTGAATCAGCCCCCAATCGACATTACCCGGGTCGTCGACACACTGGCCATCGCTAAGCGCAAATTTCCCGGTGCGCGAAATTCGCTCGACGCATTGTGTGACCGATTTGGAATTTCGCGTGAATCAAGAACCCTGCACGGTGCGCTGCTCGACTCTGAATTACTGGCAGATGTTTATATTGAGCTAACTGGTGGGCGACAGGTGGGCATGAGTTTGGAGGTGGCAAGCGATACGGCTGCCGCTGCGGCTGATTCAAGCAATGAGTTGGATCAGGTGATTCGAAAAAGGCCACATGATTTGCCGTCACGACTGACGGATGCGGAGCTGAGTGCACATGAGGCTATGGTTCAGGAAATCGGCGAAGATGCTGTGTGGAAAAAATGGCTCCGACAGCAATAGCTTATAGATTGATCCCGCCCGAGGCGGGATCAATCTGTTTCAAACTAGGTAACGTACAGCCTTTAATTGGCCATTTGTGATTTGACTTGTTCCTCAGCCATACGCTGCTGGAACAAGGCTGCAAAATCTACCGGGTCGATCATCAGAGGCGGAAAGCCACCATTGCGGGTCGCATCTGCGACTACTTGGCGAGCAAAAGGGAAAAGTAGCCGCGGGCATTCGATCAAAATGGCAGGAGCCACTGCTTCTTCTGGAATATTTGTCAAGCGGAACACACCAGCATATATCAATTCTACATTGAACATGGTGTCGGCACCCTCACCTGCACCGGCTTCGAGTTTTAGCTCGACTTCAAAATCGGTTTCAGAAAGCGGATTCGCGTTGACATTGATGTTGATATTGATTTCTGGCTGATTTTCCCGTGGACGCAACGAATGAGGCGAATGAGGATTCTCGAACGACAGGTCTTTGATATACTGGGCAAGAACGTTGAGAGAGGCGGCTTCTCCGCTTCCGTTTGTCGCAGCTGCTTCTGAAGCCGTTTCAGCTTCTTCCTTTTTGGTAGGTTTTTTGGCCATAAAACTATAACGCTTTCAAAAAATCTGGTTCTGAAGGGATGAGTGGCGGTTCCGCCATATAGATCGAATTGGGCGTTAACACGCCAACGCCTGACTGGCAAGGAATCCTTATTCAGCGGGTTTTATCATCGTGCCAGGGTGAATTTGGGTTCGGTGGACCAGTGGAATAGTCTTCAGCGTCCAGATCAATGGTTTGTGCCCCCTGGTCAAATGGATTGTCACGCGCTGCCGTATTGTGCTGGGAAAACGGGTCAACGCCTGGCCCCGCAACGGTTATTCGCGAGGCAAGAAAGCTCCAAATGGCGCTGCGAACTGGTGGGACAAACAGTAAAAAACCAATTGAATCAGTAACAAAGCCCGGAGTCAGCAGCAGTATTCCAGCCACAACGATCATGGCGCCATTACCAAGAGCCCGTCCAGGAACCTGACCTTCGGCGACGGATTGTTGAATTTCGCGAACCAGACTGAGGCCCTGAACACGCAATAAAATCGAGCCAATAATGGCTGTCACCAGTATCATCAACAAGGTGGGAGCTATGCCTATTTGTCCACCAATTGCGATAAAGGCCCCTATCTCGATAATGGGTACGACGAGCAACAAAAACGGAACCAGCGAAAAAGGCATTGGTCAGGACTTCCCGGATAGACGTAGTATTCTCTATATAGGAAACCGTTGAGAAATTTCACGCGTCATCAATGCATTTGAATGAAATTCACTATCGTCCTATATGATTTGCAACAGCGGGATTAAAAAATCCTCTTCAGTCTCTCCGCACCAAGGTAGCTGCCCAGTTATGGAATTTGATCTTTTTACTCTACTGCCCCTCGCCGTCGCTCTTTTCGTATTCTGGAAGTTGCGCAGTGTCTTGGGCACAAGGAATGGCAATGAGCGCCCACCCTACGAACCTTATGTGGGTACAGAGGAGGCGAATCAGGAAGCGGAAGACAATGTAGTGACACTTCCCGGAGCCAAGCGTCAGCGCGGTGAAGAAGGCGACGTCAGTCCTGCAGAGGCGGAAATTGCGAAGATAGCCGGCAAGGACAAAGCTTTGAAGCAGGGTCTCACCGCGATATTGTCACGAGATGCGTCATTTGAGCCTGAACAATTTATCTCTGGAGCCAAGATGGCCTACGAAATGATTGTTACTGGTTTTGCAGATGGTGACAAACGAGCGTTGAAGGGTCTGCTCTCCCGCGAGGTTTACGAAAATTTCGCATCGGTGATTGATGAGCGCACAAAACGCGGTGAAAAGGTACAGGCGAGCTTTGTCGGTATTGAGAAAGCCAATATTACGGCAGCAGAACTGAACAAGGAAGAGGCCCAGGTAACAGTTAAGTTTATCAGCCAAATGATATCTGCGACACTGGACAGCGCTGATGAAGTCGTCGATGGCGATCTCCAGGAAGTAGCAGAAGTAATCGATATCTGGACTTTTGCCCGCCCGGTCAAATCCCGCGATCCAAACTGGAAACTGGTCGCAACGGACGAATAGGTCAAAAACCGGTGTTCGGTCATGATGTCTTCTGCCAAGCCAGATTCAGGACCAACAGATAAAGCCTGGAAGCCGGTGTGCTTTGAGCGGTTGCATGGATGGCATCTGGACGATCACCGAGCAGCCTTTGAGGTCTTTAAATCCAGCGCGAGGCATCTTGCCGATTCTGGCAAGTCAACTGTTTTAACTCAGGCCTTCAATCAGGCACTTGCTCTTGAGAACCCGGACCCAGACCAGGCTCGCCGGTTTTTTGAGAACCGGTTCATTCCCCACAAATATTCCGACGAAGGTGACAAATCAGGCTTTGTTACAGCCTACTTCGAGCCTGAAGTGGAGGCATCGCGCACTTCCAGCGGGGAATTTTGTGTCCCCCTCTATCGTCGTCCTTCAGACCTTGTTGAGGTGACACCTACCAACCGTCCCGCAGGCATGACCGACACTATTGTTTTTGGGCGTATTGGTGAGAATGGAATAGAGCCTTATTTTGACCGCAAGGCCATTCAGTCTGGAGCTCTGCATCGGAGAGGGTTGGAACTCGCCTGGCTGAAGGACAAAACCGATGCGTTTTTTGTCCACGTCCAGGGATCTGCGCGTTTGTTGCTGCCGGATGGGGAGATCATGCGCATCACCTATGCGGCAAAAAGCGGCCACCCCTACACATCAATTGGGCGCATTCTGGCTGATCGACTGGGAATACCAGCAAAGGATATGACAGCCGATATATTGGCTGACTGGATGCGTCATCATCCCAAAGACATTGACGAGCTTATGGCACAGAACCATTCCTATATATTCTTCAAGGAAGTGAATACGTTGGACCACAACGCAGGTCCCATTGGTGCGGTCGGAGTTCCTCTTGCACCAGGGCGCAGTCTGGCAGTTGATTTTAGGCACCACGCCTATGGGTTACCGATCTGGGTCGATGTACCGGATGCGAAGATTGGTGGTGCCGATGGCGGCTGTGAGAACGGTGACGCGTCACTGCGCCGGTTGATGATTGCGCAGGATACCGGATCAGCAATTGTTGGTCCGCAGCGGGGAGACATATTTGTCGGTTCTGGTCATCATGCCGGTTTTCTTGCTGGAAAAGTGCGCAGCAAGGCGACCTTTCATACTTTGGTGCCGACACCATGACATCTAAGCCACCCAAAGACCTGACCAAACACAGTCACTCAAAACCTCTCACCCGAGAAGACTGGCAATTATGGAAACGCGTTGCAGATACTATTACGCCCAGGCCAAACCATAACAGTTCAATATTGCGGGATGAAATGGCCAGATTGATGGATGCTGCTGCATCGCCGTCGCCGTCGCCGTCGCAGCAGGGTATCAATTCGCAGTCCAAGACTTCCGTTTTTAATTTCAGCCCGGATGCTGGTATTTCAGATACACGACCCCAACCAGTTTCGAATCAATCTCATCCGATTGAGGAGCGCATCGCACGAAATCTGGGCAGAGGTAAACAGGCCATCGATGCCCGCATTGATCTTCATGGCATGACACAGGACAGGGCCCGTTTTGCCCTGCTTGACTTCCTGCAAATGTCTCAGCGCGCCAATTACCGTATGGTTCTGGTGATTACCGGCAAGGGAGACCAGGGTCGAGGCGTCCTGAAATCCAATGTTCCGCGCTGGTTGGCGCTTCCCGCCTTCGCCCAACTTGTCAACGGACACCGGGAAAGTCACGCGACGCATGGGGGAGAAGGGGCCCTCTATGTGCGTATTCGAAAGCCAAAAGGACGGTCGTGATTGTGACCCCGTTTGGACTTCACATGAAGAAACTGCGTGGCGAACGCGGTGTGACCCAAAAGCAGATGGCCTTGGCGATTGGCGTATCACCTGCCTATCTTTCAGCCTTGGAGCACGGTCAAAGAGGCAAGCCAAGCTGGTCATTGCTCCAGCGCATTGTTGGTTATTTTAACGTCATCTGGGATGATGCTGACATATTACAGGAATTGGCCAACCTGTCTGATCCAAAGATAACGTTGGACACCTCAAATCTGTCTGCATCGGCGACCCGACTAACCAATCGTCTGGCCCAGAAAATCGATGATTTAAGCGAAGAGCAAATTCAGCACTTGCTGGAGTATTTAGAGCAATGAACGTAAATCAGACAATTTGTCGTTGATCAGCCAACCATAGTAGTTTTCCTGTGGCAACGCGGGCTTCTTTCCCGCGGCCCGGCGCTTGTCATTTTTTGATTTGAGCCGTGACGCCCTGATCGTCACATTGCCCAAATTATAGAGCGTCGCCGTGACGCCAGGATTTTGGGAAATGTCAAAACCGGCAATGTTGCGATAGGAATCGATGGAGTGGCGCAGCACTGCAGCCATATAGAGCAGTGAGGAATCTGGCTCCATGATCGTGTTGTAAATGAGCGGAGCATTGTTGATTGAAAGTTTTGGTTCACGCCGCGATTTGGCCCGTACGATATCATTAACTTTCAGCGCTGTTAGTGGATTAAGCTGGCCAAGACCGAATGTCTGTCCAGCATAGAGAGGCTGGAAGAAAACGGCCCCGAATCGATTATTGGGCCATTTGGTTCCACCATAGGACTTGCCCCTGTAGGTTCTGTCCCAAACCAGCTCCCGGCAGGTCCACTGATCGTATGCATTGCGGATTGAGTTGCAGCGGGCAAAAGGCTGCTGACGGATCAGAGTCTTCAATTTGACCCTGCCATATTTAAAAGTCATATCCTGGCCAAGATAGGATAGGGCTTTAACATAATAGGACTGTAACCGGTCCTTTGCATCCACATTATAGGTGTGCTCACCCACCAGGGCTCCAATAATATGGATCGGATCAATCCCTTGAGTACGCGCAGCGGTTTTGATTTTGGACATCAATTTGCGATCGCGAGCCAGCAGATTGCGAATCTTTTGATATTTCTTTTCAAAACTGCCTCGCGTGCTGCGGGTCCGCTTGATGGACCCACCGGGGATCTTTGGCTGCTCAGCATTACGGTTACCGGGTGGCACCAGCGTAACAGCATGGGCAATTTGAGTGGACCACAAAAATGCGGTTACAATCATTAATGAGAAGAGGCGTGCGACTGTCATCATTCACTCTTATTGCGGAAAAATGTGTAGAACAAGCGGCAAATGACCGCGCGCTTTCAAATTTATGTGCCTGCACCGATTCAAGGCGTTGCAACGCTGCTGTTTTGGCGACCTTTTCGAAGTCAGAGTATGTAGCGCGAAAGGTCCGTGTTTTTCGCCAAATCGCCCACATTCTTGCGCACAAATTCAGCATCAACCTTGATGGTTTCGCCTGCCCGATCCGGTGCATCGAATGAAATTTCATCCAGCACCTTCTCCATCACGGTTTGCAACCGTCTCGCTCCGATATTTTCCACCGACGAATTGAGTTCAACGGCAATATCGGCCAGCGCGTCAATGGCGTTGTCGGTGAACTCGAGCTCAAGCTCTTCGGTCCCCATCAGCGCTACATATTGCTTGATCAGGCTCGCTTCGGTTTCCGTAAGGATGCGGACGAAATCTTCCTTGGTGAGCGCACGTAACTCGACGCGAATTGGCAAACGACCCTGCAACTCGGGCAGCAGGTCGGATGGTTTGGAGACGTGGAACGCGCCGGAGGCAACGAACAGAATGTGATCTGTTTTTACTGAACCATATTTTGTGGCAACAGTCGTGCCTTCTACCAGCGGCAAGAGATCCCGCTGCACGCCTTCGCGCGAGACGGTTCCGCCACGCTCTCCAGCCACTGCAATCTTGTCGATCTCGTCGAGGAAAACAATGCCATTATTCTCGACGGCGGCGATTGCTTCGGTGACCACCTGATCGTCATCCAGCAATTTGTCGCTTTCCTCTGCGATCAGCAGATCGTAACTCTCCTTGACCGAGGTTTTGCGCTTTTTCTTTCGTCCACCCATGGCTTTTGACATAATGTCTCCAAGGTCGATCATGCCCATCTGCCCACCGGGCATGCCGGGAATGTCCATTCCGCCCAGGGGTGAACCGGTGTCATCAACCTCGATTTCGATTTCCTTGTCATCAAGTTCGCCTTCCCGCAGCTTCTTCATGAAACTTGATCGGGTGGACGGGCTGGCCGTGCTGCCTACCAGCGCGTCCAGTACGCGATCTTCAGCTGCCAGATGGGCCTTGGCTTTGACTTGTTCGCGTTTCTTTTCGCGAACAAGAGAAATGCCGATTTCCACCAGATCACGAATGATTTGTTCCACGTCGCGGCCTACATAGCCAACTTCGGTGAATTTGGTGGCTTCAATCTTGATAAAAGGTGCACCAGCCAATTTGGCCAGACGGCGGGAAATTTCGGTCTTGCCCACGCCCGTTGGGCCAATCATCAATATGTTTTTGGGCATCACCTCTTCTTTCATGGGTGATTCCAGTTGTTGGCGACGCCAGCGATTGCGCATGGCGACAGCGACGGCCCGTTTGGCGTCATTTTGCCCGATAATGTAGCGGTCGAGCTCGCTCACGATCTCGCGTGGAGAAAAATTTGTATTGCTCATTGAATTGAGTGACCCCTACTTGTCTTCTTGCAATGTTTCCACAATCAGATTGTGGTTTGTGTAAACGCAAATATCTGCGGCAATTTTCATTGCCTTTTCGGCGATGTCGCGCGGTTTTTGATTTGTTTCATAAAGGGCTCTGGCCGCTGCAAGGGCATAATTGCCACCTGATCCGATTGCCATAACGCCTTCTTCCGGTTCAAACACATCACCGACACCGGTAAGGCAGAGACTTACTTTCTTGTCTGCCACCAGCATCATGGCTTCAAGGCGACGCAAATAGCGATCGGTGCGCCAGTCCTTCGCAAGTTCAACACAAGCCCGCATCAATTGGTCAGGATATTGCTCCAGTTTGGCCTCCAGCCGTTCCAGAAGTGTAAAAGCGTCTGCGGTAGATCCTGCAAAGCCGCAGATCACATCGCCATTTCCAAGACGGCGCACCTTGCGGGAATTGGATTTCATGATGGTTTGCCCCATTGAGGCCTGCCCGTCACCGGCAATAACAACCTCGCCATCTTTGCGCACCATGATAATCGTGGTGGCATGTATGGCAGGTAGCCATGATTGATTGTCTTTACTCACTTCGTTCTCCAAACGTGATATATCGCAGTCGCCCTGTCGGCACGCTGCACCGTGCCTCTATGTATGGAATGATTCCCGGATTACAATTGCGTCTGTGCTGCTGGGTCTGTAAGACAGCGCCCAGCTATTAATTCCAAAACTCCGGAGCCTGTCCATGGCCCGCACTGCCAGCATTACGCGTACCACCAACGAAACGAATATATCGGTCGAGGTGTCAATTGACGGCACCGGCCAGTTCGAAATCTCAACCGGTGTCGGGTTTTTCGATCACATGCTGGAGCAATTGTCCAAACATTCTCTAATTGATATGAAAGTGATTGCGCAGGGCGACCTTCACATTGATGATCATCACACCGTAGAAGATTGCGGGCTTGCCCTGGGTCAGGCCATCAATGAAGCTTTGGGAGATCGTCGCGGCATTCGCCGCTATGCGTCGTTCGATCTGCCCATGGATGAAGCCATGACCAGTGCTGCAATAGATGTATCGGGTCGCCCCTTTCTTGTCTGGGATGTTGATTTCCCGCGCGAAAAGATCGGCACATTTGATACCGAGTTGGTTCGGGAATTCTTCAATGCTGTGGCTCAGGCGGCCCGGATCACGCTGCATGTTAAAACCCATTATGGTGTCAATGCCCACCATATTGCAGAAACCTGCTTCAAATCCGTGGCCCGGACCCTGCGTCTGGCGACGGAAGCTGATCGGAGGGTGGGTGATGCGATTCCATCGACCAAGGGCACATTGAGCAGCTGATGGTGCGGGACTCATGATTTATACGATACATGGCCCTTCGCAGTACTTTACTGCAAAGGCACAGAATGCGGATGAGGCTCAGTTCAGTAAACTGGTGGCCGTGCCGGAAGATCTGGCGAAATGGGCTCTGCTTGTCCCGCCATTCTGGCTGACTTTTCACAAATTGTGGTGGACGCTTGGGGGATATTGCTTGTTTCTGGCGGGCATGACGGGTCTGCTGGCCACTTCTTTATGGCCTGTTGCTGTATGTCTGGCCGGTCTGCCCGGAGTTTATCTTTTTCTCGAAGGGCGGCAGCTCTGTCGCTCCCGATTGGAGGATTCTGGCCTGGACATGATTGGTGTGGTCGATGCCACGAGCGAAGAGGGGGCCATCGCTCGTTTTGTGGGGCAAGTGGTTGATCGGCAGATGGACGGATCAGTTGAACAGTCCCCCGGTCCGGACGGATTAACAAAGTGGCGAGTGAAGCACGGCCCGATGTCTGAAAATGGTTCTATCGGTTTGTTTCCCGCGAAGGAATTCTGAACAGTGCGTGTTGCAATAATTGATTACGGTTCAGGCAATCTGAAATCGGCAACCAAGGCTTTTGAACGGGCTGCCCGTGAAACCGGTATTGGCGCAACCATCGATCTCACCTCTGATCCGGAGCGAGTGCGTTCCGCCGACCGAATCGTCTTGCCAGGAGTTGGAGCCTATGCAGACTGTCGGGCTGGTCTTGATCAGGTGACCGGCATGGTGGAGGTTCTGCATGAGCAAGTGCGGGACGGTGGAACTCCATTTCTTGGAATCTGCGTGGGCATGCAACTTATGGCCAGCTGCGGGTTGGAAAAGTCCACAACCGATGGTCTGGGCTGGATAGAAGGGCAGGTCGTAGAAATGCAGCCCGAAAATCCGTCTTTGAAAATTCCCCAAATTGGCTGGAATATCCTGAGCTGCATCTCAGATCACCCGGTAATGGCCGATATTGAAACGGGGCCAGACGGATTACATGCCTATTTTGTTCATTCCTATCATTTTGAGCCTGTGGACAGGACTTGCATTGTTGCCACCACGGACTACGGAATGGATGTGACCGCCATTATTGCCCGCGACAACATGGTGGGCACTCAGTTTCATCCCGAAAAGAGCCAGACCCTGGGTCTCGCGCTGATCGGCAATTTTCTAAGGTGGGCTCCATGATCCTGTTTCCAGCAATTGACCTGAAGGGTGGAGAATGTGTGCGGCTCAAGCTGGGCGATATGGATCAGGCAACTGTTTATAACACCGATCCGGGCGACCAGGCTCGTGCCTTTCAAGGCCAAGGCTTTCAGTATCTGCATGTGGTCGATCTGGACGGTGCATTTGCGGGTCGAGCGGTGAATGGAGATGCGGTTGAGTCCATATTGAGATCTACCAGCAATCCGGTGCAGTTGGGCGGTGGCATTCGCAACCTTCAGCATATTGAATATTGGTTGGACAAGGGGATATCACGGGTCATCCTTGGCACGGTGGCTGTTCGCGATCCCGACCTGGTTCGGGAAGCTTGCAGGCGGTTTGAAGGAAATATCGCTGTGGGTATCGATGCCAAGGGAGGCCATGTGGCCGTTGAAGGCTGGGCTGAAACCTCTCAATTGGGAGTTGTAGAAATGGCTGCCCGGTTTGAGGATGCCGGAGTGAGCGCCATTATCTACACTGATATTGATCGCGATGGAGTGCTGACCGGGATAAATTGGGACAGCACACTGCAACTTGCACAAAATACTGCTATTCCAGTTGTCGCCTCCGGCGGTCTGGCCTCCATGAATGATATTCGCAGACTTGTGCAGAAAGATGCCAGCATCCTTGAAGGAGCAATTACCGGCCGCGCCCTGTATGATGGACGGATTGATCCGCGCGAGGCCTTGCAATTGCTGGAGCAGGCCGCATGACGCTGAAAACAAGAATAATTCCTTGCCTCGACGTGAAGGATGGTCGGGTCGTCAAGGGGATAAATTTTGTGGACCTGATCGATGCCGGTGATCCTGTAGAGGCAGCGCAAGCCTATGACGAGTCGGGTGCCGATGAACTCTGCTTTCTGGACATCACCGCTTCATCAGACAATCGCAGAACCATTCTGGATGTTGTAGCCAGAACTGCGGAACAGTGTTTCATGCCGGTGACTGTCGGAGGTGGGGTCAGATCTGTGGAAGATGTGCGCAATCTTTTGCTCGCCGGAGCTGACAAAGTGTCTTTCAACACGGCTGCGGTGAATGATCCTGACGTGATAGCGCGCGCTGCTGACAAGTTCGGCAATCAGTGCATCGTTGCTTCAATTGACGCCAAGAAGGTCAACGCACCTGGTGAACCTGAAAGATTTGAGATCTTTACCCACGGTGGGCGCACTCCGACCGGCATTGAAGCTGTTGGCTTTGCAGAATTGATGGTAGCCAAGGGAGCGGGTGAAATCCTGCTCACCTCAATGGATCGTGACGGCACTCAGGATGGCTTCAATCTGCCTCTGACGCGGGCCATTGCAGACGCCGTTTCCGTACCCGTTATCGCCTCAGGAGGGGCAGGCACTCTTGATCATTTGGTAGAAGCTGTGAAAGAAGGGCATGCAAGTGCGGTTTTGGCAGCCTCGATTTTTCACTTTGGCACGTTCACAATTGCACAGGCAAAAGAACATATGACCCGCAATGGTATTCCTACGCGGCAAAAAATATAGTGACAGCGTTTTGGAATATAAGAGCAAATTCAACCTCACGGATTTAGAATCCATAATTGCCGGTCGGGCAGCCAGTGATGATTCTTCCTCCTGGACCCGAAAGCTTGTGGGTATGGGACTTGAAAAAGCGGTTGAAAAACTGGGCGAAGAATCTGTTGAGACCGTGATTGCGGCATTGGCACGCGATTGTGACGGATTGCGAGATGAGGCTGCCGATCTGTTGTATCATCTGCTGGTCGTGCTGCACATGAAGGGGGTGAGCGTTGAACAGGTCATGGCGGAACTTGAACGGCGGACCGCGCAATCAGGTCTTGCCGAAAAGTCAGCCCGCAAAACCGACCAAAGCTGATCCCTTGAAAAAACCGTCCCCCTATTTGGAGTTTGAAGTCGACGAGTGGGCGCGATTTCGCGCTGACACACCTTTGACCCTTTCGGAACAGGAAGTCATGCGGTTGCGGGCACTGGATGATCCGGTTGAGTTGGATGAAGTGCTCCGCATCTACCTGTCTTTGTCGCGCCTTCTGGCTTCTCATGTAGAATCCACAATCGGACTGTTCAAACAGCGCAGTCAGTTTCTAAATCTGCGTGGCCAAAAAACACCCTTTGTTATCGGAATCGCTGGCTCCGTTGCTGTGGGGAAATCCACCACAGCCCGTATCCTGCGCGAGTTGATGACCCGATGGCCAGCCAGCCCGAAGGTCGATCTGATCACCACGGATGGTTTTCTTCTGCCCAATGCCGAATTGCGGTTACAGGGGTTGATGGACCGGAAAGGATTTCCGGAGAGCTTTGACCGGCGTCGCATTCTCGATTTTCTGTCCAGAATTAAGGCAGGCGAGCGCAATGTTCAGGCACCGGTCTATTCCCATCTGGTCTATGATGTCGTGCCGGATGCATTCAATACAGTCGATCAACCAGATATCCTGATCTTTGAAGGTATCAACGTTTTACAGGTTAACGATCTGCCAAAAGACGGCAATTCCGTTCCTTTCGTCTCCGATTATTTTGACTTTTCCATCTATATTGATGCGGATGAGGAGATCATTCAGGACTGGTATATGTCTCGCTTCATGCGTCTGCGGGATACGGCCTTCAAGAAGCCTGAATCTTTCTTCTATCGTTACAGCCAGATATCGGATGATGCAGCGCTTGCCATCGGTATGGATCTTTGGTCACGCATCAATCTGGTCAATTTGCGCGAAAACATTCTGCCAACGCGCCAACGCGCTGATCTTGTCTTGCACAAGGGGGCAGACCATGCCGTTGACCGGGTGGCTCTGCGTCGCCTGTAAAAACAAGGTCACCGGGAAAGTAGTGCCGCAACGCCTATTCGCTT
>JBPCWM010000304.1:0-5135 GCA_051009515.1 Rhizobiaceae bacterium | reverse complement strand
TCGCGATAAATTCGCCCATGTGGATACCTGTCCTGAACAGGGTTCGCGGATATTCTTCGAAAATGCAGGCGGTGCTCTGACGCTAAAATCCGTGGTTGATGTGTCGACGAAATTTGCGGCAATTCCTGATAATCAAGGGCGGGCAAATGCTGCGTCGAGAGAATTGGTTGATGTAATCGACAGGGCCAAGGCCGACACGAAGATTTTCCTCAATGCGAGTTCGGGCCAAATTTTTGTCGGCGAGAGCGGGACGGAACTTTTGTTTCGGTTGATCAGCAATGCGATTCTGGAGTCGCCGGAAGGCGGTAACGTTGTTGGCAGCACATTGGAGCATCCCGCATCGCGAAGTGCGGCTCAGCGCTGGGCAAAAATTGCGCGTAAGAGCTATATCGCTGTTCAACACGACAATGCCACAGGAACGGTCACTGCTGACGACTACGCACCGCATGTGACGGCTGATACCCGTGTGGCAACCATCATCCATACATCACCAGTCACAGGGATGGGTGTAGATATTGCTTCTATTGTTAAAACCATTCGAGCTGTCTCCCCGGATTGCTACATTATCGTGGATGGTATTCAGCATGCAGCCCATGGTGGCTTGGATATCGACAGCTACAACATCGATGGTTACGCGATTTCGCCCTACAAGGTGTTTTCGCGCCATGGCTATGGCATGGCGTGGATTTCAGACCGTATGGCGAGATTGCCTCACGATTCGCTGATTGGGGGACCTTCTGAAAATTGGGAACTGGGAACCCGCGACACCGGTTCCTACGCTACTTTTTCAGAAGTGGTGAAATATTTTGAGTGGGTTGGGTCACATTTCACAGACTCGCAAGATCGCCGCAAACGCATTGAAGCGGCAGGCCGGGCTATCCATGCCCAGGAAAAATCGCTCACTGATGCCATGTTGCATGGCACGGGAAATCTCAAAGGTCTGGCTGATTATGACCAAGTTCAGGTGATCGGTGGAATTGACAATCCTCAGCGCGAGGGATTGGTGGCCATGAATATTTCCGGGATAGATGCCGGAGATTTGGTTGAGGAATTGAACCAGCGTGGAATCCGTGTCCACATCCGCAAGGCAGATCATTATTCAGGCAACATTCTGGATCCGCTCGGACTGCCTTCCTGCGTGCGGGTGTCAATGTGCCACTATAATAGCGAGGCAGAAGTGATGCGTTTTCTGGAAGCTATTCGCGATATCATCGCTGCAAGATAATCATTACTGTTTTAAAGATTTCAGCCAGTCCAGTGTATCATCAGTAGAGGCCTGGGGCTTGTATTCAGCCCCCAGTGCCATGTCATACCCCAGTTCATCAATATGCTTGAACAGATGGCTGTAGTTGATTTCGCCATGATCAGGTGCCCCTCTGTCTGGCACAGAGGCAAATTGAATATGGCCAATAACAGGTTTTAATCGCTCCAGTTTGTTGGACAAATCCCCTTCCATCAACTGGACGTGATAACAGTCAAACATGAGCTTGAGATTATCTGCCCCCACATCCTCGATAATAGCCTCAGCCTGAGTCGTGGTGGAGAGGAAGTAACCCGGAGCGTCGTAGGTGTTGAGCGGTTCAATCAAGATGGACTGATTATTTGCGCCAGCGAAATCGCAGGCGCGGCGCAGGTTGGTTATGAACGTATCACGAGCTAGTTTTCCTTGCGCAAATCCCGCCATGACGTGGATGTTGGCTGTTCCGATGGCGACAGCATAATTGATGGCCTCATCAATGGCGGCGCGGGCTTCTTCAACCCGGTCGGGGATTGCTGCCAACCCATTGTCACCTTGATCAGGATTACCACGACGCGTGTTCAAACCCAGCATTGTCAGGTTGGTCTCAGTCAGTGCGGCTGCAACGTCTTCGGCTGGCGTGTCATAGGGCCAATGGCATTCAACCGCGTCAAAGCCAGCAGACTTGGCTGCGCGAATTGCATCGGGCAGGGAGCGGTCGGTCCATAAAAATCCAAGATTGGCTGAAAATTTTGTCATGTTTCCCATTCCACATCAAAATGTGTGACCAGATCGCTCACCTGATCTTCGGTCAACTGAGTAGCGTTGAAGCCGCGCATCAAAATGGCGAGACGCGCGGTATCTTCAAGCTCTTCAATCGCATTGCAGGCGGCTTCCACATCCTTGGCGGCAACGACCGGGCCGTGATTGGCCAGCATGACAGCACTACGCTTACCGGCCAGTCCACGCACCGCAGTTCCCATTTTGGGATCACCAGGTCTGAAATAGGGCAGCAGTTTAACCTTGCCCAGTTTCATTATTGCATAAGGGGTAAGCGGTGGCAGGAAGTTGTCTTGATTTACATCCGGCATTAAAGACCAGGCCACCGAATGGCACGAGTGCAAATGCACAACTGCATTAGCGGTGCTGCGAGTGTCGTAAAAGGCCATGTGCAGCGGCATTTCCTTGGTGGGGGGATCGCCATCAATCAACTCGCCCTTTGCATTGAAACGGCTGAGTCGGGCAGGGTCCAGGCGTCCAAAGCTGGTCCCGGTTGGCGAAACCAGCAGACCGCCATCGGACGTACGCGAGGAGATGTTTCCGGTGCTACCACCCGTCAGGCCACGGTCAAAAAGTGATTTGGCCAAAAGACAGATATGCTCCCGAAGTTTGGTGTCCTCACTCATTGACCTTGCCTGCCAATATGTCTGCGGCTCGGGTGAAGAACGCCGGCTGGCCAAAATTTCCGGATTTAAGCGCGATTACCAGGTCCGGTCCCGCGCGAAGGGCAGGTACACCGGGAGCAATTTCCGGTCCGATTTCCAGGTTTTTCAAATTCAATCCTTCGACCACAGCGCCCGATGTTTCTCCACCTGCAGTGATCAGACGGGCCACACCGGCGGCAACCAATTGTCGTGCAGTCTCTGCAAAAAAATCTTCAATCGCTTGTGCAGCTCGCTCACGACCAAATTTATCCTGAATTTGATTGACAATCTCCGGGTCTGCCGAACTGAAGGCAAGGGGAATCCCATCCTGCTCAACCAGCCATTTGGTCAATTCTTCGGCTGCAAGCCTTCCTTCGATCACATCGGCTGCCGAGATTTCAAAACCTGGATGGCTTTTCTGGTGCAGTTCCACCTGTGCACGTGTTGCTATCGAGCACGAGCCTGAGAGGATAACGCATTTTCCGTCTTCTCCATGCCAAGTGTTGGAACTGCCAGCCAGTTGGCCTTTTTGATTGAAATTCTGCGGCAATCCCAAGGCAATGCCCGAGCCGCCCGTAACCAATGGCAGGTCTGCTGCTGCCGCACCAATGTCATGCAGATCTGCGTCTCTCGTGGCGTCCACCACAATCAGGCGTTTGCCCTCGCCATGTTCACGTTCCAGTGCCGCGCAAATGGCTTGCGTCCCTTCCAATACATCCGCAGCTGCCACATGGCCCACTTCAAACTTGGTTTGTGGCTTCAGCCAACGCCTTATATCCGCATCTGTCATGGGAGTGAGCGGATGGTTTTGCATGCCGCTCTCGTTCAGGAGCACATCATTTACGAATAAGTGCCCCTGATAAATGGACCGGCCCGTACCTGGAAAGGCCGGGCAAACAATAACCTGATGCGCGTCAAGTGCTTCTGCCAGAGCATCGCAAACGGGTCCGATATTGCCTTGCGGCGTTGAATCAAATGTCGAGCAATATTTGAACAGGAATTGCTGGCAGCCTTGTGCCTTCAGCCATTCCAGCGCCGCCAGTGATTGTTGAACTGCCTGATGGACTGGAACCGAACGTGATTTCAGTGCTATCACGCCAGCTTCAATTTCCGGATCGGCGTTCTGATCGGGTATTCCGGTGAACTGGACTGTGCGCATGCCCTGTTTGGCCAGTGTATTGGCCAGATCGCTTGATCCGGTAAAGTCGTCTCCGATGCATCCAAGCAACATTACTAGTCTCTCCTAAATTTGGCTCGTGTCGCTTGCGGCTAGTTTTGGCTTATGCCCCAGGGGCCATGATGGGCACCTTCGGCATCCAGCCGCCCAAAGGAATGGGCCCCAAAGAAATCCCGTTGCCCTTGTATCATATTGGCGGTGCCGCGCGATGTGCGCATGGTATCAAAATAGGAGACTGCTGTTGCAAGAGCCGGCACGCTGTGGCCATGGCTGATTGCAATAGCTACCAGCTTGCGCAGTTCATCATGTGTGTTACGCAAAATGTCTGCAAAGTAATCTGCAAACATGAGATTGAGATCTGCATCGTCTGAAAGGGCGCTGGCCATGTCATTGAGCATGGAGGAGCGGATGATGCATCCTTCACGCCAGACTTCAGCAATTTCAGGCATGGGGAGCGACCAGTCATAGTTATCCGAAGCAGCGGAAAGCATGACAAAGCCCTGTGCATAGCAAGCAATTTTACCGGCCAATAATGCATTTTCCATCATCGAAAACGGAAGGGAGTCAGCTGGAATTGTCGATGGGCTTGCTCCAAACAGGGCCTCGCCGTTTTTGCGCTCTTGCAACCGCGACGACAGGTTGCGGGCGGCGACCGCGCCATCAATAACAGAAACTGGTGAAGCCAGGTTCAGGGCTTCAATCGCCGTCCAGCGCCCAGTGCCTTTTTGACCGGCTGAATCGAGAATAATGTCGAGCACGGGCTTGCCGGTCTTTGCGTCGACCGCAGCAGCCACTTTTCCCGATATCTCAATCAGATAGGATTTCAGTGGACCACGGTTCCAGTCTTCAAATATCTGCGCAATTTCGGCGGCCTCCAGCCCCAACCCGTCACGCATCAGTCCGTACACCTCGGCGATCATTTGCATGTCGGCATATTCAATTCCGTTGTGAACCATCTTGACAAAATGACCGGCACCGCCGGGGCCCATCCATGTGGCACAGGCCTGGCCTTCGTATTTGGCAGATATGGCATCCAAAACAGGTTCCACACGATCCCATGCAGCCTTGTCTCCACCACCCATGATGGATGGGCCATGGCGGGCTCCTTCTTCACCCCCGGAAACGCCGATACCCAAAAACATCTCACCAGCTTCATCAGCTTTTGCCGCGCGTCGATTGGTGTCTTCGAAATGCGCATTGCCTGCATCGATGATAAGATCGTCCTTTTCCAGCAGCGGGCGTAAAACGTCCATTTGGGCGTCCACGGCAGCACCAGCTGGCACCATCAATATAATAT
>JBPCWM010000303.1:0-4837 GCA_051009515.1 Rhizobiaceae bacterium | reverse complement strand
GACACCTCCAAGATACTGAAGCTGCCTCATCTGACGTTGCTGTTGATCGCCTTCTCCGTTTCAGCCGGTATTTTTGCATTCCGCGACAAACACCGTCCGGTCATGATGGCTTTTGCTGCATCCAGTTTTACGGCTGCCATATTCCTGTTCCCAACAAAGGTCGACATTCGTGTGCCGAACTTCGGTACTCCGGATCCGGTGAAGGCAGAAGTCATACTTTCCGGCCTGCTATCAAACTTCACTGCCGCGATGTCGGAGAAAAATCAGGATCGATTCAAGTCAGCACTCCAGCCATTTGTGACGAGTGAGAACACATCCGGAGTTGAATCCGAGATGCGCCGCGGACTCTCCGTTTCCCTGCCATCGGGGGCCATCGCGCAAACCGACAAGATCAATGACATCAGGGTGGAAGACATTTTCTACATTGAAACGGGGAGTCAAATTCTCGGTAGCTGGAATGCGTGGGTCAGCGGTGGGCATTGGGGACACCAGCATCGGAGAATTGTGGAATACCGAGCCCTGCTGGATGTGGTTGAGGAAAGTGGCCAGTGGAAACTCACCGGTCTGACCATTCTCCAAGCCAGCGCGCCAACGAAAATTGCCGCAGACGAGGTAAAATCATGAAACTTAAAATTGTTATCATAGCCCTGATTGTCAGCTTCGTTTCAATGTCGGCGCAAGCCCATTTCAAGCTCAACCAGAACGTCCGAATCTATCACGTGATCCACACTGATCTTGGTATGGACATTTATTTGCGCGCACCAATGGCCTATCTGGTGGCGGGGTTGGTCGGCCCTCAAAACAGCGACGGTCTGGCAGAACCTGCTCCTTACACCTACAACCGAAAGGAAAATGGAGCCCTGATGCACTACCTCGCACAGGACATGTTGCAAGAAAATCCAGAGGGTTTGGGCAAAATTGCCGGTGCAGCGCTGTCCGTGGAAGTTGATGCAGGCATGTTGCGACCGCAGGTAACGGGTTTACGTGCCTATCCAATTGGCTACCAACCAAAATTCGCAACACGGTCCGAGGCAATATCCGTATTTGATACCAATGAAACTTATCCGCCCGGCATCGGAGAGACCTATGTTGGTGACACGATAGTGGATGTTCATCTTCACTTTAAAACGGGGCCGGTTAGCTCATATCAAATATCGAATTCGGCCAATCCGAATTTGCCCGGGCAGGACCAAACCGCAAATCTGATCATCGACTATCGTGGCGAAGATGTTCGGACATTTCGAAGTACCGGGTTGATGGATACACCAGTTCGAATTTCCCGATCTGCCTCGGCTGCAGCTTTGTCATTCCTTGTTGAAGGGATCAATCACATCTTCGGTGGTCTGGACCATGTCCTATTCGTGCTCTGCATGATTATCGGTGCGCACCAACTTCGGGGCTTGCTGGGGCGCGTAACCGGATTCACGGTCGGTCACACGGTTACACTCATCCTTGGTTTTTTCGGAGTGGCCCCAACCGGTGCGTGGTTCATTCCAACAATCGAACTGGCAATAGCGCTGTCGATTATCTACGCAGCCGCAATGGTTGTCCTTCGTCCTGTAGAGACTCTGGGAGATGAGAGACGCGCCATCGCTATAACCACAGGCATTGGGTTGCTGCACGGATTCGGCTTCTCATTCATGCTGCGGCAGATTTTGGAAGTGGATGCTCCCAATGTCTGGCAAAGCTTGCTTGCCTTCAACATTGGCGTAGAAGTCGGACAGATCGCAATCGTTCTACTGGCTTGGCCAATCGTTTTGACCCTGCGTAACATGCCTGACGTCGTGTGGGTTCGCGCGCGTGCTGTATTGGCTATATCCGCAGTGCTGATTGCGGCAGATTGGGCAGTCGAGCGGGTTGATGCGTTTTTATAGAAAACGCACGGTCAAACAAAAATCTTTGAAATACGATCAAGGTTTGATCGGCACCGGCGGGTTTGGTGATCAGCTTTTGATGAACACCAAATAGCAGGGCGTGCGACTTTCGCGGATAGCTTTGGCCTCGTAGCGGGTTCTGGTCCATCCTTCCCACGGTTGGTTCCAGTCTGCGGAGCTTTTGGCCGTCCAGACGAATCCTCCGTGATGATGGACATGATTGAGGGTCCAGTTCACATAGGTATCGATGTCGGAGGCAAACCTGAATTGCCCGTTTGGTTTGAGAACCCGCCAGAATCTTTGCAGATTTACCAGGCTGACAAACCTGCGCTTCCAATGACGTTTTTTTGGCCATGGGTCGGGATAGAGCAGATCGATGCGATCCAGTGATGCTTCGGGCAGCCAGTCCAGCAATTGGGTGGCATCATCGTCGTAGAGCCTGACATTTGAGAGCTTGTTGTCTTCGATGGCGGCCAACATTTTAGCCATGCCATTTATGAATGGTTCAACGCCGATAAAGTTTGTTTTGGAGTCTTCACTGGCCTGTCGGGCAAGGTGCTCCCCGCCTCCAAACCCAATTTCCAGCTTGTACGCGGTTGCGGGTCTGGCGAAGAGCTCCGACATCAATTGCGGACCAGGAGTTTCAAGGTCCAGTCGCAATTTGGGCAACAATTCATCCATGACGCGTTGTTTGCGCCCACGCAATTGCTGCCCCTTGCGGCGACCGTAAAAGGACTCCGTTGACCGTGATTTTCTGGGTTCACTCATGGCATGCCATCTCATATCAAACCCAGGCGTAAGCAAATTTTTGCCGGTATCAGCCGATTGCCTAACGCAACTGCACCTTACATTTTGGCTTTGAGCGCATCCACAAGGTCGGTTTTTTCCCACGAAAACCCACCTTCTGAATCCGGTTCGCGTCCGAAATGCCCATAAGCTGCTGTGCGCGCATAGATCGGCTTGTTGAGATCCAGATGTTTGCGAATACCACGCGGGGAAAGGTCCATTGCCGCAACAATTGCCTGTTCCAACCGTGCTTCGTCTGTCTGTCCGCCAGTATCCACATAGACAGACAGCGGTTGGGCAACACCAATCGCATAGGACAGCTGAATCGTGCACCAGTCTGCAAGGTTTGCGGCAACAACATTCTTTGCCAGATAGCGTGCGGCATAGGCTGCAGAACGGTCCACCTTGGTGGAGTCCTTGCCGGAGAATGCACCGCCGCCGTGTGGCGCTGCACCGCCATAGGTATCCACGATGATCTTGCGACCAGTCAGGCCGGCATCACCATCGGGGCCACCGATTACGAATGTTCCTGTCGGATTGACATGCCAAACTGTATCATTGTCGATCCAGCCATCGGGCAACACGTCACGAATGGTCGGTTCAACCATTTCGCGAATGATGCTGGAGGTCTGATCTTCCCTTTTGTGCTGGGTGGACAGAACAATTGATGTAGCCCGCACCGGCTTGCCGTTTTCATAAGCCACCGACACCTGGCTTTTGGAATCGGGCAGGAGTTGATCCAGTTCACCGCTTTTACGCTTGGCGGCCAGCACTTCGAGTATCTTGTGGCTGTAGTAGATGGGAGCAGGCATCAAAGCATCGGTTTCCCGGCAGGCATAACCGAACATGATACCCTGGTCACCCGCGCCCTCGTCCTTGTTGTCACCAGAATCCACACCCTGCGCAATGTGGGCAGATTGCGGATGAAGCAGAACTTCCACTTTGGAATTCTTCCAGTGGAAGCCATCCTGTTCATAGCCGATGTCCTTGATGGCTTCGCGTGCAACGGCCTCGATTTCATCATTGGTGATGGAGTCCGGACCGCGTGTTTCCCCGGCAATCACGACCCTGTTGGTCGTAGTGAGGGTTTCGGCGGCTACACGTACCTGCCAAGGGTCCATACCGTCCTTGAGAGCACGCGCAAAAAACAAATCCACAATTTCGTCCGAGATGCGATCCGAGACTTTGTCTGGATGTCCTTCAGATACGGATTCCGAGGTAAAAATATAGCTGCTTCTGGCCATGATAGTCCCTAGCTTAGTTGCCCGGTGAGGCTTTTAGTCATCACCAATTGAAAAAATTATTGGAAGAACGCAACAAGCAGGGTGCCAAACACGTTCCTTCAACCCGCTGCATCGTTTATGATTGCAACCCGGGGCAAGTCAAGTGAATCCTGACAACATATGCATAAAACTTTATATGCCTTGGTAAACTTTCCACTAACCGTCAGTTTCACCGGTTTCCTTGGCCAAAGTTCGCACCATGTCGATGATTTTCTTGCGAATAGCGGGATTGGAAATCTTCACAAATGCGCGGTTGAGTTCGATGCCTTCAGCACTTGAGAGAAAGTCGACAACATAGGTAGACGAATCTCCTTCGGCCATACCCGACCTGTTCTTGTCGCCAACAGCGCCCGGTACGTCTTCGAAAAAGAAGGATATCGGCACGTTCAGGGTCTCGGCGATCTGTTGCATGCGACTTGCGCCTATCCGGTTGGTTCCCTTTTCATATTTTTGAATTTGCTGAAAAGTAACACCCAGCGCTTCACCGAGCTTTTCCTGGCTCATTTTTTCCATGGTTCGGCGCAAACGTACACGGCTTCCCACATGGACATCAACGGGATTTGGAGTTTTGCTTTTTGGCGCCATTTTGGATCAATACCGATTGGGTTGGAGGAAGTATTGCGGCTCCAGCTACATCCTGTGAGTGCGGTTGCGAGCAGAAATTAACAAACTGACCAGTAACAGGCAAACGAAAAGCACAACCGGCGTGTTTCCCGTTTTGCTGTAAAGGGTTGCGCTGCGAGCAACAGGCAATGGACCATCAACTGTCCCGCGCTTTCCTAGCGCCAGGCTCTCCTCGATGCGGCCGTAGGCATCGGTGATGAAGGATATCCCGTTATTGGCGGCTCGCACAACTGGTATGCCCTCCTCGACCGCCCGCAACTGGGCTTGATG
>JBPCWM010000302.1:0-8273 GCA_051009515.1 Rhizobiaceae bacterium | reverse complement strand
GCTGGCAATAGGTGACCTGCTGTTATTGTTCGGGATCATCGCAGCCATGCTTTGGCTCGACTGGCAATTGGCTTTGATGGTCCTGACGGTTATTCCGATATTGCTCGGAGTTCGCATCCTGTGGCTGACAAAAGCCCGGGCCGCTTTCATGGCTGCCCACGAGGCAAACTCAATCACCAATGGTGCCCTGGCTGAGGCGATTCACGGCGTGCGTGCGGTTCAGGCCATGGATCGTGCCAAACTGAATGCCGAACTCTTTGGGCAGCTTGTCGACAACACCTACCAGGCCCAGTTGCGGGCCTCCAGACTGGCACAGATCATGATCCCGATCGTTGACACCCTTACAGGCAGCGCCATGGCAGTCGTGGCCTTGGCCGGTGGACTGATGGTCGTGTCGGACCGGATTGAGGTCGGTGTTATGGTGGCGTTTCTGTTCTATATCCAACGATTCTTCGATCCGATCCGTTCTTTGACGATGCAATATTCCGTAATGCAGCGCGCGATGGCCTCCGGTCACCGACTGACAGAAGTACTTGACGTCGAGGTGGATGTGAAAGACGCAGTGGATGCGCTGCCGCTCAGCGATGACGATGACGGTTCCGTTTACTTCCGCAATGTGACTTTCGGCTACGATCCAGATCATCCCGTTCTCAAGGATGTTGATTTCCGTGTGAAGTCTGGAGAGACGGTGGCGCTGGTTGGCCCGACCGGCTCGGGAAAATCAAGTTCAATGGCGCTGATACACCGCTTCTACGACGTGCAAAAAGGTGCGGTTTTGGTTGGCGGACACGATGTTCGTGACGTCACGCAACAGAGCCTTGGACGTCACATAGCCATGGTTTTGCAGGAGCCTTATCTGTTCACTGGCTCGGTACGGGAGAACATCCGTTATGCGTCGGATTGGGCCGATGACGATGCCGTGGTTGAAGCGGCAATTGCCGTCGGTGCCCATTCTTTCATCAAGGCACTGCCGCTGGGCTATGATACGATGCTGGCCGAGCGGGGAAGCAATCTGAGCCTTGGGCAACGCCAACTGCTCAGTTTTGCTCGCGCGCTGGTTGCGGATGCCAAAATTCTGGTCCTGGATGAGGCGACAGCCAATATTGACAGCGATACGGAAATGCAGATTCAAAAAGCCCTGCAGCGCCTGCTGGAGGGGCGCACCGGGCTGGTGATTGCCCATCGTCTCGCCACCATCCGAAACGCAGATCGCATCATCGTGTTGCAACAGGGACAATTGGTGGAGCAAGGAAACCACGATGCTCTGATCGAGCACGGCGGTCTCTACGCGCAACTCTACCAGCTCAACTATGCCAGTTTCGATGACCTGCCTGATGAACTGTCCGACGAAGACCGGGCACTTGCCACCTGAAATGCGCCAAGAAGTGATCCGAAATTGCCGAGCAACATATTGTTAATGTGTTTTACGTGCGACAGGATTGCTATGCCTAAAAAGGGCTCGATGCAGCCGTCTGCCTGATTGCTGCCAACGACCGACAAGCCGGCTACAGTTACCGCACATTATCTCACCTAATGACAGCAGCACTTAGTCCGTAGGCAGCACTTGGATGTCGCACACCCTGCACTTGTACTATGCATCGATGTCCGGGCTCATCGGAACATCAAGGAGCAAACAAATGGACATCAGACCCCTCACCGGCGGCCTGGGAGCGGAAATTTTCGGAGCTGATGTGAAAGACAGCCGGCAATTCGCTGACATCCACGCGGCCTTCGCCAAACACTCCGTTATAGTTCTTAGAGGGCAGCCAGTTACCCCGGAGGACCACCTGCGGTTTGCACGCCGCTTCGGCCCAATAAACGTAAACCGCTTCTTCAAGCCGGTCGACGGGTATGCTGAAATTGCGACCGTCCTGAAAGAAAAGGATCAGAAAGAGGCGATTGGTGAAGGTTGGCATACCGATCATTCCTACGATCAAGTTCCCGCCATGGGGTCGATCCTGCGTGCGATCGAAATGCCCCCATTCGGTGGAGATACGCTGTTCGTTTCAATGGCTGCGGCCTATGAGGCGCTGTCAGAATCCATGCGCCAGTTTCTGGATGGGCTGATGGCTGTGCATTCATCTCGGCATGTTTTTGGTGCAAACTCTTTGGATAGCGAAGCGGCCAACAGTGGGAGATTGGGCAATGCCAGGGCGGCAACGCAAGATGCGCGCCATCCTGTCGTTATCACACATCCACTCAGCCGGCGCCGTGGATTATTCGTCAACCCTGTATTCACTACGCATATCGAAGGACTCAATTCAGACGAGTCTGACGCAATCCTTGACATGCTCTACGAGCATTGCAAACAGCCCGAGTTCCAATGCCGCGTAAGATGGCAAGCTGGTGATATAACAATGTGGGACAACCGGGCCACTTGGCACAAGGCGATCAACGACTATCAAGGTTTCCGGCGCCTCATGCACAGGGTCACAGTGGATGGCGAACCTTTGGTGAATTAGCTACTCCAATTTAGCCGTGATGGCGCAGCTGTTTTGGGGTACGGGGAGCTGACATTTGCAAAAATTGCGGAATATGACACCGTAGTTCAATACGGACGACTGGTCGTTTTTTTTTATTAAATAGTTCACGATCAATTGCGGACCTTGCGGTGCTCGTCAATTGGCGAGATCATCCAGCCATTTGCACGCTATTGGCCGAACAACTCTTTGTGGCGCTGCAACAACCTTGGCCAGCAGTTGGAGATCTCCGGCACATCCAACCCAAACTCATTCCGCAAGCATTCAACCAAAGCCATCTTGCTTTGCAAAATTTCCAACGTGGTGCCGGCCACATCGATCCTTTTCAAAACCAGACCACGCAGGACGTAGTGGGAGTCACGCAAACGGCGTTGGGCTGAAAGCGTACGAATGAAAGGGGAACTTGGATTGGTCTGAAGATCGTGATTTGCATCATCAAAATTACTGGTAGTGACCTTCTGCAGCGTAAAACAATAACCACCTTGGTTTCCATCAGCCTTTTCTTGGTATTTATAACAACCTTCATGCTCCCGGTGCACGGAAACCTCATATGGAACTTGCTTTTCACTCCCCCCCAACAGGGGAACCGGACTATAAAGACCGCCACCAAATCCAACATCGACAAGATGCAGGCCATCACACTCCACGCTCAGGAACATGTGATCCCCAGAGTGACTTTTGTCAGGTTGGTCTTCTCCCACATATCCGGCCAGCATGGAAACATTGAAGCCAATTTCCTCCAGCGCCCACTTGAAAAGGCTGTTATTTTCGAAGCACCACCCACCGCGTTTCTCAATAACCAGTTTCTGATATACCTTGTTCAAGTCGGTCGAAACTGCTGTTCCCAACTGTTGGTTCAGGTTTTCAAATGGAATGGATCGCAAGCTGGCGGCAACAAGTCCGTTCAGGGTGGACCGGTTGACCCTCAATGGCCCGCTATAATCAATTCGTTGCAGATAGGCTTGCAAATTCATCCTGGTCATTCCCATTGGTTTAACAACGAATAGCTTTTCGCTGCGAACAGCGTAATTCCTCAAGTTAACTTGAGGTCAAGCCTCTATTTCCGTTTTTTGCGGAGGGAAACAACTTGCGATTGCGGCAGCCAACATACCAGCAAGAAATCTCCGATTTGAATTGCCACTGGAAACCAACTCTTGTGTGTCCTATTCAATGGAGCTGACGTAGGCACATTATCTGGGACGGCAAATTGAGCGACATCCATACTCCGTTAAAAGTTCTGGTTGTGGGGTTGGGCAATATGGGACGCAGCCATGCCTTGGCCTATCATCAAGATGATGGCTTCGAAATCGTTGGCCTGGTGAACCGTTCTGAGCCGCACCTGCCCGAAGAGCTAAAAACTTACCCGCTTGGAAATTCGTTTGAGAAGGCACTAGTTGAGCTTCAACCGGATGTGGTATCCATAAACACCTATTCCAACACCCACGCCGACTATGCAATTGCTGCAATGGAAGCAGGGGCTCATGTGTTCGTAGAAAAGCCGATTGCGACAACGGTAGAAGATGCCCAGCGTGTTGCTGATGCTGCGCAAAAGCTGAATCGCAAGGTCATTGTAGGCTATATCCTGCGTCACCATCCATCCTGGATTCGCCTGATTGAAGAAGCCCGTCAATTGGGCGGGCCTTATGTATTTCGCCTTAACCTCAACCAGCAATCCTCCGGCGAAACCTGGAACACCCACAAAAGCCTCATGGAGACTATCTCTCCGATTGTCGATTGCGGCGTCCATTATGTAGATGTGATGTGTCAGGTCACCAACGCCAAACCTGTCAAAGTCAGTGGCATGGGCTTGCGGATGACAGACGAAATCGCACCGCAAATGTATAATTACGGGCATTTTCAGGTGGTTTTCGATGATGGCTCCGTTGGATGGTACGAAGCAGGCTGGGGCCCTATGATGTCTGAAACCGCTTTCTTTGTAAAAGACATCATCTGTCCAAATGGTTGCGTGTCGATTATTATGCCCGAAGGTACGAGATCAGACGCTCTGGATGCACATACGCAGACTTCCTTGATCCGGGTACACAGTTCCAGGACAGATGAGCACGGTGAATTCAGCAAGCCGGATCGTGATTTGTCGATGCAGGACGAACCGGGCCATGATGCGCTATGCGCCCGCGAACAGGCCTATTTGCTGAAAGCCATTCGCGAAGATATCGATCTCGGACGTCATCTGATCGATGCGGTACAGTCCTTGCGAATTTGCCTTGCCGCCGACCAAAGTATCCGGTCCGGTAGCGAAGTGTATCTCTGAAGCGGGGCAAAGGCCGCGGGGCAAAGGCAAACGAAATTACAAGCGCATATCGGCAAAGGTCGAAGCACTTTCCCTGACTGACCATCAGGAAGTCCACCTTTCAATTTTTCGGTCGAGATTTGATCAATAAAATTGATTACCAGCAACCAATCCGCTTTGATCGGCATAGCTTTACGCTGATTTGAATGGACAATGCGATGACGCTTAACGCCCGACAGTCCGTCTCCATGCTGTTTCTGGTCAACGGATATTTGATCGGAACCTGGGCGGCGAAAATACCGGCTTTTGCCGAACGCCTGTCCTTGAGCGAAAGTGCCGTGGGGCTGCTGATCGTTGGCTTTGGAATAGGTGCCATTCTCACCATGCCGGTTGTGGGTGTGACCATTGCCCGGTTTGGAACAGCCCTTGTGACCCGGTATTTAAGTCTGCTGGCCGCGACAACCATCTTATGGATTACGCTCTCCCCAAATGTTGCGGTGGCCGCTGCAGCGCTGTTCGTGTTTGGCGGCTTGATATCGAGCATGGATGTCGCGATGAATGCATATGCTGTTGAAGTTGAGAAGAAAATAGCCAAGCCCATCATGTCTTCCTGCCACGGGTTCTGGAGCCTTGGAGGGCTGACAGGTGCGGTAATCAGCGGCTATTTGCTGGAGTATGGCAATATTTATATTCACGCGGTTTTGACAACAGCCGCCTCCTTGCTGGTGGTGGCACTGGCACTGCCTCAATTGAAAGCCAGCGGCTCGGGGGCTCCGGTTGAGAAATCCAAACTGTCCTTCCCCCGCATGCTTCTGCCATATCTGGTGGGACTTGTTGCCCTGTGTTCAGCCATGCCTGAAGGCGCGGTGATCGATTGGAGTGCGCTCTATCTGAAAACGGAACTTGGCTCGAGCACAGTTGCAGCGTCCTTTGCATTTGGCGCATTTTCAGGAACCATGGCCATCGTGCGGTTCTTTGGCGACCCCATCCGCGCAAGATATGGAGCGGTGCGCACCATGCGCATGTGTGCGCTGACGGCCGCGGCCGGCTTGTTGATTGCAGGCGCGGCAACATCCGGAACGTTTGCAATCATCGGATTTTTGATTGCCGGGCTGGGCATGTCCAATCTGGTGCCAATTGCATTTTCTGCAGCTGGAAATCTGCCCGGCCTCGCTCCGGGAATCGGCCTCTCAATGGCTACGACGATAGGATATTCCGGGCTTCTGGTAGCCCCTGCCTCATTTGGTTATATCGCAGAAATTTTCAGCTTCAGCGTCGTCTTCACAAGCTTGGCCGCTGCGCTGTTTTTAGTTGTGTTCTTGGCCCCAATCACGCGGCATGCAGACTCTATCTCGAACCAGGTCGAGTAGATGAATTATCTCCTCAACGCAGTTCCATTCGCGGATTGCAAGAACTTTCGCCACCAAAACCATTGCATTTCATTGCCTGCCATAACCTCGCAAAGGGCGGACGCATGGTGGCGTGCACAATGCCGGTGTAGCAACGAGTGAATGGGTGCCAAGTTTTTCTTTGGTTTGCCTGCTTGAGCAATAGCGCAAATAACGCAATATTCGATTAGACGGCACTTCTGCATCGAACCAATGCGGACATCAGGAGACTGGAACTTTGCAGAACGAAGATTTTTTCCAGATTGATGCTTGTGGCGGCGAGAGCATTCAGTTAGCTGCCGGTTCGAACCTTCGAGTGATCAACACAACCGGTGCGCAGGTTGTGGGAATATGGGCCTTTGTGGAACCAGACTTGAGCGAACACATGTCCATGGAACATTCGCGTATCCACTCACCAAGTTTCCGTCCTCAGATTGGAACGCAATTTTATACCAATAGGCACAGACCAATACTGGAGCTGACCTCTGACAAGTCCCCCGGAGTCCACGACTGGTTTCTGGCTGCTTGCAATCAAAAGCGGTACGAATTGCTTGGACACGATGGAGCGCACGCCAATTGTTCCGATAATCTCCACTCTGCGTTGGATGAAGTTGGCCATTCGGTTGCCTATGAACCCTGCCCTCTCAACTTGTTTGAAAGCGTCTCATTCATGTATGGTCAACCAATGGACATCAAGCCACCGGTTGCGATGCCTGGAGACTATGTGACGCTGAGAACACTGATCGACTGCCTTGTTGTCCTGTCGGCTTGTCCGCAAGACATTTTGCCAACAAACGGAGAAGACCGCACGCCACGCAGCGTCGAAATTGAGATTTCCTCGAACCTCACCAAATATGGGCTTTAGGACATTACGCGAAGTGCCAGCAAACAGTTATTGTTCTGGATAGGCCCAAAACTGTGTGCAAACCTGCATTAATGGCGCTGTCCCACAGGAGCGCAGATCATCAGCATTAAGGAAAGTCACCCATGGCAGAGCGAATTATTTATCTCAGCGATGCCCAACTGGAAAGCCTTGGCATTTCACCCAATGAAATTGCTGACAGCATTGAGGCAGCATTTCAGACTCAGAGCGAGGGAAAACTCTGGACCGTACCGAAATCTGCCCTCTTGCCCGGCGATGGACGTTACATGATGGCTACGCTTTCAGCTGCCGACAACCCTCAATACACAATCATAAAGACGGCCATGGTCAGCCCGCGCAATCCCGCTCGCGGCCTTAACGGCATTGAAGCCTCAATCATTCTGTTGGACAGCGAAACCGGATTGCTAAAAGCGGCTATGGGGGGCAACTGGATCACCGCAGTGCGAACTGCCGGTCTCAGCGTCGTGATGGCACGAAGGCTTGCAGATCCGGATTCAAGATCGGTTGCTTTCGTGGGATGCGGTGTGCAGGCCCGCAGTCATCTGGATGCTTTCAACGACCTGTTTCCTCTGGCGCAAATTCGCATGTTTGGTCGAGGGCAGGCCAATCTGGACAAGCTTGCGCAACGGGCCGCCGAACTGGGACTTGAAGCCATTGCCTGCCCAACTGCACGGGAGGCAATTGAAGGGGCTGATCTCGTCGTATCCTCCATCACCCTGTCCTATGACACGCAGCCATTTCTCGATGCGAACTGGATGAAACCGGGTGCATTTGCTGCCATTACAGATCTGGCCATTCCCTGGCTACCCAACTCCTTGAAGGCGTTTCAATCTGCTTTCATTGACGATCACGAACAGGAGGCCTCCAGCCCCAAGCCAATGATCGAAGAACACCTGATTTCGGGCGATATGGCTCAGGTTCTCAGTGGGGACCGCGAGGCCCGCCATGACCCGCAGAAACGAAGTGCATTTCTGTTTCGCGGACTTGCCATTGGCGACTTTGCAGCCGCCGCACTGGCCTATGACAAGGCTATGGAACAAGGGGACGGGCATCGGTTTCAGTCGTAATCCAAGGTGCACCGAATTATTGCTGGAATTGTCGCAAGCGTATTGAGCTCAGGTTTTCTGACCTCGGCGCTGTCGGATCCAGCCACCAAATGCTCCACCTACCCCGCCACCGATCAATAGCGAGACATATTCGGGATCATGAGCTGGCTGAAACAATCCATAAACAAGCGAACCAATTACGGCCCCAATAGCGCACAGGATGGC
>JBPCWM010000301.1:0-8752 GCA_051009515.1 Rhizobiaceae bacterium | reverse complement strand
GCTATGAAGGGCATAATGAACATGGCGCTTCTCTATCAAAGCATGCTGGCAATTTCCAGAACTAGTTTGCCGGTTAATAGACCGGGTCATTGAGCTTTTCAAAAATCAGCTTCCGCATCAGCCGTGTCATGCGTTTGGGCATTATCCTTCCCAATTTTGCGGCAATCCACGCATTACGGCCAGGATAATAGGTTTGCCGGCGGCCGCGCGCGGCCTTCAAGACCATCCTGGCCAGTTTTTCCGGCTCCAGCCTTTGCGCGGCATCAGCACCCGGCGGAGCATGCCTTTCGGCATGGTCGGTTCGAATCGGGCCCGGAAATACGGTCAGTACGCCCAATTTTTCAGCATCAAATGACTTCGACACACATCTGGCATAAACGGCCAGCGCGTCCTTGGTTGCTGCATAGACGCTGGCCCCGGGATAGCCCACGGCATTAGACAGGGACGAGATGAAAACAAACTTCGCGCCGGAATTCATGACACCATTGCGCACCATTGACGAAGCCAGAATCAAAGGCGCGCGCAGATTGACCGCAATCAACCGATCATAGGCTTCAGCAGGGATATCCTCAAACTTACCCGTCGCACTGATGCCGGCATTCAGTATTACAAGATCAAATCGCTCCTTGCCAATCGCCTGCAGCAATCGCTGGAGCGAATTGGGGTTTGACAGATCGGCAAATCTGATCTTGCAGGACTTACGATAGGCAGATGGCAAGCGCTCGAGGGATTGCGTCTCCCTGTCCACAGCCACGACTTTGTGGCCTTTGCGCAGCAATTCTTCGGTCAGCGCTCTCCCCAGTCCACTGGCAGCGCCTGTAACCAGTACGTTCACAATCGCCCCTTTCCTGCCCAGGAAAACCGCGATGCAAACAAATACAACGGGGTTATCGAGCGACGCGGATTGTTGCGCCGAATTGAGGTTTGAATCGCACGTGCCACCTTGCGTGGTGACATGAAGAAGCGGTGAACAAATCCGAGATTGAGCCCCGCTTTCTGGTGCATACGTGTCCGAGTGGGGCCTGGATGCACGATCATCACCTGTGCCCTGCCGCGCCATTCCTCCCTAAGCGAGCGGCAGAAACCGTCAAGGCCGGCTTTGGTGGCCGAGTAGGTTGCAAAGGACGCATGAGATTTATCCGTTGCGGTGGACCCAACCATGACGAGGCGACCATGCTGAGCAAACAACAAGGGGGCCAGCACCGAAGCAAGACGAATTTGAGATGTCAGGTTAACCGATATCTGTTCGTCTATCACCTTGGCTGTTTCATCACGGGGGTTGCCCGTCCAGGCCGTTGCCGCGTTGAGAATAGCCAGATCAAGGCTAGTCCAACCCAGATCCTCAAGTGCTTTTGAAATTGCGCGGGTGCATTGCTTGGGATCGATCTGATCGGCCATGATATATGTGATGTTGCCCACGTCAAAAAAAGACTTGTCATCGCCAATCGCTCGCCGTCCGGTAGCCAAAACGGCATGGCCGTTCAAGGCGTAGGCCCGCGCGAGTTGAAACCCGATTCCGTCGGTAGCACCGGTAATGAGTATCCTGTGGGAATATCGAGATTTGTCAGCCATCGCCCTTGAAACTGCCGTTGCCTGTCAGAGTGGAATCGAGCAGTGAAAACGGCTTGAACTTGTCAAGAGTTGCTCGCGCCACCGACGTATCACGATGCATCTGCGCAACAAGCGCTTCAACTGTATCAAACTTTTCTTCACCCCGGATGTATTCGATCAGCGAAACACTGATGTTCTGCCCGTAAATATCGGCGTTAAAATCAAATATGAACGTCTCCAGCGAGGCCCGTCCATTGTCAAAGGTTGGACGCCGGCCATAACTCGCAACGCCATCGTGTATCTCACCATCCGCTGTCCGCAACCGGACCGTGTAAATACCATGTGCAAGGTGGCAATTTGCGGGCAGCTCGATGTTTGCTGTTGGGAACTCCAGTGTACGACCAAGCTGGGCACCTTTTATGACTTTTCCGGACACAAGCCAGTGATAGCCCAATAATTTGGCAGCAGCAGCCACATCGCCGCTTCCCAGCAATCTCCTCACCCGGCTCGAAGAGACAAGCTCGCCTGATTCTGCGCTCAGATCCGTGACGGGCTCCACAATTTCAACACCAAAGCCGGACTCAGCGCCGCGTTGCCTGAGATATTCGGGGGATCCAGTGCGCTTTTTCCCAAAGTGAAAATTGAATCCCGATACAACATGAGAAGCTTTGGCCCGGGCCAGCAAAAATTCATCAACAAAACCTTCCGCACTGGTTGCGGCCAGTTCTTTTGTGAATTCGAGCACCAGCATCCCATCCAGACCAAAGGCCTCCAGGACACGCGCCTTCATGGCTTCATCTGTCAGCCTGAACACCGGTGAATCCGGCTTGAACAAGGTTCTGGGGTGCGGTTCAAAAGACAATGCAAAACATTTTGTGCGGTTTTTCGCGGCGAGCGAACGTGCGCGGTCCAGAACAACCTGATGTCCCATATGCACACCATCGAAATTTCCAATCGCCACCACAGCGCCGGCCTGATCAGCCGAAACTGGCGAGTTCAATTGATGATGATAAAACGTGCTCATGATCTAGGCGGCCGCCCACGACAATCGTGGCATCCAAGCATTCGGATCGGCTTGATGTCTTGACAAAAACCTCTGCAATGCCTCTTCATCGGGATTGTCTGCAGGACCATACTCCTGGCTGTGAATTCCAGCCGAAATATAGAGCAGGTCAAATCCGTTGCCCAACGCACCGGCAACATCTGTCGGCATGCCGTCTCCAATGGCAATAATTTCGGCTTGAGTAATCTCTCCATCACCCAGTGATGCCAGCTTTTCGACGGCCAATCGATAAATCGGGGCATGTGGCTTGCCAGCAACAAGGGTTTTCCCACCAAGTTCATTATAGAGCTTCGCCAGCGATCCGGCACAATAGATCAACCTGTCTCCGCGCTCAACGACAAGATCAGGATTAGCGCAGATGAAAGGAACATCCAGATTGGCAAGCGCCTGCAAACTGGATCGATAGTCGTCCGGCTTCTCAACCTCATCTTCAAAAAGCCCGGTGCAAACGACGGCCTTGCAATTCGCCTGATCCACCAGTTCGACATTCAACCCATTAAATAAAGGCAGATCGCGTTGAGGACCAAGATGATAAATCGGGACCGGCGCTTGCGCGATCAACGTGCGGGTGACATCTCCAGATGTGACAATCGCATCATAAGCCGTGCGATCGACCCTCAAATCATCAAGCTGGGCAGAAACACCCTCATTGGGTCGGGGGGAATTTGTCAGCAGTACGACGCGTCCACCGGCCTCACGATAACGCATAAGTGCATCTTCAGCAGCCCGGTATACGGATTGCCCATTGTGCAGCACCCCCCATACGTCACACAAAATTGCGCGGTACTGATCACTTATGTCTTTCAGACCGGAAATGCGTTGAGCCATTCATATGACCTTTGGGGTTGCTTGTGGCCATCGCCTAAATTGAACCAGCTACAGGGTCAAGTTTGAAGATACAGCCCTTTGCATCATTATTGGGACAGTGTATTGATTCTCAAGCCTGCTGCCTGTGCTTTTGTATCTGTGAAATAGGCTGTGGCAGCAAGGGGGCAGACGGACGGGGACCTGAACGATGCATCCATCAACCCAAGCGGTTGCACTATGAGCTCTGTAAAAATGCTTCGCAGTTGGGCAATACGTCTGTTTGCGTTGTTTTGCACATTGTTTACTTGCGGTGCGGTGGTCATTGTTCTTTCACGATCTGGCATATTCAGCCCCGATCAATCGCTGATGATGGGTGCAATCCTGTTCTTTGCCGTCATAATTTTGCTGCGACAGTTTAGGATTTCAAGGGTTCTGAAAAAAATTGACGCACAGTTCATGGCTCTGGATGAATATGAGGGAGACATTCAGCGAAGGCTTGATACTTTGACCCAACGCATGAATGCCGTTCAACACTCCGTCGACACGGCAGCGGCTTCCCCTACTGTTCAACCTAACACCGCTCTGCCAGTTTCGGCCAATGAAGCCAAACCTGACAAGCAGGATCATCCCGATCTCTCAAGCCTCTACAAGATCGACGCAGCCAGCTCCGAACTCCACAAGATCAATTCTGCCAATTCTGAAGATGACGTGGACTCTGTTTTACCGATTCCAAAGGCAACAGAAAAACCAGATCGGCGCATCTTGCCAAGCAAGTTGGACGAAAAAAGCCTCAACATGCACCTTCAGCCAATCGTTGAACTGCCCTCACGCCGTCCACTTTATTTCGATGCATTCATGCGGCTCGGCACGACCGAGGGGCAGTTTTTGGGGCAAAAGGAATTCGTCAAGCTCGCAGAAGCAGCCGGACTGCCAGCAAAGATCGACAAGAAAGTGATTTTCAGCGCCGTCCGCATGGTGCGGAAACTTAACCGCCTGAAAAAGCAGGCGGGTGTCTTTTGCGCTGTTTCGCCGACAACGTTGCTCAGCCAGGAAAATTTTTCAGAGATTTTGCGGTTCCTCAAAGCCAACTCCAGCATCGCAGGATCGATCATCATTGAAATTCGACAACGTGACTGGGTCGGCCTGACACTGGATCAACGCGACAGGGTGCAGGAATTGTCTGATGTTGGTGTCCCGTTTTCACTTGGATCGGCCCTTGATCTTCAGTTGGATACACAATCTTTGGCCAGATGCGGCTTCAAATTCGTGAAAGTTCCGGTCTCTATTTTACTGCATGCCAGTATTGATGGAGACAGTGCAGCCATCCAACCATCCAGCCTTTGCGCCATGTTGGCGGCCGAGGGGATCAACCTCATCGCCACAGAGGTTGAGCGGGACCGTGAGGCCATCGGTCTGATAGATATCGATGTCTCGTTGGCGCAGGGCTTGCTCTTTGCCCCACCCAGACCCGTCAAGGCCGAACTGTTGATAAACAACTCGTTTGAAGACCAAAAAGAACTGGCCAGGACGGACGCCTGACCAGTTTTTGGCTCATTTCACTATGGCGAGTTCGGCCAATGCTTCAGCGATCTGCTGAAAGGTCGCAATCAGCTGTGAGTTATTTTGCGCATCATAGTACTGTTTGCCGCCCCCCCCTAGTCGCTTGAGGCGCAGTTTTCCAGCATGGCCTTGACGCTCGAGCCGTTTGGAACATCAAAGGCAATCGTATAAATCGATATTCCGGTTGCCTTCACATTGTCACATGTTTCAACGAGATGTTCATCCATGGCCATTCTGAATGTCGTATAATCATGGTTGGGATTGGCAACGGCGTCGAAATTGTCGAACATTCGCCCATTTTCCGAGTGGCCCCATGTGTTGTAGTAGGACTTGTTCATCTTTGAATAGTCGGAGCTGGTGATCGGATATGCCGTATTGTTTCCGTTCGTCATGATGATCATGATTTTCTTGTTGTCTGCGGTCGTATACGGACGCCCTTGTGTAAATGGCTCCTGGGGTGACAGTGTTCTCCAGCCCCAGGATACACCGGCCTGAACATTGGTTGAGCCCCTGGCCTGCATGGTAGAAATGGCGTTGATCACGTCGCTCTTGCTGGTTGTCAAATCAGTGATTTGCTGCACGGTGTAAAAGGCATTGGGCCCACCGGTTGTGCCCAGCACACTCGGCAGTGATGACCGGTCATTGTTCACATCGTGGGGATCAGGGTTGTTGAAATATTTCCAGGTCCAGCTCTGACGCTTGTACTGATCGGTCCCGGTCCCCGTATTCTCACGTGATCTGGGATGCCCGAGCGAGGACGGAAAATTGTGATCGTCTTCGAGATAGTTATTGTAATATCTCTCCTCGGAAATTCTGTTGCCATCTTCCCAGGCCTGAACACCAGTTGTCGAGCCTATATAAACGCCCTGACGATATTGAATGCGGTCGTCCCAATATGGTCGATATCCCCAGTCCTGGGGATGGATGTCATTGCGATAACCATCACTCCATTCTCTGCATTTTCGGCTGGAGCGAGTGTACCGTCATCCATCTCTATAGTAATATTGGCCTTTGAACCGAGTACAGGTTTCTTGTCCCACAGAGGTCACCAAAACTTTTTCGCGCTCATCGTCCCAGTCATCAGGCGTATCAGGTGCAAATGTTGGGACAAACATTGTATCTGGCTCAGATACAGTCGGTGCCGTATCACGTGTGTGTTCGGGATAGGGCCGTGATTCAACGCATCCAGCCCAACTGATACCTGGAAGGTTGTCGTAAAGTGTGAATCGAGTCAGCGGCTGACCACTGGCCGTGCGCCAGGTATTACCAACCTTGACCGCGTTGGGGTCAGCTTCCCAGTTCAGATATTCGTGGTGGTAGGTTCCGACACCTGTCGTATCCATCCACGACGCATTTTTATTATTGGTGCCAACATTCACCATTCCTGAAAACGGCACGAGTGAAAATTTGATCGGGTCCGGCCTCGATTGCTGTCCCATTGTTGTGTGCAGCGTGTTGACGAGATCAGCTGCCGCTGAACGCAATGTGCTGATCTTGCTGTTGGAACCCATGGAGCCGGAATTGTCCAATACCATGGCGATTTCGATGGTGTCGCTGCCGCATTGCACCTCAGAAAACGCTGTCATGCTAACCATCTTCTGTTCATCGGTGGGAAGCTTGCTGGCATCGATAATGCCTTTCCTGCCGTTTGCGCCAACAACGTCGGTCATGGCCGCACGCATAAAAGCGAAAAACACTTTTTTGCGCAGTTGTGCCGTTGCTACCACCGGAGTCGATGCACAGTCACCGCTCCCCATGTCAAAACTAATGCTGGCATCATCAATGTGTGCGGCAATATTGCGAATATTGCCGTAAAAAACTTCCTCCCCTGCCGATGAGGCACGTGAGGTACTGCCGGTTGCAGCAAGTGTTTTCGCCGCCATCAACGTTCCGGCATCAACCGCGTTTTGAAAGTTAATGCGCGCCCGGTAGAGCTCGGCCGTGTCCACTCCCGCGCCAGTCATCAGTAGCAAAAACGGTGTGGACAAGGCCACCATGATTTTGATACTGACGCTGGTGTTCTTTGCAAACGGACCTGGATTCAAGAATTTCAAGAACCGCTTCAACATACCCATTACTCCAACAATCGGCATTGCGCGGTATTGCCAAAGGCCATAATTCGCAGGGGTCTGGTTCCGGTTCAGCCGAAGTAGCCCATGCGCAGACGGATTTATCTAGGCACGATTATCAGCAATAGAGATTGGAGATCGCTTGAAGAAGTAAGTTAAAAACCTCTTAGCGCGTTAATGAATCGACAAGATTTGACAACATAAAAACTGCCTTCGGTCGGAAAATTTTCGCCCTTCACCTTGACAGCCAATGCCCGTCTTCCTATCTGTCCGCCACGTACTAGCAATCGTTTACGGTGAGTGCTAGTATGCAATTCATTTCTTGATTGAAGACGCCCTGGTAACCACTCGGTTCAGGGGCAGCCTAGTACAGGATATTTACAAAATGGCTAAACTCAAGTTCCGCCCGCTGCACGACCGTGTTGTCGTTCGCCGCGTCGAAGCTGACACAAAAACTGCAGGTGGCATCATCATACCGGATTCCGCACAGGAAAAACCCGCTGAAGGCGAAATAGTTTCCGTTGGTTCCGGTGCCCGCGATGAATCCGGCAAACTGGTTGAACTGGACGTAAAAGCAGGTGACCGCGTTCTTTTCGGCAAATGGTCCGGTACAGAAGTCAAAATCGGCGGCGAAGACCTGCTGATCATGAAAGAGTCCGACATCATGGGCATTATCGGCTAATCGTCGAATTCCAATATTTTGAATTTATTGCGTAATTACGCAAAACAGGAGTAAGTCAAAATGGCTGCTAAAGAAGTTAAGTTCGGTACCGATGCACGCGCCAGCATGCTGCACGGCGTCGATGTTCTCGCAAATGCGGTGAAGGTTACCCTCGGCCCCAAAGGTCGCAACGTTGTTCTCGATAAGTCATTTGGTGCACCACGCATCACCAAAGACGGAGTTTCGGTTGCCAAGGAAATCGAACTGGAAGACAAGTTCGAAAACATGGGTGCACAAATGGTGCGCGAAGTTGCATCTCGCACTAATGATGAAGCCGGTGACGGCACAACCACTGCGACAGTTCTGGCTCAGGCCATTGTTCGTGAAGGTGCCAAGGCAGTTGCTGCCGGCATGAACCCGATGGACCTTAAGCGCGGTATCGACAGCGCGGTTAATGACGTTGTTGCTGCACTGAAAAAGGCTTCCAAGAAAATCAAGACGTCTGACGAAGTTGCCCAGGTTGGCACCATCTCTGCCAACGGTGAAGCTGAAATCGGTGGTCGCATTGCAGAAGCCATGCAGCGTGTTGGCAATGAAGGCGTTATCACGGTTGAGGAAGCCAAGTCGCTTGAATCTTCCCTCGACGTAGTCGAAGGCATGCAGTTCGACCGTGGTTACCTGTCTCCTTACTTCGTAACCAACAGCGAAAAAATGCTCTGCGATCTCGACGATCCATACATCTTGCTGCACGAAAGCAAACTTTCCACGCTGCAGACCATGCTGCCAATCCTGGAAGCTGTCGTACAGACTGGCAAACCTTTGCTCATCATTGCAGAAGACATTGAAGGCGAAGCACTGGCTACTCTGGTTGTGAACAAGCTTCGCGGTGGTCTGAAAGTAGCTGCTGTTAAGGCTCCGGGCTTTGGCGACCGCCGTAAAGCCATGCTGGAAGATTTGGCAATTTTGACCGGTGGTCAGGTGATCTCTGAAGACCTCGGCATCAAGCTGGAAACAGTCACTCTCGACATGCTCGGCACTGCC
>JBPCWM010000300.1:0-12740 GCA_051009515.1 Rhizobiaceae bacterium | reverse complement strand
CCTATGTACTGCGCTTTGCGCAGCAACCACGGCAAATTGCAAGGCAACACCTTCGCTGAAGTGGCGAACAACTGTTCCTTGCATGCCCGCAAGCCACACTTGCGATCCAACAGCAGGTTTCACGTCTATTGCAACAGCGGCGCCTGAAAGAGAAATATCAATAATTTTAATAGGATAACATCTACCATCACTCAATCTGAGCTCTGAGTTTGTGTTTTTGGGTGCGATGCGACCATGTTGCCTTTTTTCAAGCGTGCCTGGTTCGTTTGGCATCTGCAGGTGTTGAATTTGTCCATGCAACTTGTCCCGTTTGCGAGGCGTGCACTGAATTTCCAGTGCAAACCCACCTTCAAAATGGTTGCAGGTATCGCCCTCAATTCTGCCAACGTGGTCAAGGTATACGATGGCGCGTTCACCTATGTTGGGACAATGTGCAGAAACCAGCCTTGCTTCGTCCGGTGACAATCCAATTGCCTGACAGGGAATCTCCAGTTGATTTGGCAACATGCAGCGCCCGAAAAGCGCGACCGGGGTAAGATGATCTTCGCTCGGCAATTGTTCGATTTGAACGCTTTGAGTGGCCTGATCCATCGAATTTTCACAAAACAAGGGGTCAGTCATGGCTGACAATCGACTCAATTTAGAGCCATTATGGTTAACGAATTATCGCCAAATCGGGGAGATATCGGTCAATTTGTCACTCTGAACGATGCCCGGACAATCCTCCGTCTATCACACGCAGGTGTCCAACCCATTTTTCACTTTGATTTGGCAAGGGTTTGTTCATTTCAGAACCCATGGACGACATTCCGGCAAACATGGAAGGTGCATCGAACTCTTTGCGGCGAGAGGGCAGGTCGCGGGGTGGGGGGGATTCATTCACTGTTGGTGTTCCCGGTATCGCCGTTTCCCAGGGTCGTAGAACCCGAATACTTCGGATATGCTGATGGACTACCGGTGTAACCCCGAGCCAATGGGGTGCATCGCATGGCGTAGTTATACCAAGTAATCGCTTGCCGGGCGTTCCTTCATGAACAAGCGGCAGCAGCAATGTTTCGATGGGAATAAAATCTCCCGCTGGCGTTTCTCCATGCGAAGACATCAGCAGGATGTAATCATCCAGTCCAAGACGCTGCACCCAGTTCTCTGCAGACATGCGATCTTCAACCACAAACAGGTCTGAAAAGACTTCCCGCTTCAATTCATGTCCGTAGAGACCACATAGCTGAGTTCCTGCCAGCCTGTAGGAGAGCATGCCGTTGACCCGTTCAAGAATAAACATGTTGCCAAGAATGGATCTGCAGTCGGCGGGTTGAATGTCATTGCGCGATGGCCAATTGAGCTTGGGGGATGTGCCGGGAAGATTCCCTGCTTGCCAATACAACTCCATCCAGTAGTTCAGCATCTGTTTTGTATTCTTTTGGCGCATGGAACTGCATTCTGCTTCTTGATCGCGGGCCTGCGGACCAATCCGTCCCAATGTGGAACAGAGATTGAACTCAGCAGCTTTGATGTGGTCTCCGGTGCAGTTTGCATGCCATTTGGACATCTGCCCGCTTGTGTGAGAGTGCAGCGATTTTACGGCGATCCCTAACGGACATTAACCATTTTAACTGGATACATTTGATATAGTTGCATTAATCTGTCATTTACTTTCTCACGCTCCATAGAGCCTGCAGAGATGCAGGAAGAGTTTTTTAAAAGACGTTTGACAGCGAAATGTCTTTGACAACTGGTATAACGGACATCGAAGATCCGGGGACGGATAATTCGGGACCGACCACAGCCCGGTGCTTTGCGCCGGGCTTTTTTTTGTGCGCTACAGAGGCAGGTCAGGCATGGCCAGTGGCCCCTTTCTATGTATGGGAAGACTTCAACCGCAGGGGCACAAGAATTGGCACAAGACAATACTCAGGACGATACTCAGGGACGCAAACACCCGCCGGCTTTCAATTTGCCCGCTTCGATCATGGCCCTCGCCGCCGCCATGATTGTGGTCCACCTTATTCGTTCACAGATTCTGGATGTTGAGCAGGATTATTGGCTGCTCAATGTCTTTGCCTTTGTGCCGGTGTTTTATCATGCACTTCCTCAGCAACTTGTTGAACCATTGGCAATTTACTGGAGTCCCATTTCTCATGGCTTCCTGCATGGAGACTGGGCCCATTTGATTGTCAATCTGGTTTGGCTGGCTGCCTTTGGCAGTGCTGTAGCCCGCAGGCTCGGCGGTTGGCGGTTTTGGCTGTTTATGGGGCTTGCAACCGCAGCAGGCGCAGGGGCACATTATATTTTTCATTCCATGAGCAATACACCGGTGATCGGGGCATCAGGCGCTGTGTCTGCCTGTATGGGCGCTGCCGTTCGGTTTGCATTTGTGCCGGGTCGTTCCATTGAAATGGCACTGCGTACCCCGGCATTGTCTCTGGTTCAGTCATTGCAGAACAGAACCATAATGACATTCGTCATAGTTTGGTTTGCCTTCAATTTTCTGGTTGGTGCAGGGATCATTCCACTGGGCATAGATGGACAGATCGCCTGGGAAGCCCATATGGGCGGTTTCCTGTTCGGTTGGCTGTGCTTTGGTTTTTTTGACCCAGTCAAACCCGACCCGGTCAGCCAGGAGGACAAGTGGCCTCCACACGGGCATTAGACAGATCACGCAGCCTTTCGATTTGATGTTGGGTTGATTTATAGCCGATTGAAATGGCTTCATCTGCCCGGTGGAATTCTGCCAGCCCAATTTCACCCACCGGAGGCCGCAGGGAAATGTCAGGTGGATCACCGGCAAGGCGTGAGCGGGCAATTCTGTCCTGAATGATGTTGAAAGCTTCCACCATGACACCTGTTATGCCCAGGGTTTTACCAAGGCGGCTCAGCGTCTGTTTTGCCTTGGGTTGGCTTTGACCGGGAAACGTAACCACTTCTCCGAAGTCCGGGTTGAAGTTGCGAACGACCGTGCCGCGGCCAAATACATCATAGGACAGATTGACGGCCACCACCGCATCCGCCTCGAATGCCCTGCAAACGGAGACCGGAACCGGGTTAACCAGAGCCCCGTCGACCAAAACACGGTTGCCGATAGTCACGGGTTCAAAGATCCCTGGAAGGGCGTAGGAGGCTCGCATGGCCTCGATCAACGGACCTTCGCTGAGCCAGATTTCGTGTCCAGTGCTGATTTCAGTTGAAACACAAACCAGGGGTCGATCGAGGTTTTCAATGCGGATATCACCCAGATGATCTTCCATGCGTTCGGCCAGCTTGTAACCGGAAATCAAACCGGATCCCCGCAAACTAATATCGAGGAATCCCAATATGCGCCGCGGTGTCAGCGAACGCGCAAAATCTTCCAGTTCATCCAGCTTTCCGGCCAGATAGCAACCACCCACCAGCGCCCCAATGGATGTGCCTGCGATCATCTTGATTGGAATTTCGGCTTCTGTAAGAGCGCGGATTACTCCGATATGAGCCCATCCCGGGGCCACACCACCACCGAGCGCAAGGGCAATTCCCGGTTCACTCACCTCTGTTGAATGACCTGGATGCATGGTCTCGCTTCTGTCCAATCCGGCACCAAACATTGCGACACTTCCTTTCCCCAAACACTATAGGGAGTGAAAATGAAAACAAAGTTATGAAAAACACGCTGTCAATGGGGACAGAAAGACGCCAGTTTGTCAGGTGGTGTAGACATCGGCGGGATCGAACAGGGGGGCTTCTCCGGTCTGCTCCAGCACGATTTCCTTGCCATTGGATACGATGCGGCGGAAAAAGCACGACTTTCGCCCGGTATGACACGCAGCTCCGTGCCCCTTAGCGACAACAGAAAGCCAAACTGCATCCTGATCGCAGTCAATCTTCATCTCCTGAATGGCTAACACATTTCCCGACGTGCCACCCTTGTGCCAAATTTCAGCCCTTGAACGGCTGTAGAAATGTGCTTCACCGGTTTTGATACTCAGTTCCAGTGCTTGTGCATTCATATGAGCAACCATAAGCGGTGCCCCGGTTTCAGCTTCGCTGACAACGGCGGTCATAAGCCCGTTGGCGTCAAATTTGGGCAATAATTGCTGCCCGGTTTCTCGGTTGTCGGTTTGGCTCACAGTGGAATAATTCGCCTTAGTCTGACAGCTTCATGAAATGCATTTGCTGCTGAGGATCATCCTTGTACGACCCCGTAAATGTGGTTGTGAGTGTCGTCGATCCCTGTTTGCGAATGCCGCGCATGGCCATGCACATGTGCTCGGCCTCTATCATTACAGCCACACCTTTGGGATCAAGGGCGTCTTGAATTGAATGAGCGATTTGAGCCGTCATACTTTCCTGAGTTTGCAAACGACGCGCAAAAATATCAACAACACGTGCAATCTTTGACAGCCCCAGCACACGACCGTCCGGCACATACCCAACATGGGCCTTGCCGATAATGGGCACCATGTGGTGTTCGCAATGGGAGTGGAACGCAATATCCTTGATAACAACCATGTCATCATAACCGGCGACCTCTTCGAAAGTCCGGCCCAACACCTCAGCGGGGTCTTCATCATAACCGCCAAACAGTTCTGCATAGGCCTTGACCACACGCGACGGTGTATCAAGCAATCCTTCCCTTTCGGGGTTGTCTCCAGACCAAAGCAGGAGTGTTCTGACTGCCGCCTCGGCTTCTTCGCGCGTTGGGCGCGCTGAGCCTTTGGCCAATGCATCAACAACTTTGTTCAAGGATGCCTTGTCGACGATCTGATCCATGAAAAAATCCAATTCGAGCAGTTTGGTTTCGCAAAACCGACGAACCGCCCGAGCCAACTTCTCTCTGGAGCTTCCATCCTGCGCCAGGCGTCGAACAGAAAAGGCATCAAGCTGGTTCCGGGGCCTTTCGGCACGGTGACCACAATTATGCGACACATAGCAACAGGGGAATTGCAATCGTGATCGCGCAACATAATATATAGACGAAACAGACAGGGTGCAAAGCACAAATACGGGATTGATCGTCGCAGCCTGTTTGGCCCCGGACCTTGAGCATCTACAGGAGTCAGACATATGAGTATAGACGCCGTTTATAATGCCAAAATTCTTGATTATGCCGGCAATATCGGCCGCGTTGGCCGTCTCGCCGATGCTGAAGGTTCGTCGAAAGCCCATTCCAAGCTTTGTGGCTCCACGGTAATTGTCGATGTCAAGCTTGAGGATGGTCTTGTCAGCGACTATGCCCAAGACGTAAAGGCCTGTGCCCTTGGACAGGCTTCTGCTTCAATTCTGGCCAAGAACGTAATTGGCTCCAGTGTTGATGAATTAAGAACCGTTCGAGCTCAGATGCTGGCCATGCTCAAAGAAGGCGGCCCACCACCTGACGGGAAGTTTGAGGAGTTGAAATTCCTTGAACCGGTTCGTGACTATCGTGCCCGCCATGCTTCAACCATGCTTGCTTTTGATGCCGTGGTCTCGGCGATGGAAGAGGCGTTGGACGAGCAAACACAAGTCGCATGAAAGAGTGAGCGGCACCCCCAAATCCAGCGCCGGTTATTCGCGAAATTATAGTGGCCCGTGGCGCAAGACGCCCGGACGCGTGTTGGGTGTTGGTCTGGTGCGATTCTATCAACTCACCTTGTCAGGATTTATTGGCAATAGCTGCCGATTTGTGCCCACCTGTTCCGAATATGCCTACGAGGCCATCGCCCGACATGGTCTGGTCCGTGGGGGAGGGCTTTCGCTGCGCCGGCTTATGCGGTGCAACCCGTGGCGCAGTCTGGGAGGCGGACATGGGCATGATCCTGTGCCTGACTGAAATTCTCCAACAAACGGAACGATCCAGCAGGGTTGAGCGTTGACCAATTCCATGCCTTCGCCTACATGCGGAGCATAAATCAACCACCCGCTTCGTTTGCGGGACTGGATACAGGAGCAAATGATGGCAGATCCAGCCCTTTCCCTTGAATTTCCCGACGGTTCATTGCGTGAATTCGCCCCAGGTATTTCCGGCCGTGAGATTGCTGAAGGCATTTCCAAATCCCTGGCCAAAAAGTCTGTTGCCTACACTTTGAATGGTGAGTTAAAAGATTTATCCGAACCCATTGAAATGGCAAGTAAAATAGAAATTGTAACCCGGTCTGATGAGCGGGCACTTGAACTGATACGCCATGATTGCGCTCACGTTTTGGCTGAAGCTGTTCAGGAACTTTGGCCAAATACCAAGGTAACTATCGGTCCGGTTATTGAAAACGGTTTTTATTACGACTTTGATCGCGACGAACCTTTTACGCCTGAGGACCTGGAAGTCATTGAAAAGAAAATGCGGCAAATCATTGCCCGCAATGCTCCGTTCACAAAAGAAGTGTGGTCGCGTGATGATGCTAAAGCCTTTTTCGACAAGGCAGGGGAGAGCTATAAGGTTGAACTGGTTGATGCCATTGATGCTGACCAGACGCTGAACATCTACAAGCAGGGCGACTGGCTCGACCTGTGCCTTGGTCCCCATGGCCCTTCGACCGGGAATGTTGGTAATGCCTTCAAGCTGATGAATGTTGCGGGTGCCTATTGGCGGGGTGACAGTGACAATCAAATGCTGAGCCGTATCTATGGTACGGCCTGGGCGGATGAGAAGCAGCTCAAAAACTACCTGTTCATGCTTGAAGAGGCGCAAAAGCGCGACCATCGCAAACTGGGGCGTGAGATGGACCTGTTCCATTTCCAGGAAGAAGGTCCCGGTGTGGTTTTTTGGCACGCAAAGGGCTGGCGGGTGTTCCAGAAACTGGTCAATTACATGCGCCGACGCATTGAAGAGCACGGCTATGACGAAGTGAATGCCCCGCAAATTCTCGACAAGGCACTTTGGCAAACATCGGGCCATTGGGACTGGTATCGGGAAAACATGTTCGTGACCGAAACCGAGGATCACCGTGAATTCGCTATCAAACCGATGAATTGCCCCGGCCATGTGCAGATATTCAAGAACGGTCTGCGGTCCTACCGGGAACTTCCAGTAAAAATGGCCGAATTTGGTAATGTTCATCGTTATGAACCATCGGGTGCGTTGCATGGGTTGATGCGGGTGCGCGGATTTACCCAGGATGATGCTCACGTCTTTTGCACGGCTGAACAGTTGGAAGATGAATGTTTGCGGATCAATGACCTGATTTTGAGCACATATTCCGACTTTGGCTTTGAGGACATCGTCGTTAAGCTTTCTACCCGCCCTGAAAAGCGCGTAGGCAGTGAGGACGGTTGGGATCGTGCTGAAAACATTATGGAAAAAGTGCTCAACAAGATTGAAGCTGAATCGGGCGGGCGCATTAAGACTGAGATGAACCCAGGTGAGGGGGCGTTTTACGGACCAAAGTTTGAATATGTACTGCGGGATGCTATTGGTCGTGACTGGCAATGTGGCACGACGCAGGTGGATTTTGCGCTACCGGAAAGATTTGGGGCTTTCTACATTGATCACAATTCGGAAAAACAGGAACCGGTCATGGTGCATCGCGCGATATGCGGCTCCATGGAACGCTATATCGGTATCCTGATTGAGCATTTTGCCGGACATTTCCCGCTCTGGCTTGCGCCAGTACAGGTGGTTGTGGCGACCATTACATCCGAAGCCGATGGCTACGGTGAAAAGGTCGCAGCAGCACTGCGCGATGTGGGTCTGCACGTAGAGACTGATTTTCGCAACGAGAAAATCAACTACAAGGTACGCGAACATTCACTGGCGAAAGTACCGGTCATCATCGCTCTTGGAGCGCGTGAAGCCGAGCAGGGCACTGTGAGTATCCGTCGTTTGGGGTCAAAAAACCAAACCTCCATGACGCTTGATGAAGCCGTGACAAGCCTGGAGGAAGAGGCCATTCCTCCTGACCTTCGCCGGAAACGTGATGCAATGAAGGCCGCGTAACGGTCAGTTACGCACCAGCAAAATCCTTGCGCGTTTACTAGTCAAGCAGTAGTTCAATGCGCCCATTTTGTCCCGGTTGGACTTCAAATGTCTTGCGATAGTCGTCTTCGCCATTGCGCACGACGGCCTCGTAGGTGCCTTCCGCAAGGATGAGGAACGGGGATACTGAGCGACTGGAAAACACATTGTCTCCATCCTGTGTAAATACAGACCAGGACGTATTGGCAATTGGGTCGCCCCCAGGGCTGGATACGAGACGCAAGGTGATGCCAGCCCCACGGTGTTGAAGCACAGCGCGGGTTACCTGACCGGCCTTAACTTCGAGGTCGGCACGCACGGTCGCATTGATACCACCGTAGCGGGACAGAACATGGTAGGTGCCTTCATTCAGCTGAACAATCCTGTTGGGGGCAACATTCAGGGCAATCATCTTTCTTTCACCATCCTCGTCTTGTTCACGCTCGAAGATAGAGAACCTCAAGTGCTTAGCAGGAATGGCGGTGCCGCCGGTTTCGGCATTGAGTTCCAGACCGCCTGCTTGCAGGATAAATTGTTCGCTCAAGTCGGTTGCGTTGAGTTCGATGCGTTTGCTTGCGCCTGCGCGGCCAAAAGCTGCATGAACAAGGTAAGTTCCTGCGTTGAGACCAATGGTGGCCGAACCTCCACGTGCCGTTGCGAGTACAGGCAGTTTGCCGTCATCATCGGGCTGATCTCTGAATACCCGCCAAACTATGCCGCGTTGGATTGCGGGGCCGTCCGGGACCAGGCTCGCTTCCAGTAATAGCTGGTAAACAGGGCGCAAGGGATTAACTGCCTTGATCCCCACTGCATACTCCACAGGACCGGTTTGTGCACTGGCGCTGCCTGCAGAGAAAAGAATGGTCACAAAGAAAAAGAGACGAAACATCATTTTGCACCTTTCTCCTACTCTTATGGCATTTTCAAGAGCGCAATGGTGAAGTAGGTAATGTTCGTGCGAAACAGGCCGAAAACAAAATGAATGAACTCGCAAACTACATGAAAACTCGCAGATCTGCCTTGTCACTGACTCTGGAAGCGCCGGGGCCGGATGAGCAGCAATTGCAGACCATACTGGAAATTGCTTCGCGGGTGCCCGACCACGGAAAACTTGCACCATGGCGTTTTGAACTATGGCCGATGGCGGTGCGGGAGAAGTTGAACGAAGAGTTGCAATCCCATCTTGATCAGCGAGATGATCTCGCCGATCGTGAGAAGAAACGACAGGGGACAGAAAAACTGCTCCATGCCCCTTGTGTTCTGGCTGTAATCAGCACGGCACTGGAACATCCTAAAATTCCGGTGTGGGAGCAGCATTTGTCGGCAGGCGCGGTATGCATGAACACGTTGATAGCGGCCAATGCACTCGGTTTTGAGGCGCAATGGCTTACAGCGTGGTACATTTACGAGAAAGATACGCACGATATTCTTGGCTTGAACCACGGCGAACAAATTGCGGGTATCATTCATATCGGAACAACAAATGTTCAAAAGACTGAACGACCCCGGCCAGAAATCAGCAATCTGTTTACCGTCAAGGCAGGATAGGCACCATGTTTTATAAAGCAGAAGAACATCATGGACTGCCTTTCAATCCACTCAAGGCCATTGTTGCGCCGCGTCCGATCGGCTGGATTTCTACTCTGTCGGAGGATGGGGTGCCAAATCTTGCTCCCTATTCGTTTTTTAACGCTGTTTGCGATACACCGCCGATCCTGATGTTTTCATCCGGTGGTATGAAGGACAGTGCGTTCAATGTGTCGCAGACTGGCGAGTTCACCTTCAACTATGTCAGCCGATCGATGAAGGATCAGATGAATATCACTTCGGCAACTGTTGATAGCGGTGTGAATGAATTTGAAACATCCGGATTGAGCATGGTTGCTGGAGATACAGTAGCTTGTCCCAGGGTGAGGGGAGTCGCGGCGGCACTGGAGTGCAAGTTGCTGGAGATCGTCAATCCCACCACGCTGGATGGCACCAAGGCCCCATACTTCCTGGTTTTGGGGCAGGTAACAGGCGTCTATATTGACGATTCAATGATTACCGAAAGTGGACGTTTTGACACGATAAAGGCGGATCCAATATTGCGTTCAGGCTACCAAGATTACGTTTGTCTTGATGAGTTGTTCGAGCTAGTGCGGCCGCAATAGATTGAAATAAATTGTCCTGTTTTGGCGATTTGTCTTGTTATAGTCGTAATTCCAACCTACTTGTGCCCTATCGATTTTTGACGAACGCTGCTCTGCCTCCCCATCACAGATGGTTTTGCATTCAGAAATTTCTGCAAATTCGACGATGAGGCGCACAATATCGTGCCCTCGATGCAAACTTGAAGTGAAAGAACGACTATGACCACAGGTACCGTAAAATTCTACAACGACACCAAGGGTTTTGGCTTTATTGAGCCAGAAGACGGCGGAAAAGATGTTTTTGTGCATGCCACAGCGCTTGAGCGCAATGGCCTGAACGGACTGTCCGAAGGACAGAAAGTGAATTTTGAAACCGATGTTGATCCTCGCTCCGGCAAGCCTGCCGTAAGCAAGATCGAAGCTGTATAAGCTTCAAATCATCCCTTTGGGATGAGTTAAATACACAGGCCGCCGTCTGATATCAGCTCGGCGGCTTTTTAGTGCCAAATTTGGTCAGACTTGTTTCGCTGGACTATGTTTTAAGCACACGGGTTCTAACGATTTGTGTGGTAACGGGACAGCAATTTTTCAGCCTTGCGCAAATGAGGACGGTCCAGCATTTGTCCGTCGACACCCAAAACGCCCGGATTGCCCGCGACCTTGAATGCATCAACTATCTTTTGCGCACGCGCGACTTCATCAGTGCTGGGTGTATAGACCGCGTTTATTATTGGTACTTGAGCCGGGTGAATGGCCATTTTTGAGGTAAACCCGTCCAACTTGCCCTGACGGCATTCTTCTTCGAGGCCAATCTCGTCTCGAAAGTCCGGGTAGACTGTATCCAGTGGTTCAACATCAGCAGCAATAGCTCCCAGGAGGGTTTGAACCCGGGCATATCTGAATACATCGCGATAGGTGCCATCATCCTGTCGACGTGACGACCCAATATCAGCCGAGAGGTCCTCAGCTCCCCAGGCCACAGCCTGCAGGCGTTTGCTTGATCTGCGATAAGTGCCGGCATTCAGTACACCAACAGCCGTTTCGGTGATGATGGCGATGATTTTGGTTGCTCCGTCTTCAATGCTGTTTTCAGCCTCGTGAACGCGCAATATGGCATCCAGTTTGGTTACATCCTGCCCGTGTTCGCTCTTTGGAAGAACAATGCCGTCAGGTTTGGCATGCATCATCCCTTCAAGGTCTGCATCAGTCAAATCAGTTTCAAAGGCATTGATCCGAACGAACAGCAATGGACGGGTCGGCTCCTGTGCGACTTCCCTTAAAAATCCTGCAGAGATATCACGAGCCAGAACTTTGTTGTCTTGCGAAACGGAATCCTCAAGATCAACAAAAATTGCGTCTGCACCGCTTCCCATAGCCTTATTCAGTTTTTTGAGGCTGTCGCCCGGAACAAACAGACCCGACCGCATTATCCCTGTTCTCCCTGCGGCATGCGGCGCATCATGGCTTGGCGGTGGCATTCACACACGAGAACTTTGTCCTGATTATAGCCCCTGTGCAGAAAATCAACTATTCCCCGATCAGGCTTTGAACGTGAGGCGCGAACCGCCAGCACTTCGGTGGTTGCATGAATCGTGTCACCCTGAAAAACCGGATGTGGAAACCGTGTGTCTTTCATTCCAAGATTTCCGATTGTCGTGCCAAGCGTGGTTTCGCCAACCGAAATCCCAATGACTAGTCCAACAGTCAATAAAGAATTTATCAGCGGCTGGCCCCATTCGGTTTGCGCCGAAAAATGTCGGTCAATATGTAACGGTTGTGGATTCAATGTCATGGTCGAAAACAACATGTTGTCACTTTCGGTCAGGGTTTTACGCAGTTCGTGCTGGAAAACCTGCCCCACATAAAACTCATCAAAGAACAAGCCGGCCAATCCAAACTCCTGCTGTTGATCTGCATTCACTCGCCCTATTCGTGCAGCATGTCCGGCTGATGAAATCAAGGTTAGCAAAAAGCAAAAATTCATGGTGAACGTTCGGTTAAGGTTTTTTCTCTAGCCTGCATGAATATGAGTTTGGGTAATTCTCTAAGTTTGTTTAGTTGCGTGAGTAGCGTTGGAGTAGGTTATGTTTGCAGAGCGTTTTATGGCTTGGTCTCAAGCTGCCAGTGTGGATCAAAGGGCAAGGGCCATTGCCCGTCTGGTTCAAGCTTTCAATAAAATAAGTCCATCTTGTGCAGAACGAGCCTCCATGGAGCGCGTCCTGACGCTCTACCTAAAAGATCCAAGCACAAAAGTGCGCAGGTCTCTTGCCCGCTCTTTGTCACGTTTGCAGGATGCGCCACGGCATCTGATCTGGGCTCTTGCGCAGGACCTCGCTGAAATCTCTGTCCATATCTATCTGCGTTCCCCTCTGCTGCGTAGTCGCGACCTGATAGAAGCTATTCGCCGCGGTGACCCGTTTTTGCAACTCGCGATAGCCTCCCGGTCCAATATGGATGGAGATGTCATTCGTGCGCTTGTAAAATATGCGTGTGAGGACGCGGCCTTGAAGCTGCTGAAGAACTGCAAGGTTGTCCTGGGACCGGGTTTGAAACATGATCTGGCTGTGCGCCTCGGCCATTTGGCTGACATACGTCAGGAATTGCTGGACGATGAAGCGCTCGATGCCGGGACCCGCCAATTATTGAGCGAACGGCTTTCTGTGAGCCTGCTGAATCTAACCAGCCTTAAGGGATGGGGTGATCAGGAT
>JBPCWM010000299.1:0-9456 GCA_051009515.1 Rhizobiaceae bacterium | reverse complement strand
ACCTTGCCGGTCGCCTCGGCAAGGGTCTGAGTTGATACACCGTATTTGATTAGCTTTATCGGGCCAGGTGTTTGAGTGGATTGACGGGAGTTGAGTCCTTGCGCAGCTCAAAATGCAGTTTAGGCACTTGTGCATTGCCTGACTTGCCTGATTTGGCAATTACTTGACCACGCTCTACCTTTTGGCCACGTTTTACCAGATTGGAGCTGGCGTGCGCATAGGCGGAAACCCATCCGTTTGCATGGCTCACAAGGATCAGATTACCGAAATCTTCCAGTTCTGAACCGGCATATATCACCGTGCCCTTCTGGCTGGCTTTGATCGGCGTGCCGACCGGCATAGAAATATCTATGCCGTCATTGGTACCGGACGATGATCTTTCACCGAAGTTTGATATCACCCGACCATCTGCTGGCCAGCGAAAGCTCGATACGCTCGATTTCACTGGTTTGGTCGCATCGCTGGAGCGGTTGGACATGCTTGCAACGGTGGTCGTGGTTTCAGATTGAGCGGACTTAACGCTTTTTGGCTTGTTCGATGGTGTGGGAATACTACCCGTGGTGCGTGTATCAATGGCGGTCGGTGCCGTTGACCCTTTTGACGGAATCACCAGTTTCTGACCAAGTCTGACAACATCAGAATCCATGTTGTTGGCCGTGCGAATGGCCGCCATGGAAATTCCATTGCTGCGGGCCAGACCAAGCAGCGTGTCACCAGACTGCACGGTGTGGATATTCTGCGGATTTGCTGAAAGGCTTGCCACGTTATTGACCGGGACCGGTGCCGGTTCGCTCAGTAGTGTGCCCCGAGATTTGGGTACAGCGACGGTACCACCGGCCTGTCCCTGAAAACCGGTGGTTGCACGTGCAGCCTTTGTCATCGGGTCGCTGTCGGGAGCCGATACCGGTGTTGAGCTGGAATAGGAATAGGTAGGAATGAGAATGCGGCTGCCTGCGGTCACAGAATCCGCACTCGCCAAATTGTTTGCGCTCATGATTGCATTGACAGGCACCCCATAGCGACGTGACAAATTATATAGCGTTTCACCAGATTTCACGCTGATCCAGGTTCCCTTGGATTTATCCCAACCTGCGGACTGGTTCGCGGCTGTCTGGGTTGATACAGAGCTTGTCGTGATCCTGTCCGTATTGGCCGAAATTTGCGCGCTGAGCTGGTCTTGCCTGGGTTCCAGCACTATTGGTTGTGCAGAAGTGGCTTGCGCAGGTGGCAATTGCGAGCGGCTCACACTTGAGGAAGATGTGGCCTGTGTGCCTCTTTTTATGACCTTGATCTCACCTTGATTGGCCGCATATTCCGTACCGTAGGCGTCTGGTCGCACACCTTGTTCAACAAGTTGCGCAGTCTGGCCATCGATAATCTGCCTTTGATTTCCAGTATTTCCAACGGTCGTGTCACTTGTACCCGTTATCGACGCCGTCGTCATCGTATCGAGACGCATCGCGTCATTGCTACACGCGGTCACCGAAGCTGCAAGAATGACAAAAGCGCTGGTTTTCGACAACACGCCAAACCGTCGCGCGAGAATATTGGAACGCATAACTCATCCACAGATTACTCATTACTGAAGGTTATTAAAAACCATCAACCTTAATCGCCGGTTAAGCCGCGAGTTTGTGATGAATGAACTTGTGTGTTCTGATCTACAGGACGCGCGCAATCCCGGATTCAAAGCGTCCAAAGCGAACCGGAAACAGGTCTTCGCGTTCAAAGCGGCTACCAACTTTGGTGAGACGAACTACGGTTTGTTCGCCAAAAGGTTCACCGATTGCCGTGACCACGATACCGCCGGTCACCAATTGCTCCAACAGATAGCGCGGGATGGTCTCATAAGCCAGATCGGTAATGATGCGATCATAAAGCCCCTGCCCGACGAGACTGCTTGCACCATCCGCCTGTGCCAGCGTCACATTGCCAATACCCAGCCTGTCCAGCCGCTCCTTTGCGTCATCCAACAAGGATTGATATCGATCAACTGAATATACTTTCCTGGCCAATTTCGCCAAAAGCGCTGTCTGGAAACCGGTGCCGGTGCCGATTTCAAGTACAGCGTGATTTTGGTCCAGATTGAGCGCATCCACCATTCGAACAGTCGCATCAATGGGCACCATGGTCTGCCCACAGGCTATGGGCAATACCTGTGGTTTCCAGGCCTGCTCAAAATGCTGGACAGGTACAAACTGCTCATGGGGAACGGATTCCACAATTTTCAAATATTGCGGATCCACGATTCCGAATTCGCGCAGACGCAACATCAAGGCGACAATGGCTTCCGGAAAAGGTTCCTGTCGATAGTTCATGGCTCAAATGTCCGCGTCTCTGCTCATTTGATCCATAAACTCATGATGGGTCATGTCCATGCGCACTGGCGTTATGGCAATCTGGTTGTTGACCAGCGCATCAATATCGGTTCCGGGTTGATGCAATGGCGGTTTGCCTATGAATTCCAGCCAGTAATAGGGCATGCCGCGCCCGTCAGACCTTTCACCAATGCCCAGACCATGCTCGAATTTGCCCTGTCTGACGATAGCATTGCCGCGTACGTCGTGCGCAGCGCAGTTTGGAAAATTCACGTTAATAAGCGTGTCAGCGGGCAAATCCACGTTGATCAGTTTTTGGAGAAGGTCAGGTGCAAGCTGTGCCGCGGTATCCCAGGGCACCTTGCGTTCACCATCAAAATTATAGGCTTGGGAAAGCGCAATTGACCGGATGCCCAACAAGGCTCCCTCCATGGCCCCGGCAACGGTGCCTGAATAAGTGACATAGTCTCCCACATTCTGCCCCGCATTCACCCCCGACAGGACCAGATCAACCGGCCCTTCAACCAATTGCCTCACTCCCATGATGACACAATCGGTAGGTGTACCAGTGACGGCAAAAGTCTTTTCGCGCACTTGCCGGGCTCGCAACGGATGATTGAGTGTGAGAGAATGGGCAAGTCCGCTCTGGTCGGTTTCTGGTGCTACGGTCCAGATGTCGTCGGACAAGGTTCGTGCAATTTCTTCCAATACGGCAAGTCCGTGCGCGTGTATGCCGTCATCATTGGTCAGCAGAATCCGCATCTAAAGTGCTTCAATGCGGGTTACACCGCCCATATATGGGCCAAGAGCCTGCGGAACACGGATAGTGCCGTCTTCATTTTGATAGTTTTCCATAACAGCAATCAGCGCACGTCCCACGGCAATGCCGGACCCGTTCAACGTGTGACAATAACGCAATTGCTTGTCATCATTCACGCGATAACGGGCATTCATGCGGCGGGCCTGAAAATCACCGCAGACTGAACATGATGAAATCTCGCGATAGGCATTCTGCCCGGGCAGCCAGACTTCAATATCGTAAGTTTTATGAGCGCTGAACCCCAGGTCTCCGGTACATAGCGTTACTACCCGATAGTGCAGACCCAGGCGTTTCAATACTTCTTCCGCGCAAGTCAGCATGCGCTCATGTTCCGCCGTCGAACTCTGTGCATCAGTTATGGACACAAGCTCGACCTTGGAAAATTGGTGCTGCCGCAGCATTCCGCGTGTATCGCGGCCAGCCGACCCGGCTTCGGCTCGAAAACATGGCGTCAATGCAGTATAACGTCTGGGCAAATAATCCGCAGGGACAATCTCTTCACGCACAATGTTGGTCAGTGGAGCTTCAGATGTGGGAATCATCCAGCGACCATCCGTGGTCTTGAACAGGTCTTCCTCAAATTTCGGCAGGTTCCCAACACCGTACAAGACCTCTTCGCGCACAAGCACAGGAGGGCTGACTTCAGCATACCCATGTTCGCTCGTGTGCAAATCCAGCATGAACTGCCCCAGTGCCCTTTCAAGACGGGCAAGGCCATTGTTCAACAATACAAATCGACTGCCGGACAATTTCGACGCTGTGTCAAAATCCATCTGCCCCAGAGTTTCACCAAGTTCATAATGTTCCTTTGGCTGAAACAGCAGTTCAGGCTTTTCACCGACAACCCGTACTTCGACATTATCATCTTCATCCTCGCCGACCGGCACGTCGGGATAAGGAACATTGGGCAGTACTGAAAGAGCGTCTGTCAATGCGCTCGAAAGTTCCCTCTCAACTTCCTCGCCGCTCTGCAAAAAGGACTTTAGCTTGGCAACCTCGGCAATTGCGGCTTGTGCGGCAGTTTCGTCACCTGATGCCTTGGCCTTGCCAATTTCCTTCGAAGCGCGGTTTCTTTCCTCCTGCGCAGTCTGCAATTTGGAAATATGGGTGCGACGCTTTTCGTCCAGGTCAATCAGAACTTGCGACTGCGGGGGCAATCCCCGCAACTTCATTGCTTCGTCAAATTGTTTAGGATTTTCTCTTATCAATTTGATGTCAAACATTTATATTCACTTGATATCGCTGTTTGTGAACACATCGTTGGCGTCAGAGATCAAGCAGTAGCTGCTTCTTGTTCCGCCCGCTTTCGCTCGATGAGTCGCGTTGCATAGATAGACAGTTCGTAGAGAAGCAATGTGGGAACCGCAAGGCCAATCTGACTGACGGGGTCGGGAGGTGTAAGCACCGCTGCGGCGACGAAAGTCAGGACAACAGCATATTTGCGTTTTGTTTTCAGGCCGGCTTCCGTCACCAGCCCTGCCCGAGCAAGCAAAGTGATGATAACCGGCATCTGAAACACCAGTCCAAAGGCAAAAATCAGCGTCATGATCAGCCCCAAATATTCGCTGACTTTTGGTAGCAGTTCAATAGTTGTTCGCAGATCAGGTCCGGTCAATTGCATTGACAGGAAGAAGGTCATGGCCAGCGGCATAACCACAAAGAACACCAGAGATGCCCCCATAACAAAGAGAATTGGTGTCGCCACAAGGAAGGGAAGAAAGGCCTGCCTTTCATTCTTGTAAAGGCCGGGCGCAACAAATTTGTAAATCTGGGCAGCAATAACGGGAAAGGCCACAAACAAGGCTGTGAAAAGGGCGATCTTCAACTGAGCGAAGAAATATTCCTGTGGTGCGGTAAAGATAAGCTGTAGTTTCTGGTCAGCTCCGGCTGCCCGTTCGTAGGGAATGACCAATATCTGGAATATCTGATCAGCAAAAATAAAGGCAACAACGAAAACAATCGCTACGGCAATCAGTGCTTTGACGAGCCGTTGGCGCAATTCAATGAGGTGTTCAACCAGCGGCGCAGCGCTGTCTTCAATGTCGGATTCGCTCATGCTTTGGCCTTCCCGGAGGCTGCTGCAGCAGTCTTGCGCTTGGTTGCCGGCTTTTTCGCAGCAGCGCTTGCTTTTGAAGAAGCTTTGCCAGCAGAAGCCTTTCCTGCCTTGGACTTGCTGGCCATGGCTTTGGCCGACGCCGCCTTAGCTGCTTTGGCGGACGCCGACTTAGCTGCTTTGGCTTTTGTAGCCGCTGCAGCTTTGGATGCTGTTGCCGATTTTGGCTTGCGTGCGGCAGGTGGATTTGCAGATGCTGTTTTTGCAGTCGAGGTCTTTGCGCTTGTGGACTTAGCAGCAGGCTTTTTTGCTGGTTTCGATACAGTGGCCTTGGGGCTGGCGGATTTTTTTTCTGCAGAACCGCTGGCGCCTTTTGACGTAGTTTTGCCTCGAGGCCCTCCAAAACCCGGCACTGCATTCACGCCTGAGCTGGGTGCGACCTGGGCAAATTCTTCGTCAACCTTACGTTGCCGTTCCAGAGCTGCATCCACGTCGACGGAAACTGGCGGGTCCGGGTCCGGTAACTTGGATTCATCAAACAGGGTTGCCGGATCATAGTCCGCGCTGCTCTCTACAGTCTTTTTGACGTCGTCCAATTCCGATTTCAGAGGATTGAGCTTGTCCTTGATTGCCTTGGTAGGGTCCAGGTTGCGAACATCGCTTATCGTATCCTTGACGCCATCAAGTTCCGCTTCCTTTAGGGCATCATCAAACTGACGCTGGAAATCCCCGGCAAGCATTCTGATCTTTTTGACGCTTTTGCCGATCGCGCGCAGCATGCCTGGCAGCTCTTTCGGGCCGACAAACAAAATGGCCACGATGGCCACAACCAGCATTTCCGTCCAGCCGATATCAAACAAGGCCAGGCTCCAGGCGTAAGGTGGGTTTCAGGACTTCAGCTAGAGCCGAAAGCAGGATCAGCTGCTTTTCGACTTTTCCGAAACCGACTCAACGACCTTTTCCTTTTTGTCGTCGATCTGGCTCGCAACTTCCTCTTCGGTGTCATTCAAACCCTTCTTGAAGGAATTGATGCCCTTGGCAACATCACCCATAAGTTCAGAAATCTTGCCACGGCCAAAAAGCAAGACCACAACAACTGCAACAATAACAATCTGCCAAATGCCGATTTGTCCCATAATATAAGCTCCTAGTCGGTTTTCGTGCCCATCACACGACAACGCGAAATACAAATTTTGTGCAACCTAGCCAATGCTTGAGCCCGCCGCAACACACCATTGGTCGTGCAATTGATCATATGGTTGATATGGGGCGGTTTTCTGAACTATCCAGCAGAAAATGCAAATGTCCCTCTGGAATCCATCGACAAAATGACATCAACGGCCCCTTCCAACTCTTGGGACGACAGATGTCCGGAATGAACCCGCGCATGGACTTGTTGATCGGTGCCGCTGATTCCGATCACAAGGTGTTCCTGATCGCCAGAAAAATGTACTGCCAAAACCCGTCCGATCGTGCCTTCGTTCTCTGAAGAAGGCGTATTGACCTTGACTGCACCCACCCGAATGGCCCCATAGACCTGCGCTGTCTCGTCCAGACCAGTCGCAGCTACCGGGCCAAGCGGAGTGAGCAAGGCACCTTCGCTGACCCTGCCCTCAAAGACATTGAGTTCAGAAAAGAAACCAGCAGCAAACAGGCTTTTGGGATTGTAATAAAGTTCGCGTCCGGTTCCCACCTGCTCGAGCTTTCCCTCATGGAGCAAAGCGATCTGGTCTCCCATTCGCAGCGCTTCTTCAGGATCATGCGTAACAATGACGGAGGTTGCGCGGGTTTCCCGCAATATTCCCAGAGTCTCATCCCGCATCAGATCCCGCAATCTGGAATCAAGACCGGAAAAGGGCTCGTCCATAAGCAAAATGCCCGGACGTGGTGCCATGGCACGGGCCAGCGCAACCCTTTGCTGCTCACCGCCAGACAGATTGTGCGGGGAATCCCTGCCCCGCTCGGCAAGCCCCACACGTTTCAACATTTTTTGGGCCTGTTCGACACGTGTGTCCTGGCCAAGATGCCGTAATCCGAACAAGACATTGTCCATAATGGAAAGATGCGGGAACAAGGCATAATCTTGAAAAACCAAACCAATGCCACGCTTTTCTGGTGGCACAAAAAGGTGATCGCCGCTGATTTCCCTTGAGTCCATCAAAACTCGACCGCGGGTTTGGCGCTGCATCCCGGCAGCAATCCGCAACAGACTTGTTTTGCCCGAGCCGGATGGCCCGAGCAGGCAGGTCACAGACGCCGCTGGTGCTGTAAGCGATACATCAGCCAGAATCGAAGCGCCTTCGATGTCATAGCTTATATTTTCAAAGGCCAGTTCATGGGAGATCGACACACCAGCAGTATTCGGCACGCCCCAGCGTTTGGGGAGAAGATTGTCGGTTCTGCCAGCTCTTGCACTCATTTGACCGTCCAAATCAATTGCCGGTGAAGCCTTGGATTTTTATTGCTTTGGAGCGTCAGGGGTTTGCGGTTTTTCATACTGGGAAATTCCATGAGAAGCGCTTCTCACCGACTCCTGTTTATCCGGCGCCTATGCGCTCACCGTTAACAACCGTGTAACTCGGCTCATACATCGTGACCAGTTCTTCAGCAGCCGATGGGTGGAGGGCCATGGTTCGATCAAAATCAGCTTTGGTACACCCCATTTTCATGGGTATCGCCAAAATCTGCGCCATTTCACCTGCATCCGGCCCAAGCACGTGAGCACCAACAACCTTGTCAGTTTCCGCATCAACAATCAATTTCATCAACATCCTGCTGTCACGACCGGATAGCGTGTGCTTCATAGGGCGAAAATTGGCACGGAACACTTGCAATTTTGAAAACTGCTTGCCCGCCTCTTCTTCGGTCATACCAACGGTACCAATTTCCGGATGGGAAAACACTGCGGTGGGAATCATCTCATGATCCGGCATTTGTGGTTCACCACGAAACTCCGTTGAGACGAAACACATGGCTTCATGTATTGCCACCGGGGTGAGTTGCACGCGGTTTGTTACATCGCCAACCGCCCAAATATTGTCGACATTCGTTTTCGAATAGCCATCGACCTTGATATAGCCATTGGCATCGGTTTCGACACCGGCTGCTTCAAGACCAAGATTGCTGGTGAGTGGCAATCGTCCCAGGGCGAACATGACCTGATCGACTTCAAGAATTTCACCACCCGACAGGGTTGCACGTTTTTTGCCGTCTTTTCCCTCTTCGATCTTTGCAAAGACCTGCTGGGTGATAATCCGAATGCCACGTTTTTCATATTCTTCGTGAAGCAGTTTGCGCACATCCATATCAAACCCGTTCAGGATGTCCTGACCGCGATACAAAATTGTGGTATCCACTCCCAGGCCGTTGAAGATACCGGCAAATTCCACCGCAATATATCCGGCCCCAGCTATGACAATGCTTTGCGGCAAATTCTCGAGGTCAAATGCCTGATCGGATACAATTCCCAGTTCGTGCCCTTCAAGCGCGGCATGGGGGTTGGGGGTTCCGCCAACCGCAATCAAGATTCGCTCGGCTGTCACCGACCTGTTCAGCGACTTCAGCCAGATTTCGTTTTTCCCACGCAACTCAGCACGGCTGTCAAAAACGTCGACATTATTGGAATTCAAGCCCCGCTTGTAGAGACCTTCCAGGCGAGTAATCTCTGCTTCCTTGTTGGCAACAAGGGTTTTCCAGTCAAAGCTGGTTTCTCCAACGGTCCAGCCGAAGCCCGATGCATCTTCAAAGTGCTCGTGGAAGGTCGACGCATAGACATAGAGTTTCTTGGGGACGCATCCGCGCACCACGCAAGTGCCACCGTAACGGCTTTCTTCTGCCACCGCGACGCGTTTACCCAAAGCGGCTGTGCGATTGGCAGCACGAACCCCTCCGGAACCGCCACCTATGACGAAAAGATCATAGTCATATGCCATAGGCTGAATCCCACCACATTATTTTTGATGACACTTGATCACAAACAAGGTCCAGCAAGAGATCCTAATTGCCAGACCCGGCCAACTTTTTGGCAACATTGTTTGCAAGATCCCGATTGATGCCTGCTCCCCAAATCCGGGCTGCTTTACCTAGTTCACGAGCCAGAATGGGTGTGGATTGCAGATATTTGGACCCGGCGGGAGAGTTGAAAAAGACTGCAATGGATTTCAACTCTTCTTCAGTAAAGGTTGAAGCAAACAAACGTGCCGCCTCGCCTTCCAATGCACCGCGCCGCGCTGCCAGTGCAATGGCCTCCTCGTCGACGGTAGCAC
>JBPCWM010000298.1:0-2702 GCA_051009515.1 Rhizobiaceae bacterium | reverse complement strand
GTTTATCAAGGCGCAGGCAGGCAAGCCAGATGGCAAACTGATACTTGTAACGGCCATCAACCCAACACCAGCGGGTGAGGGCAAAACCACAACGACAGTTGGCCTGGGGGATGGCCTGAATGCGATCGGCAAGAACGCCGCGATCTGCATTCGTGAAGCGTCACTTGGTCCATGTTTTGGAATGAAAGGCGGAGCTGCCGGCGGCGGCTATGCGCAGGTGGTACCGATGGAGGAAATGAATCTTCATTTCACTGGTGACTTCCACGCCATCACAAGTGCCCACAATCTGTTGTCGGCCATGATCGATAACCACATTTACTGGGGCAATGCACTGGAGATCGACAATCGTCGCGTAGTGTGGAAACGGGTTCTCGACATGAATGATCGCGCGCTGCGCGATATCGTAACCTCCCTTGGTGGTGTGCCGAACGGGTTCCCGCGTCAGGCTGGATTTGACATAACCGTGGCTTCGGAAGTCATGGCGATACTGTGTCTGGCCAATGACCTGGAAGATCTACAGGAACGGTTGGGCAATATCATCATCGGTTATACCCGCGAGCGCAAACCAATTACCTGCCGTGACGTCAAGGCCGATGGAGCCATGACCGTCTTGTTGAAAGACGCCATGCAGCCCAACCTAGTCCAAACGCTGGAGAATAACCCCGCTTTCGTCCACGGTGGTCCATTTGCCAACATCGCCCATGGTTGCAATTCGGTTGTGGCAACAAAGACTGCATTGAAACTGGCTGACTATGTTGTTACCGAAGCCGGATTTGGTGCTGATCTGGGGGCAGAGAAGTTCCTCAACATCAAGTGTCGCAAGGCTGGTCTTGCACCAAGTGCAATTGTTATCGTCGCCACCATCCGCGCGATGAAAATGAATGGCGGGGTCAAGAAACAGGATCTTGGCGCTGAAAATGTTCAGGCGGTGAAAGACGGATGTGCCAATCTTGGTCGCCACATTGAAAATATCAGTAAATTTGGTGTGCCCGCTGTCGTGGCCATCAATCACTTTGCAGGGGATTCTGATGCGGAGATAGAGGCTTGCCGCTCCTACGTGGAGAGCCTTGGCAGCGAAGCCATCCTTTGCAAGCACTGGGCCGATGGCAGTGCCGGAACCAAGGAACTGGCAACGCGCATATCCCAGATTGCAGATGAGGGTGCGGGCAATTTCTCAACTCTGTATGCGGATGAACTTCCGTTGATGGAGAAGATTGAGACAATTGCCCGTGAGATTTATCGGGCTGAGGAGATACAAGCCGATAAGAAAGTGCGCGACCAGTTGAAGCAATGGGAAGAGGCAGGATTTGGCAACCTGCCGGTTTGTATGGCGAAAACGCAATATTCGTTCTCGACCGATCCCAACCAACGGGGTGCACCAACCGGGCACTCTTTGCCAATTCGTGAAGTTCGGCTGTCTGCGGGAGCAGGTTTTGTTGTTGTGGTTTGTGGGGAGATCATGACAATGCCAGGCCTGCCGAGAGTGCCTTCAGCAGAAGCCATCATGCTGAATGATGATGGTCAGATTGAAGGTCTGTTCTGATGAAATCAGCCCGGAAAGCCCTGAAAAGTCTGCCGGGCTTTTTCGACCAAACATGAAGGAGCCGAGAATAAAAACTTAGTCAACGGATGCGTCGCATCTCAAATCATCCAAGTGCACAACAAGAGGCACATCGAACCTGCCACAAAGTACGTGGCAATTAATGATCACGTTTTACAACGGTGATCGCTTCAAAGGAGGAAGAAATGAAACTTTTACAATCTCTCATAGCTGGCGCGGCAGCGCTGGGAATGATGGCTTCAGCCGCTACTGCAGCGGACTGGAAGCCTAAAAAACCAGTTGAATTCGTAATTATGGCCGGAGCCGGTGGTGGTGCCGATCAGATTGCGCGTTTGCTTCAGGGCCTGATTGAGAAAAAGGGTCTCAGTTCACGTCCGTTCATTCCTGTGAATAAGCCAGGTGGCTCTGGTGCTGAAGCACTGCGCTACATGCAGGACAAAGCAGGGGACGATCATACGGTCATGATGACCCTGAACAGCTTCTACACCACGCCGATCATTCAAGAGGACCTAGGCGTCGACGTCACCAAGTTTACGCCAATCGGTTTGATGGCGATGGATACGTTTCTGCTTTGGGTCCACAATGACCAAAAGGACATCACAGATGTAAAAAGCTATGTGGCTGCGGTAAAAGCTGCTGGCCTCGACTGGAAAGTTGGTGGAACGGGCTCTGGACAGGAAGACTCGGTTCTCACCGCCATGATGGAAAACCAGTTTGGTTATAAGGTTACTTACATTCCCTTCCCAGGCGGCGGTACAGTGGCCAAGAATTTGATCGGCAAACAGATCGATTCAACAGTCAACAACCCTGCCGAGCAGATGGAGTTCTACAAGGCTGGAAATTCCAAGCCGTTGGTTCAGTTCACAGGTGAGCGCATGGCTGCATTCCCCGATACACCGACAGCAAAAGAATTAGGCATTGACATTGAGTACTATATGCAGCGTTCCGTTAACGGTCCTCCCGGCATGTCAGCTGATGCGGTGGCATTTTACACCAACCTGTTCCAGGAACTGTTCAATAGCAAAGAATGGCAGGATTTTTGCGTGTCTGATGGTTTGACATGTGACAAAATGATGAAAGGCGGCGACTTGGCTAAGTTCCATGGGGACAACATTGTTGCCCATAAGGCTCTCATTGAATC
>JBPCWM010000297.1:0-13866 GCA_051009515.1 Rhizobiaceae bacterium | reverse complement strand
GATCAATTCGTTGCGGCCTTTGGTGAAGAAAACTACCTCAAGAAACTTGCTCTGCGTATTGCCAATGCACGCGCTGCTGAATGTGGCGGCCTAATGCCAACCCACCTATTTGGCAAACGTCCCCAATAGCCATTCTAATTGCTCTCACGGAGTGTTGCTGATTTGTTGGAATATGTTCGCATTGGGGGTCAATCCAGACCTTGGACCTTGTATTGGTTGTGCTAAGCCTAACGGCAAGTGTGCGGACTTTGCAACTTGGTATACCAAACATCAATGTCCAGGCAGCGACATGCACTTGCCCATTCTTTGAATTTGCAGTGGAAGCTGTCTCTGTTTACTCAATTAGCATTTGTGCAACTGGCGCGACATGGCAATTGTCGGCTTGCGATTATTCAAACATCCCAGACAACTCGAAAACCCTGATGTGTGGTTGTGCTGTCCGGAGAATTCCCGGTTCTGGCGGCAATTCTGTAGCGATAGCAGTAGCTGCGGTGACACAGGAAAGAGCCGCCCTTGAGGACTTTGAATCCACGCATGGCAGCCAGTCGGTGCCGCACATGTTTTTTCAAAGAATCAACGCGATATGGATCAGCGGTCCACTCCCATACATTCCCCACCAAGTTGAACAAGCCGTAAGCGTTTGGCTCAAACGAGCGGGCCGGTGCGGTCGTCATCCATCCATCCAGAGCTGAATTACTCCTCGGGAAATTCCCTTGCCAAATATTGCATGGAAAAAATTCTTTGTCGTCTGGTTCATCGTTACCCCAAGGAAACCGTACGTCAACTTGTCCACCTCGTGCCGCATGTTCCCATTCAGCTTCAGTCGGCAACCGTCCTCCAACCCATTGTGCATAAGCTTTTGCATCGTTCCAGGAGATGTGGACAACGGGAATGTCGGCAAACCAGGCATCATTGTGGGTTTCTGGTCCGTTGACCTCTTTCCAGTTGGCTCCGTCCACCTTGCGCCACCATTCCACGCCCTCTACGCCCTGTGTTTCAGAAATACTGGCTGACACATTGGAGGAAAATACGAACGACCAACCAAATAATTCGGCTTCGGTGATGTAGCCAGTCTCCTCCACAAAATCTGAAAATTCTTGATTGGTAACAGTCGTTGTGCCCATGCGAAACGGTTTCAACTTCTTTCTCCGCAATGGACTTTCGCCATCGTCTGGAATTTGCGGACCATTGGTACCGAAAAAAGAGTTTCCTCCGGGGATTTCTACCGATCGACATGTGTATTGAGTTTGATCGACAGCAACTGGCAATTCTACTTTGACACCCGTATCTTTGGCCCTGGAAGGAGTACAGCAGGGTTTTATGCTTTGTTTGGGATCGATTTTTTGTGTCATTATCAGGTCCGGAATTTGCTGAACAAAACATAGACAGTTCAAACAGAGGATGGAACCTTGCAACCCGTAGTACCCGTGAAGCAATCATGACAGAAGAATATGACTACATCATCGTAGGATCGGGAACCGCTGGATCAACCTTGGCCGCACGGCTAAGTGAAAATGGCAACCGCCGCGTGCTTGTTCTGGAAGCTGGAGGATCCGATAACCATTTTGGATTGCGCCTGCCAGTTGGATATTTCAAGTCGATCTACAATTCTGAAGTATCCAAGCTGTACAAGGCAGCGCCCGATCCTGGAATAGCTGGAAGGCAAATGGATTTTCCACGCGGAAGAGTGGTTGGCGGATCAAGTTCAATCAATGGCCTGATCTTCATGCGTGGGCAGCACGCGGATTTTGATGATTGGGAAAAGCTTGGTGCGCCGGGTTGGAGTTATTCTGATGTGCTTCCCTACTTTCGAAGCGTGGAAACCTTTGACGGTGCTCCAAGCCAATATAGAGGCAGTATGGGGTCGCTTGGCGTTTCCGAATTGCGCAACGAAAACCCGTTATGCGATCAGTGGCTTGACGCGGCAATGCAGACCGGGTTGCCGGAAAATCCAGATTTTAACGCCGAAAGCACTTTCGGGGTGGGTCGATATCAACTCACGCTTAGCGGCAGATGGAGAGACAGCGCCGCCACAGCTTATCTTCATCCTGCACTCAGGCGACACAATCTTGAGTTGAAAACCAACGCAACCGCGCTGGGGGTCCAATTCGAGGGCAAGGTGGCTAGCGGCGTACGGTTTCGTGCGAACAATAAGGCAATATTTGCACGGGCCACACGTGAAGTCATCCTGGCCGCGGGTTCAATCCAGTCACCTCAACTGTTGCAGCTCAGCGGTATCGGTCCCGGCGATGATCTCAAAGCCAAAGGAATTCCAGTTTTGGTGAATGCTCCAGAAGTTGGCATGAACCTCCAGGACCACTTGCAAATGCGCACAATCGTGGAGTTGCGAGATACGACCCACTCACTCAATACCCAAATCCGCAATCCATTCAAGGCGATCGGGTTCGGGCTGGACTGGCTTTTGAATGGGCGCGGCCCGCTGACAGTAGGTGCGGGACAGGTGGGCGGAGCGGCGTGCAGCAAATACGCCGAGGACGGTCGGCCCGATATCCAGTTGTTCGTCATGCCACTCTCGGTTGATAAGCCTGGGGCGCCTCTGCACCGCTTCCCGGGCTTCACTGTGTCATATTGGCAATGTCATCCGGAAAGCCGCGGACGGGTGCTGCTTAAGTCGGCTGATCCGTTTGACGATCCCCTGATCGAGTCGAACTATCTCAGCGCTTCCAAAGATCAAGCCGTGATGGTGGAAGGTATGAAAATGGTGCGCCAAATATACCAGCAGCCGGCATTTGAAAGACTGTGGACACAAGAACTTGTGCCAGGCTCAAATTTGGCTACCGATGATGAAATCCTCGGTAGCATCCGCCAATTCGCCAGTACAGTTTATCACCCGGTTGGCACCTGTCGGATGGGAGATGATGAAAACTCGGTTGTGGATCCAGAACTGCGAGTGCGCGGTGTTGAGGGTCTGCGTGTCGTCGACGCTTCCGTGATGCCCAAAATTACCTCAGCCAACACCAACGCCGCCACCTACATGATCGCCGAAAAAGCCGCGGCAATGATACAAGGTGATTGACGAGGGTTACATCGGACGCCGCGCTAGAGAGTACACCTGCCCGGTGGGGCCTCCCACAGGTTGAGTCGCAAGATGCAGCGCCAGTTCCGCAACCTCATCTGGATGTTTTACCCGCTCCCACGCAGGAAGCCCCTTAGGCAAGGCCTCTTGGCCTTTTGACAACAACTCTTCTGGCGATTGAGCGACGCTCGGATCGGCGTTTTGAAATGTCGCTGTTGCAGTTGGGCCGGGGACAAGGCTGTTCACGTCGATGTCGCGCGCCCACAGCTCATTGGCAAGCCCTTCGGTCAGCATGTTCAGTGCAGCCTTGGACACGTGATAGGCGCTGCTGTTTGCTCCGGCGCTGTAGCCCTTGCCGGACGTCAAATTTATGATCTTACCACCGCTGCGCATGTCTGAAATCAGGTGGCGCGTGATCAGATAGGGGCCGCGGACATTGACCTCCATCGTTTTCCACCAAAGATCGGGATCGGACTCCTCGAATGATCCCCGTTCCAGATAGGCACCGGCATTATTGACGATGATATCAACCGCACCGAACTCCCGCACGACACTTTGGCAAAATGCTGCCGTTTCTTCAGCGTTCCCAAGATCAATCGCCATGGCAAAGCACCGTTGTCCAAGAGCTAGGACCGCTTCGCGAACTTCTTGGAGATCGGCATCCGATCGGGCGCAAATCGCCAGGTCCGCACCGGCTTTGGCATAGGCCACAGCGATGGATCTACCAATGCCGCGGCCCGCACCGGTTACAACAGCAACTTTGTTTGTCAGAGGGTTACTGGCCATGTCTGCGTTTCTCCAAAGCTGAAAGCGTGGCCTCAATTTCTGCCATGCCCTGGTCCCAATCCACTGCGGATGCGGCTGTGTAGTGCGCCATGGGCAAGGCTTTCTGCAGGCAGTCGATACCGTCCCAAAGGCGCGTGTCACAAATCATGACATAGGGTTTGTTTTTGGTCGCGCGCGCTTCTTCAAAAGTATCCAGAAGCTCCGCCATATCTGTGCCGCTGATGCGTCGTGTCTTAAAACCAAATGCCTCGAATTTACCGGGCACAGGCTCCACACCCAGCACATCGGTGGCATGTCCTGACGCCTGCATGTCGTTGTTGTCGATAATATAGCAGAGGTTATCCAGCTTCTGATGAGCCGCGAACATGGCGGCCTCCCAGACATTTCCTTCCTGCAATTCACCATCTGAAAAGAGGCAATAAACTCTTTTGTCCGAGCCCTGTTGCCGCAATGCCCAAGCGAGGCCTGCGGATTGGCTCGGACCTTGCCCGAGTGACCCTGCCGTAATTTCAAAACCGAGCTGGCCTTCGATCGGGCTTTGATCGACCGTGGTTCCATCGGCATTGTAGGTGCGTAATTCGTCCATCGTGTAGTGCCCGGTTTCTGCCAAAGCACCATAAGTCATGATCGCATCATGTCCGTTGGAGAGCACGAAACGGTCGTGATACCAGCCATCGCCGTCGGGACGCATCTCGTCAAAATAGAGCGCCGCGGTGATGTCTGCCAAAGCCGCGCCTTGCGCTGCATATCCTCCACGCTGGCGGCAAATCTCCAGAACCGTGCGGCGTATCTTCGCAGCGATGATGTCTAGATCAAGAATGCTCTGATTGCGCCTCATTTCGCCATCTCCGCAATCCGGTTTGCCAGGGAGTCCGCATCAAGGCCAAGTTGCGAACGAATATAGGGCAACGTGCCTCCCGGTGCCCACCGGTTGGGAATGCCGATCCGCATAATGCGCGGCCCCCCGCCAGTGTCTGAGACAATCTCTGTCACCAGCGAGCCGAGGCCTGTCACAATCTGGTGGTTTTCCACGGTGACGATCTGGTTATGTGCGAAGGCAAACTCGGCAATTTCGGCTTCATTTACCGGCTTGATGGTCGGAACGTGCAGCAATGAGTGCTCGACACCTCGATCGGTCAGAATATCTGAAGCTTCAAGCGCCCATTGAGTGCCATGACCGCATGCAATGATGCCAATGCCCTTGCCGTCTTTGAGCTTGTAGGTCTTGCCCAGTTCAAAGGCGAACTTTTGCGGGTCGAGAATGTTTGGCGTATCGCCCCGGTGACCACGAATGTAGGTCAGACCGGGAAGTTCGACGGCAGCATCCAATGCAGCGCGAAAATCCGTCGGGTCGACGGGGTCTATTACGGTGGCATTCGGGATCGCGCGAACCATACCAAGATCTTCGGCCGCCTGATGATGGATGCGTGCGGGATTTGCGATGCCGGGCGTAAAGCCCACAGCGATGCCGGTATTTGTGCCAGTACCCATACAGATCATCATCTGATCATAGGCGCGGCGGGTGGTGTAACAGGCAAAACAGGTTGCCACAGGGATCAATCCCCCCTTGGCAACACCGGCTGCCACAGAAAGCAGGTTCTGCTCTGCCATGCCAACATCCAGATGCTGATCAGGCAGTTCATTCTTCACCCGCACGACCTGGCAATATTTACTGAGGTCAGCGCTCATGATCACCACGTCTTTGCGACGGGTGCACAGGTCGTAGCTGATGGTGTCAAACGGCGCAGGATCAAAGCTGCGCGGGCCGGTTAGGAGCATAAGAGCCTCAAGGAACGTGAATTGCGTTGGGTAGAAGTTCCTTTTCCAGGAACTCTTTGGCTTCGGCGTGGGTGACCCAATCAGGTGGCGGGAAGTCAGCCGCCATTTCCCAGTCATCACCCGTGGCCTTCATATGGGCCGCGATCATTGCATCGAACTCGTCCATCTTGGCTTCGTGGGCGGGGTCATCCACGAGATTGTTCCGTTCGTCAGGGTCGGCGCGCTCATCAAACAACAAGGCCCGGTGGTCCTTGCGACGCATATAGAGCCAGTCTTTGGTGCGAATGCCGCGTTCACCAAATGGGGCAAACTCGCCGGGATTGCCACCCGTCTGGGTGAAAACCTGGTACCAGATTTCATCGCGTGCCTCGTCGGCCGTGCCGTCCAGTACGGGAAGATAGCTGCGGCTGTCACGACCTTCGGGCATGTCGATGCCGACCATATCGAACAGTGTCGCCATCATATCCACACCTACATCAACCATTGCCTCCGTCCGGCGTGGCTGGAACCGTCCCGGGTAGCGAATGATCAGCGGTACATGCATCGAGGCACGGTAGGCGTGATTCTTGATCCCGCAGAATGATCCGTGCTGGCCACACATGTCGCCATGATCGCTTAGGAAAATCACCATCGTTTCTTCGGCAATGCCAAGTGCATCAAGCTGGTTCAGAATGCGACCAACATTCCAGTCGATATTGTGGATCATGCCATAATATTCGGCCATGAACTCGCGGATTTCCGCTTCGGTTTCAACTTCGCCTTTAGGCTTTGTTTCATGTGCCGCGTGGCTTTTGTGGCCGGAGCGTTCATCACCGCCGCAAAGCACATTGTTGCGGTGGGCCTGTACCTCGGCCTGCAATTGCGGGTTTGGCACGCCAGGCGGCAGGATTATTTCTTCTGGTTTGTAAATCCGCCGCAGGTGGTCCGGCATATCCATGGGAAAATGCGGCGGTCCATAGCTCAGATACCCAAAGAAAGGTTTTCCATCCTCCGCATTCGCAGATTGATCTAGAAAATCGATGAACTGATCGGTTTGATAATCGGGCTCATAACGAGCAGAATGATAGGCCTGACCCTCATCGTCATAATAGATTGAAGACTGGTAATCGTGCCCCCGGTTGAATCCCACAAAATGCTCAAAACCAAACCGTCTTTCGGGAGGCACGAATCCAGGTTTGGGGCCACCTTCCAAATGCCACTTTCCGACATATCCAGTCCGGTAGCCCTCATCGCGCAAATATTCAGCCAGAAACCCCTGACCACCACGCAACGGGAAATGGTTTTGCACCATTCCATGACCCTGGGCATGTTTCCCGGTCAGAACCGAAGCGCGAAACGGGCAACAGATTGGATAGCTCGTAAAGGCCTCTGAGAAATGCACCCCTTCCGCTGAAAGACGATCAATGTTGGCTGTTCTGATCAAAGGGTTGCCTGCACAGCCCATGGCGTCGTAACGCATCTGGTCAGCATAGATAATCAAGATGTTCGGACGTTTGTTCATGCGTCCTCCGTTCCGCTTTTCAGTCGAGAGGTGATTGGTCCCCACAAGATCGTCAACGCGAGCGCTGCGTAGATGGTCAGGCCGATGGGTGTGTCAAAGAATTCGGCCACGGAGCCGTCCGCGATTGTCAGAGATTGACGCAGGGCATTTTCAAGGATTGGTCCAAGTACAAATCCGATAGAAAGCGGTGCTATCGAGTAGCCCAGTTTGCGAACGACATATCCAAGGATACCCGCCCCCAGAAGGACGCCAACATTGAAAAAGGAATTTGAAACCGAATAGATGCCGACAAAACTCAACAGCATCACGGTTGGCACGATTACCGAAGTTGGAACCATGATCAAACGCGCAGCAAAGCGAATGGCAATCAAGCCGATGAACATCATCAAAATATTGATGATGAAAAGTCCGATGAAAATTGCATACATCAGGTCTGGTCTATCGGAGAACAGCTTCGGTCCTGGCGTAAGCCCCTGAATTAAAAGCGCGCCCAACAGTACGGCCGCAGCCGGGCTGCCCGGCACACCCAACGTTAGGGTAGGGACCAGCGCTCCACCAACCGTTGCGTTGTTGGCTGTTTCCGGTGCTACAATACCTTCTGGAATGCCGGTGCCGTATTTTTCGGGGTTCTTGGAACGCCGCTTGGCTTCCGAATAGGCGAAGAACGCTCCCACTGCGGCACCCTCACCAGGGATGATACCGATTACAGTGCCGATAATCGAAGACCGCAATATGACATCTTTCATGCGTCCCAGGGTCTTCAGACCAGGAAGTTTGACGGTCAGGCTGTCGGTGGTGAATTCGATTTTCTTGGCCGCCCGTTCAGCCCCTATGAGGACTTCCGACATGGCGAACAGACCGACCAGAAACGGAACCAGGGGTAAACCTTCATAAAGGTGGTAAGAGCCGAACGTGTAGCGCTCAGTACCATTCAACTCATCCAGCCCCCAGGTAGTGAGGAAAATGCCAAGAGCCCCTACAAGCAAACCCTTGGGAAGGCTTTGGCCTGCAACGCGAACCACAACGATCAAGCCGAATACACTGATTGCCAGATATTCTCTTGGGCCAAAACGAACCGCCAGATCGGCCAAGAGAGGTGAGATAAGTGCAAGGCAGACGACGCTGAAAAGGCCGCCAATAATTGACCCGGTCAGCGAAAAACCCAGGGCCTCCCCTCCACGGCCAGACTTAAACATCTTGTGACCGTCCTGAACCGTTGCGATGGCGGCACCAGTACCAGGAATACCAACCGCAATAGCAGAAATCGAACCTCCATAAATTGCCGCAGAATATATCCCAAGCAACAAAACCATGGATGGTACGGTATCGAGATAAAAGGTGAAGGGGAGAGCAAGGGCAATTGCGATCGGCGGGCCAAGACCCGGCAATATGCCAATCACAAGACCAAGAAATATCCCGCCCACAAGGAGCAGCATAGTTGTTGGATCAGCAAGCAGTCCTAGGGCTGTAAAGAGGGCATCACTTTCAAACATAGTGGCTCATACCAGTTGAATGCCCAAAGCGTGGGTGAAAATCACATAAACCAATGCGGTGAGAGCCAATATGACAGCATAAATGATCGGCTGCCGGACTCCCATAGCAATCAGGCTGAGTGGGCCTAAAACCAACGCCATCGGGATAAATCCGACCTGTTTCCAAATCACGTAACATGCGATTGAAATGGCGAGCATCAAAAGGCCGCGGCGAGCCTCGCCACCGTTATTAAATACGGTTTCTCCGGCATCGTCTCCGGCGGAGCCCCGGGTCCAATATTGGATCCCAACAATCAGGGTACAAATCGCGGTCAGGGCCAGCATCAATTGGGGAAAGAATTTCGATGGCAGTCCAGATGTGGCCAACAGTCCAGACGTTTCAAACCCTTCCGCCACCCAAGCGAAATAGCCGCAGGCTATCAGTATGAGCCCGGAAAATAGAAGGTTTGCAACACGCTGACTAAGCATCAAACACTTTCCAAGTGAAACCGACACCGCACGATTTTAACGATCGCGCGGTGTCTAAGGTCGCTTTGATCTTACTTTTTCAAAAGCCCCAAGCCATCCAGAATGGGGGAGTAAAGATCGATGCCCGACTGGATCAAGGCGGTGGTTTCATCCACGCCGTGAACCCAGTTATATCCAACGGATTTTGGAACCCGGGAAATGAAAGCTTGTTCGCCCATCGGCAATGAGGCTTTGAGCAGTTTATCGATGATTTCCTGTGGTGTTCCCGCCTTAACAGCAAGTCCACCATGCACCCACACACCGGCTTCTTTTCCGGGGAAAGCTTCGCCAACGGTGCGAATGCCCGGCAGGTCTTTTTCCATATAAGACTGACGCTTGTTGTCGAGAATAATCAGTGGACGAACTTCGTTGTTCTTGTAAGCGTGGATTGAAGCAACCTGGCCCACGGCAACGTCGACCTGTTCACCGATCAGACCGGCCATTGTGGCAGGTACGGTCTTGAGAGCAAGAGTTTTGAACTCAAGGCCAAATTCGGATGCCAGCTGCACGGCAGACAGGTTGGGTGGAGCACCAAGGTTGTTGACACCAATGGTCAGCTTGTTGGCCTTGGCACCTTCGATGAATTCTTCAAAGGTCTTATACGGACTGTCAGCCCGCACATAGAGTGCGTTAGATGCTGAGATGCCTGCATAAAGTGGTGTAAAATCTTTCAGCGGATCATACGGTGTCTTGCGCGTCAGCGGCACGATCATGAAGCTGGGTGGTGACCAATTGAACACCGTGTAACCATCGGCTGGCGCCTCAGCGACCGACATCGTAGCGGGGATATGTGCACCGCCTGGCTTGTTGACAACGTTCACGGGCACGCCCAGTTCTTTCGACAGAACGTCGGCATTCATCCTTGCAACAATGTCTGCATTGCCGCCGGCCTTAAATGACACGACATACGTAATGGGTTTCTCGGGCCATTCCGCCATCGCTGACGTGATGCCCATGCCAAGTACCGCTAGTCCCGCGGCAACAAATTTTATCAGTTTCATACTCAATGTCCTCCCTTATTCACACAAAGCTCTGAACGTTTAATGGTCTAGATGTATATACCTTTGGCAATAGCTCTCCAAATGTCAAGCTGATTGCGCGCTCAGCTCAGTCTGTGGCGAACTCCATATTGAATTCCAGCAGATCTCCGGGGTAAATGAGTACAGCTGAATAGATCAACTGATCTTCGCCATCCAGAAATTCGCGCACAACTCGAAAAACGGCGGAATTCACCTTGATGCCCAGAGCCTGGGCCAGTTCAAAATCGGCATAGGAAATAGTGACGTTTTGACGTGCCCGTTCAACGGTGATGCCGAGATCTTTGAGTACGGCAACAACAATCTCATGCGCAAAGCGATCTGGTGCCAGCTCAAAAATCTGATCATCCAGTCTGATATCAACCTGGCAAAATGGTATGCCTTTTCGCGTATGTATGCGACGCATGCATTTGAAATAACGCCCATTTTTATCTTTTTCGATTGTCGCTGAGCCGTTTTGAACCGACACTTCCATCTGGTCGACCATTGCGTATATCTGCGATATTTCAGCCTTCATATGAAACGTGTGACGGGCCGGAACGTTGACGCTTTTCACAAAAGTACCGCGACCCGAGTGCTTTTCAATAAGCCCTTCTTCTTCAAGGGAGTTCATCGCCTGCACAACGGTCATACGCGCAACGCCCAAATCCTGGGTGAGCTGACTGAGCGCTGGCAGTTTGGCCCCGGCGGGCAACCCTCCGGATAGGATTTGATGGCGCAGAACAGCTGCCACCTCTGCATGCAACGGGACGGCTTGTCTTTTCATTGACTGAAGATTCATGTTGACAATCTCCCCCTATTAAAAGGTACAAAGGTCCATACCTTTCGAACCTATCATGGAATTCCTATGAATGCGAAGCACAATCTGGAAGAGTTGGAAAAAATAGCAACACGTCTTCGTTTGCATGTTGTCGATATGGTGGCTCCTTCCGGCCAAGGTTATGTGCAGCAGGGGCTTGGCGCGGCAGATATTTTTGCGTCTCTGTACTTCGCCGAAGCGACAATGGATCCTGAAAATCCCGACTGGAATGATCGCGATAGAATTTTTCTGACTACGGCACACAACACGGCAATTTTCTACGCAACGCTCGCTGAGCGTGGATTTTTCAACACCGATTTGTTGGGCACATATGTCACCGATGGATCGACTCTTGAAATAAATTCATCAGAACGCATGGGCACCTTCGTAGAGGCAACTTGCGGCTCTCTGGGGCAGGGGCTTTCCGTTGCCATTGGCTGTGCGTTAGCTGCCAAACGTCAGGGCCGTGCCAGCCGATTCTACGTCATTGTCGGTGATGGAGAAATGCAGGAAGGCCAGATCTGGGAAGCCGCCATGCTGGCAGGATCAAAGGGCCTCGATAATTTGTGCCTGATTGTAGATTACAATTTTGTCCAGTCAGAGGGGCCGATGGATCTGGTCATGTCGCTGGAACCCCTCATGGATAAGATGAAAAGCTTTGGCTTCGCCTGTCAGGAGGTCGACGGGAACGACATTGGTGCGCTGTTGTCGGCTTATGGCAAGGCACGGGAAACGACCGGGCAACCAACTTTCATCAAGGCAAATACCCTGATGGGCAAAGGCGTTGCATCACTTGAAGGACTGATGTTTCATCAACTCAAATTTCCTCCAGAAGTCGCAGCATCTGCACGAGCCGAACTGGAGGCGCAACTATGAGTGACACGCTTACAAAATTGGAGGCGGCTGATTTCATCAACCGTTCCTTCAAGCCTTTGCCGAGATCCTATGGTGATGCACTTATTGAGGCCGCATTGGCTGATGAGAGAATTGTAGCACTTTGTGCGGACCTGGTCCCTCCAACCGAGACGGATCGATTTCGCGATGAACTTCCGGAGCGTTTTCTCAATACAGGCATTGCTGAAGCCAATATGATCGGGATGGCCGGGGGCATGGCTCGATCCGGTGAAATTCCCTTTTGCCACTCGTTTTGCGCATTCATCACCAAACGGGTGCTTGATCAAATAACGATGCAGGCCGCCTATCCAAATCTTCCCGTAAAAATTGTCGGGTTTCTACCCGGCGTGGCAACTCTGCTTGGTGTGTCACATCAGGCGATAGAGGACGTGGCCATCATGCGCGCCGTACCCAACATGGCGATATTCGAACCATCAGGCCCGGAATACCATGCAGCCATGGTCAAATTGGCCCTGGACTGGGACGGGCCAGCCTATTTGCGAATGAAACGTCCAGAGACAACTCCTGCGTCCTTCGAACCGCAAAGCCTGGAAGTTGGAAAGGGCGTTGTGCGGCGGGCTGGTCGAGATTTGACCCTCATATCTGCAGGACTGTGCGTGGCTGAATCATTGAAGGCTGCGGATCGCTTGGCAGGTGAAGGAATCGATGCGTGTGTCGTCGACATGGCATCAATCAAGCCTGTTGACACAGAGCTGATATTGGAGGTAGCGGCCGCAACCGGAGCTATCGTAACTGCAGAGAATCACAACGTGATCGGCGGTTTGGGCTCTGCTGTAGCAGAGGTTTTAATGGACGAGGGAATTGGGTTGCCGTTCAAACGTGTCGGCGTCCAGGACCGCTTTTGCGAAGGTGGAACAACCCCATATCTGATGAACAAATTTGGCCTTGATGCCGCGGCAATTGTCGACGCGGCGCGTGGCGTCATGAAAAAGAAGGACTGAAAATGGCCTATCGATATGAATTTGGCGCTGGGGAAGAAGCATATCAGACGGTCAATCCCGCCAACCCCACAGAAAAAATTGGGCGATATGGAATCATGTCTGCTGATGAACTGGGTAAAGTCATTGAACGGGCAAATGCAGCGCAGGCGGAATGGGCCAAAGTCCCCGGGTTGGAACGCTCGCAACGACTAAATGCATTCATCGACGCCGTCGAAGCAAATGCCGATCAGTTGGCGACGGCCGGCACTCTGGAACAGGGCAAGCTCTTCAGGGAATCAAAAGGCGAGACGATGAAGTCTTGCGCGGAAGGACGTTTTTCAGTCGGCGAAGCCGCCCGCATGGGGGCAATGGCCATTGCGTCCGGGCGCGCGGGGTTTTCCAACCAGATATTGCGACGCCCACGAGGCGTGATCTTTTGCATCTCACCTTGGAATTTTCCGATTTCGACACCGATGCGAAAAATTTGCCCGGCGCTGGCTTTCGGCAACGCTGTGGTGATGAAACCGTCGCAATTTACACCGGCGGCAAACTTTATGCTGGCTGAAATTTCCAAGCAGTTTTTCCCAGAGAACCTCATTCAGGTCGCCATGGTGTCGGGTCGCGCCGCCAGTGAAGTTGTCGCCAAGGGAGACGTGCATGGGGTCAGTTTCACAGGTTCCGTTCCAACTGGAAAACTCGTCTATTCTGCGGCGGCCCAAAACCTCATTCCTGTTCAATTGGAATTGGGTGGCAAAAACGGTGCGATCCTCAATGATTCAGACGATCTGGAAAATGCCGTCAGCCAGATAATGGGCGCGGCTTTCATGACGTCCGGCCAAAGATGCACCGCGATCAGCCGTGTCATCGTCCACAAGAGTATTGCAAGTCAGGCAAAGGACATCATGGTTGCCAAGGCCAACGCCATGAACATGGGTCCAGGACTGGATGAAAACACGGACATTGGTCCGCTTTGCAACCAACCGCACTGGAATGACGTTTGCGCTGTTGCTGGAAAGGCGATTGCTGAGGGCGCAAAGCCTCTTGCCGGCGGAATGACACCAGGCGAGCCGGAGGACGGATATTATTACCAAC
>JBPCWM010000296.1:0-3612 GCA_051009515.1 Rhizobiaceae bacterium | reverse complement strand
TCATTGGTCTGGACAGAAGTTGAATCTGGTGAAGGTTTTGTAGAAGAAAGGTTGCAACCAATCCGGCGTCATCGCAACAACTTTTGTGGATTTGCAAGGAATTGTGATTGCGGCAACGTTGGGCTCGGGATCAGCAATAACCATAGGAAATTGCTGGATAGATTGGCTAGCTGGCGGGGGAAGCCCCAGCACCTTCCCCCAACATCAATGATCGATTTATCAAGGAAATCGTATCGCTGACGTCAAAGGCATCATTGCACATTCAATTCTGGTATGGTGTGCGATATGACACATGTCGGCCAAGACCGGACCAAATAAACTGTCTGATGCAGGCTATAACAAGTATTTTCAGTCGTCTGGCTTCAATGTGGCCAAGCGCTCCTGCTGTAATGTGTAGAACCCGGTCGCAATGATGATTGCTGCGCCGGTCCACGTCCAGAAGTCGGGTAGCTGGCCGAAAACTAGAAAACCATACATGGTGCCCCAAATAATGAGCGTGTATTGCACCGGTGCAACCACGACCGCATGGGCGGCCTCCAAAGACTTTATGACCAGGAATTCAGCCAGTGCGGCCATAGCTGACATGGTGGTCAGGATGATGATTTCCTGCGTGGTGGCTGGCCATTTCCAGACAAATGGCAAAGGTATTGTCAGTATGAAACTACCTACCAGAGCGGTATAGGCGACAGTTGTCGATGTGCGATCCGTACTGCCTAGTATCCTCGAAACAATCTGCCTCATGGCAAAAAAGATGGCAGCCAATACGACCAGCAATAGTGCGGGATGGAAGGCCTCGAAACCGGGCCGGATTACGATAAGCGTTCCCAGAAACCCGATGGAAACTGCTATCCAGCGTCTTAGGCCGACGGGTTCACGCAACAGGATTGCGCCAAGGACAGTGACGATGAAAGGCGCCACAAACGCCACCGCTACGGCATCAGCCAGCGGTACAAAGCTCACCGCGACAATGAACAGGGTTGCCGAGCAAGCCGCAACGCCTCCGCGTCCAATTTGTAGCCATGGATGCTGTGTATGCAGCACTGACAATCCACGGATCGCCAAAAGTATAAATACGCCAAACAACAAGCCTAACTGGCGGCACCAGACAATCTGTAGCGGATGCAGGGTTGAGGTGAGATATTTCGCTTGAGTATCAACAGCAGCGAACAGGAACATACTCGCGGCCATATAGGTGATGCCGAGCATGTTTTCGGAACGTCTGGAAATCGGCTTGGGAAATACCGGAGCCGTTCGATTGACCGGAATGCCTGTTACTCCCTTGGCGGAATTGCAAGCCGCCAAGCTGGCGGTCAAAGCCAACCATGCGCTCACAGTCGCGGTAAATCAATGAATTTAATCCGGGCGAATTCCCGGTTCGACTGGTATTGATTGGTGCATCTGCTAATGCCAATGGGGCAGAGGCGATTCAGGCTCTAGCCAAATCGCCTCAAATTTAGGTCAATCAAATGGCCGATCTTAAGGTTTCAGGTCAATTGACCTTGCCGCTTGCGCGCAGCCATCTGGCCATGCCCTGAACGTTCAAATCACGCCATTGGCCGTATGCGCCCCAATCGGAGTAGTCCGCCATCAGATCGGAGGCGACGATTTCCTCATCGGATTTGCCTTGCTTGAGGGCTTCAAGGACACCAGCGCGCAATTTTTCGACATAAATCCTCGCATCGGTTGCGTCCTGCCTGTTTCCATTGCGGCTATGGCCTGGCACCATTATTTCAAAGTCCAGACCCTCTACAGCCTTGATCTGTTTGATCAGTCCATCAATATCCGCTCCAGGAAAATCCCGAAATGGAACGCGTCCGGGGGAAACTGCATCAACCACGAAAGCTACATTGTCTGGTCTGACCACTGTCGCAATTAGGTCATCGCCATGTCCCATGCCCAGATAGGTCAGTTCGAAATCCTTACCTCCTGCAGAGAAGCTATGGGTATCGAGAAAGGTGACTGTCGGGACCGCAGTATCAACTTTTCCAGCCTCGACATTCTTCTTGGCATTCGCATGAGCGACTACCTCAATATTTCCCCATCCCTGACCGCCGGAGGCGTGATCTCCATGGCTATGCGAAAGAATCATATGGGTAACCGGCTTGTCGAAACGGTTGGCTAGTTCCTCCTTCAACCAAGCCACTGCGTCGGCGTTAATCGGGTCTGTGACCACAATGCCGTCCTCGGTAACAACAAACATTGCATTGTGGAAATTGTTCTGGAACCGATAAATATCGTCTGTGACTTGTTCAATTGAACGTTTGACATCTTGCGCCACTGCCTGATTTGCGACAATTGCGAATGCAGCAAGAAACGTCAGAGCAACGTATTTCATCACTTTATTGAGTTTCGTTTCCATAACTCTCCTCCCTGTGCTTGAGCTTCAATTAGCTCACTTGATCAAAACACGTTCAAATCAATTTCATGTGCAAGGATACTATTGTCGGGGAAGCGAGTAGACAGTGTTACCCTCCTTGACGGTCTCCAGAACCTTAAGCGTGTCGAGCGTTTCAGGATCAATCCCGGTTGGATCATCGGATAGAACCACGAAATCCGCCAGTTTTCCGACTTCAATCGAACCCTTATTATTTTCCTCAAAATGCTGGTAGGCGGGCCAGATTGTCATTGCCTTGAGCGCGGTTATGACATCCACGCGTTGCGCCGGGCCAATAATGTCGCCGGAGCGGGAGCGTCTTGTGACGGTAGCATCCAGCACACGCATGGAATCAGGAAAAGCAACCGGGGCATCATGGTGAGTACCAAATCGCATTCCGCGAGCTCGAGCCCAACCGGTCGGAGAAATATTGTCGACGCGGGCAGGTCCCACAGTTTGTTCACGGTGCCAGTCACCCCAATAAAATGTGTGCATTGGAAACAGGGAAGGGAAAACACCCAATCTATTATAGGCATCGATCTGGTCTTCACGCAGAAACTGGCCGTGTATAAGAACCGGTCTGCGATCTGCTGGCCCGTGTAGTCGTTTTGCGACTTCAATTGCGCTGATCAGGAGATCGGAGGCCTTTTCACCATTGGAGTGTGTAATGATCTGAATGTCATTATCAAAGGCCCAGGCAACTGAATCGATTACCTGTTCGTCGGTCGCTGCCTGGTAGCCGGAATATCCCGGCGGGTAGATACCGACAGGTTTGTAATAGGGTCTATCGCGCCATGCGGTAAAACCCTGCGGAGAGCCGTCGATGGTTAGTTTGGCACCGGCGACCCGGATCCGATCTGAGTAGGAGTCGCTCACATTTTCCTTGATGAAATCGCGATCAATTAGCACGTCAGGATAGGCAACAATATCAATCTTGAACCCACCTTCTGCGCCTACTTTACGAAGAATGTTTACCAGCTCCGGTGTCGCCCTGCCTTCCTGCGCGGTCGTATAGCCAAATCTTGCCCAGAGTTCCGAGCCGGCCTTGGCAAATGTCTCAAAGCCATTTGGTCCCAGTTGCCCCAGTAGTTTCATCAAGACCGGAAAATGAGCCGTTTCCTCAAGCACGCCATTGGGTTCGCCGTTGTCATCCCGGCGGATGATGCCGCCTGGTGGGTCCTTGGATTGCGATGTAATGTCGCCAATTTCGAGCGCCTTGGAGTTGGCAGCGCCAAAAT
>JBPCWM010000295.1:0-4597 GCA_051009515.1 Rhizobiaceae bacterium | reverse complement strand
GGCCAGATAAGTGTACGGCCATTCACCGTACACTTGACTTGTACGCCTATTTCCCGTACATATGTCTTATCAAGAAACTTCGCTGAGGTCTCTCATATGAACTTTATGCTGAAAGGAGACCACAATGATAGCGTTTGAAGACACCACAATGGCCGTCGACGAGCCCAAAAGCGCTCGCCTGGAAGCACGTACACAGCCAACCGTGAAAGACACAATCAATCGTGCAGCGACGCTGAACGGTGTCGATGTCAGTTCCTTTGTTGTTAGTGCAGCCTACAATGCTGCTCAATCGACGATTGAAGCACACAAAATTACCGTGATTGAAAGTGAGGCAGACAGAAAGGCGTTTTTTGACGCTTTGGACAACCCGCCAAAACCGACCAAGCGGTTGGCCGATGCCTATGCATTGCGCAAAAAGCTTATTGCGAATGCCGACTGACACCAACGATCAACAATTTTTCACAATCGAGCCGTTCGATCCAAGGAACCACGATCGAGCGGCTTTTTCTTGTGGCGTATCGCAGATCGATAATTTTCTGAAGCTGACTGCAAAGAAGGGCAGTAAGGCAAACTTCATCCGTATTTGGGTTGTGGCAAATGATGACAACAGCATTGTCGGATTCTACGGAATCAACATGCACGCAATCAATATCAAAGACATGCCGTTCAGCTATGCAAAAAAGGCCATGAAGCATGGCATGCTTCCGGCAGCTTTCACTACCATGATTGGCGTTGACAAGACCCAGCAAGGCAATGGAATCGGCAGTGCACTCGTTGCAGACGCTCTCAGCCGGATTGCACGCGTTTCTGAAGATATTGGCACTTGCGTTGTGATGCTGGACGTATTTGACGACGGCGACGTTGACGCTGTTGCCAGACGCAAAAAATCCTATGAAGAATTTGGGTTCATTCCTTTACCTGACCAACCACTTCGCCTTTTCATGTCAGTCGAGACAACACGCGCTTTGTTGAGATAGGTCATAGATGAGAGAAACGACCCCATGCCAGAGTCAGCCCAGAATACGCATTTGGCCGCAAGTTAAAGACCTACCGCCTTTTTGAGCTGGACACCCGCAATAACCGTCGAGAGTCGTTTGCTGATGATCAAATTGTGAGAACATAGGGGATTCAAAATGGAAACAAACAAGAATCAAAAGTCTTCCCTACGCTTACCCAAATCTTGAACTGGAGGTTTTTGCGGGTGTCCAGCTTACGAAATGGCTCCTCAGCGTCCCCTAGTGGATTGAATCCAACGTTTGGAACCCTCTGTTTCGGGACGCTATGATTTCGTCGGGATCTGCCCGCCAGATGAACGGCTTTGCTTCTTCTTTGTTGTGTTCTGCGAGGAATCGGTTGATTGCTGCTTGCAGATCGACGAGGGAATGAAAGACACCGTGCTTGAGGCGGCGCCTGGTCAGCTTGGCGAAGAAGCCCTCGACCGCATTCAACCATGACGATGACGTTGGAATGAAGTGGAACGTCCAGCGCGGATGACGGGCGAGCCATGCACGGACTTTCGGATGCTTGTGGGTTGCATAGTTGTCGAGCACCGCATGAACTGCCTTTCCCGCCGGGACACTGCTCTCAATCTTGTTGAGGAAGCGAATAAACTCCTGATGGCGATGACGCTGCATGTTCTGCCCGATCACTGTGCCGTCGAGAATGTTGAGGGCGGCAAACAGGGTGGTGGTACCGTTTCTCTTGTAGTCGTGGGTCATCGTCTGGCCTCGCCCCTTCTTCAGTGGCAATCCCGGCTGAGTGCGGTCAAGTGCCTGTATCTGTGACTTTTCGTCGACCGAAAGCACCACCGCATGGGCTGGTGGATCAATATACAAGCCCACCACATCATGCAGTTTCTCGACAAACGCAGGATCGTTCGACAGCTTGAACTGCCGCCAGCGGTGGGGTGCAAGGCCATGCGTTTTCCAGATTTTCTGCACCGTGGAAATAGCCATCCCGGTCACCTCGGCCATCGCCGCACCCGTCCAATGGGTAGCTTCGCCAACCGGTGGTTCATGCGTCAACCGCACCACCTGCGCCACTCGTTCCGCTTCTACCGGCGGTGTTCCAGGTGGACGGGTTTTATCACGCAGCAAACCGTCAACACCTTCGTGCATAAACCGTTCCTGCCACCGCCAGACGCAGGTCTTCGACTTCCCCGTCGCCGCCATGATCGCGTGCGTTCCCACGCCATCGGCGCTTAGCTGCACAATTCGGCAGCGCCAGACATGCTTCTGGGGGCTGTTTCGATTCCCGATGACCGCATCAAGACGGTTGCGATCTGTCGGAGCTAAAGTGATTGATATGCCGCTTCTCATGCCAAAGAATCGCATGATTAAACGAGAAAGGGAATCCAAAAACGGACTCATTTGTCTCCGCTAATCCAATAGCCCATCCAAAACAAGAGGCCAGGCTCGCTACGCGCGATATTGGTCTCTTCTCCGTATCGAGGAATGCGACAGTCCACAATGAAAAGGCGGACCATTGGCCCACCCTTCCTACATTCCAATTATCGATCGACCTTAAGCGTCGGCTGCGACCTTCATGGTCACTATGCGGTCCGGACTGGGAACCGGTTCACCGCGTTCGAACTGATCTACATTGTCCATGCCCTCGATCACCCTGCCCCAGGCGGTGTACTGACCATCAAGGAATCTTGCATCATCGAAGCAAATGAAGAATTGCGAATTCGCGCTGTCTGGGTGGCCTGAACGGGCCATTGAGCAGACGCCGCGCACATGAGGTTCGCTGTTGAATTCTGCTTTAAGGTTCGGCTTGGACGATCCGCCCGTTCCCGTTCCTGTCGGGTCTCCCCCCTGAGCCATGAAGCCATCAATTACGCGGTGAAACACAACACCGTCATAAAAGCCTTCGCGTGCCAGCTCCTTGATGTGTTTGACATGGCCAGGTGCAAGGTCCGGCAAGCATTCAACAACCACGGTGCCCTTCGAGGTTTCCATGATCAATGTGTTTTCAGGGTCTTTATAATCCGCCACGGGATATTCCTTTGTTTGATTTCAGTCTCAGTATTTGTCAGCAGTGCGCATTTTTACGATTTTATCCGGATCGGTCACCATACCACTTTGGCCCTGTCCCTTTTTGATCTTGTCAACATGTTCCATGCCCTTGGTCACACGACCGAACACGGTGTATTGACCATTCAGGAAAGTACCCGGTTCAAACATAATGAAAAACTGCGAGTTCGCACTGTCAGGATTTTGCGCGCGCGCCATTCCAACAACACCGCGCTGGAATGAAACATCGCTGAATTCCGCCTTCAGATCCGACAGATCAGAACCACCTGTTCCGTTGCCCAATGGGTCTCCTGTCTGAGCCATGAACCCCGGAATAACCCGGTGGAAATTTAACCCATCATAAAACCCCTTATTGGCCAGAGTTTTGATCCTTTCAACGTGGTTGGGTGCCTTGTCAGGCAGAAGTGCAATGACAACCTGGCCATGTTTTGTATCCAACAGCAGGGTATTGGCCTTGTCGGCAGCCAGACTGGCTGTGGTCAGCATGAGGGCAAATGTCGTCGCGATGACGGCTTTTATGAAATTCATGGAAATCCACCTGATTGTTTTCGGCTGATTAGCCTTTATTAGGAAATTTTGAAAGGAGCGCTTTTGCCACAGGTTCAGGAACAAATAGTGATGCATCGCCTCCCATGGCAGCCACCTGCCGAACCAACGTGGCGGTAATAGGGCGAGTTTCAGGACTGGCTGGGAAAAAAACCGTTTGAATATCTGACGCCAGCGCCCCGTTCATGCCTGCAAGTTGCATTTCATAGTCCAGATCACTACCGTCCCTGAGGCCGCGTACTATGATCGAAGTACCTGCGCTGGCCGCAGCATCTGTTGTTAGGTTATCAAAAGACTGAACTTTTACCCGGCCCAGAAGCTGAGCGGGAACGGTTTTTTCGATCAGTTCCTTACGCTCTTCGAATGAGAACAGGCCCGCTTTGGACGAGTGCACACCAATGGCAATAATCACTTCATCAGCGATGCCCAGGGCCTGGAGCAATATGTCCAAATGACCGTTTGTAAACGGATCAAATGAACCGGGATAGAATGCTTTTCTGGTCATTGGGCTGACTTACTCTTCCGCGCGCAGAAACGCAACGGTTGGCTGGTTTAGCACCCGTGAAACCTTCAGTTGCGAGACAAGGCCAGCCAAACGCCACCACCGATCATCAGCGACCCACCAGCGATTTCGACAGAACGTACATTCTTGCGGGTCAACAAGGACCCTACCCTGCCAGCAGCAATGGCATACAAGCTGTCAAGCGCGGTCGCCAGAGCCATGAATATCAACCCAAGAACCATGGTCTGGAGGCCAGCATGGCCGTCAGGCGAAATAAATTGTGGCAGAAAAGCCCCAAAGAAGAAGAGAACCTTGGGGTTGGAAAGGATGACTATAAAACCTTGCCAGAAAAATGATCCACCTGGTCGCGACCGCGTGTCTGCAGCGCCCAAATCGCCATTTGATCGCAGCAGTTTATATCCCAGCCAGACAAGATAGAGGCCCCCTGCAAAACGCAGCCAATCAAACAGCCATGCCAGCGTGGTGGTGATGGCTTCCAGACCCAGAGCCAGAA
>JBPCWM010000294.1:0-19485 GCA_051009515.1 Rhizobiaceae bacterium | reverse complement strand
GTAACACCTCGCGGTGACCGGAACTATGACAGCCGCACCATCGATATCACTTTCTTTATCGACGAAGGACCTCGGGTTTATATCGAGCGCATTGACGTATTCGGTAATGACCGCACGAGAGATTATGTCATTCGTCGTGAATTCGATGTGTCGGAAGGCGATGCCTATAACAAGGTGCTCGTCAATTTGGGCAAGACCCGTCTTGAAAGACTCGGTTTTTTTGATGGTGTCAGGATTACGACCCGCCCCGGCTCAGCGCCAGATCGCGTGGTTCTGATAGTTGAAGTCAAGGACACGGCAACGGGAGAGTTTTCAATCGGTGGCGGGTATTCGACGACCGGTGGTTTGATCGCGGAAGTCAGTCTAGCAGAAAAGAATTTTCTAGGTAGAGGCCAGTTTTTGAACCTGTCTGCAGGTTTTGGTGACAACACCAGTAAATATGAGTTGTCGTTTACTGAACCATATTTCCTTGGACACCGAATCGCTGCAGGATTCGACCTTTTGTATCAAAATGCGGAGTCAAATAGTGATACTTCTACGTTCTATGATACGGAAACTGTGCTGGGCCGGATTCGGGCATCAGCTCCTATTACCGAGAACTTTCGATTTGGTGTGAATTACACGCTACAGCAGGAAGACGTGACTGCTGATGCAGTAACTTTTTCGCTGTTAAGCCCAGCCGTTCAAGATACTATTGTTCGCAGTCCGTACACAACATCAGCCCTTGGGTACAACTTTCTTTATTCGACACTTGATAGTCCAAAGCTTCCCCGCGAGGGAATCTATGCTAGATTGGATCAGAGTGCTGCAGGAATAGGTGGTGATGGGAACTATATCAGGACTGAAGGTAAGTTTGTAGGCTACTATCTGATTTCTGAAGATGCCGATATTGTGTTTCGCGGAGCAGCAGCGGCGGGTAATATACACGGATTTGGTAGTGGCACCATCCGGGTAACTGACCATTTCTATGCTGGTGGAGAATCCATCAAAGGCTTCAAGACAAGAGGACTTGGACCACGTGATGCATTAACTGGTGAAGCTTTGGGAGGGCTCATTTATTACAACGCTCAAGCGGAGATAAAGTTCCCTTTCTTCTTCTTGCCTCGCTCTTATGGTGTATACGGTGCCATATTTGCCGAAGCGGGAACATTATATGACAATGACTTTGTTCAGCCTACGGCTGGCCGAACATTAGATTCCGATAGTATTCGGGCATCGGTTGGAGCATCCGTTATTTGGGATTCACCTTTTGGACCACTCCGGGCAGACTTTGCGCACATTCTACGAGAAGAATCTTTTGATCGAACCGAGCCGTTTCGGTTTGGCGTAACTACCGCTTTCTGAAGCGTAATCGGAAACATCAAATTGAACATTCAGACGTAGAATGTTGCTAACAGCACCGAGTCGAACTTGGCACAAGCCTTTACATTTTTTGATTCTTTATCCGAATTGTCCTTGGGTGAGATTGCCGAGGGGGCCGGTTGCGTCCTGTCGGATCCCAGCGATGCAAGCCGGAAAATAGATTCTGTTGCTCCTATTGAGGCGGCGTCTTCTGGCAATCTGACCTTTATTGATAACCCAAAATACGCGTCCGCTTTGGCCACCACTCAAGCCAGCGCTGTGATTTGTGGTTCGCGATATGTGGATGCCGTGCCCGACGGTGTCGTGGCGCTGGAAAGCAGGACCCCCTACAAGTCCTTTGCACTTGCCATGGGCATGATGTTTCCATCTGCAATGCGGCCGCAACCCCTAGTGTCGGCTGGCGTTTCTGTCCATGCCTATGTCGATGCGGAAGCGCACATCGAAGATGGTGTCACGATAGAGCCAGGCGCAGTGGTGGGGCCGGGGGCTTATATCGGCACGGGTAGCCTTATTGGGCCCAATGCAGTTGTTGGAGCAGGTGTACAGATCGGACGCAATACGTCAATAAGTACCGGCGTCACCATTTCGCACGCAATTATTGGCGACAATGTCATATTGCATGGAGGGGTGCGAATTGGTTGTGATGGGTTTGGATTCGCAATGGGCCCTGGCGGACATTTGAAGATTCCTCAGATTGGTCGCGTTGTCATTCAGGACAAGGTTGAAATTGGTGCCAATAGTTGTGTGGACCGGGGGTCCAATCGCGATACGATTATTGGTGAAGGAACTAAAATCGACAATCTTGTCATGGTCGCCCATAATGTGGTCATCGGTCAGCATTGTGTAATCGTTGGGCAGACTGGCATTGCCGGCAGTTGCGAATTGGGAGATTATGTTGTTCTGGGTGGCCAAACAGCGGTCAACGGGCACGTGAAGATTGGGTCGGGGGCACAGATTGCGGGCTTGAGTGGTGTTTCTACCGATGTTCCTCCTGGAGTCCAACTCGGCGGTGTGCCGGCTAGAAATATCAAGCACTGGATGAGGGATGTCATACGTTTGCGTATGGAAGCAGCCCAACTCGACAAGAAAAAGACGGGGAAATCTGGAAAATGAGTGACGAACAGAACGAACTGGCTTCACTGGGAATAAAGGAGATTATGCAACTGTTGCCGCATCGTTATCCTTTGCTGCTGGTTGATCGGATCGTTGATATTGACGGGGATGTGTCAGCGCGCGGCATTAAAAACATTACGTTCAACGAGCCGCAGTTTACAGGCCATTTTCCTAACAATCCGGTATTTCCGGGGGTGTTGTTGATTGAAGCCATGGCACAGACCGCTGGCGCAATTGTTGCTCGCCATCACTTTAATGATGAACCCAAAACGACCTATTTTATGACAATTGACAATGCAAAGTTTCGCAAACTTGTCGTACCGGGCGATACGGTGGAATTGGTCATAAAAAAGAAAACCCAAAAACGAAACATCTTCTGGTACAGCTGCGTTGCTGAGGTTGACGGACAAAAAGTCGCCGAGGCTGATGTCGGAGCAATGATGATAGAAAGAGAAGAATAATTAAGTGTCCGCAAAAATTCATCCTTCGTCGGTCGTAGAAGACGGCGCGGTCATTGGAGACGATGTTTCCATTGGGCCATTTTGTCATGTTGGTCCCAATGTCGTTCTTGGAAATGGTGTTGAACTGCTGGGGCATGTCTCCTTGCCGGGGCACACAACCATTGGTGACAGCTCACGAATATTCCCGTTCGCTTCTGTTGGCAGCGAGCCTCAAGACCTGAAATTCCAGGGTGAACATGTGACGCTTACAGTTGGTGCCGGTTGCATCATTCGCGAAGGTGTGACGATGAATCCGGGCACGGAAGGTGGCGGTGGCAAGACGATTGTAGGAGACAAGTGTGTCTTTCTTGCCAATTCCCATGTTGCTCATGATTGTCGCATCGGAAACGGCGTGATCTGTTCCAACAACACGCTGATTGCGGGGCATTGCGAAATTGGAAACCACGTTATATTCGGTGGTGCGTCAGGTGTCCATCAATTTGGTCGCGTGGGCAATTTTGCTTTTTTAGGTGGCATGTCAGGTGTTGAAGGAGATTTGATTCCTTTTGGAATGGCTACTGGAAATCGGGGCAATTTGGCAGGTTTGAACCTAATAGGCATGAAACGGGCCGGTATTCCGCGCGAAAGTATTCGGGCAGTTCGAGCCGGATACAAGGATCTGTTTTCAAGCAAACGCCCTCTTCAGGAAACTGCCTACGAGTTACGCGGAACAGCTTCAGACCCGGCGTTGATTGAGTTGCTCGATTTTGTTTTGGCATCTGCAGATCGATCCATTTGTCGTCCGGCCGAGGTCTAGGCAGTGGAATAAACTGCAAGTCTGCGGAGCGGCCCGTATGAACCAGAATACACCTGAATTTACGCCAGGCAATCCGTTGGCAATAATTGCTGGCAATGGTAATTTGCCCCTGCAAATTGCTGAATCTCTTGTGGCCAGAAATCAGCATGTGTTTGTTGTTGGAATACGTGGAGAGGCGTCGCGAGAGATTGAACAATTTCCCCATGAATGGTGCGATTGGGAGCGAATTGGCTATTTATTCAAAATCTTGAGACAGCGGGGTACGACCCATCTGGCGATGGCGGGAGGTGTTGTTGGTCGTCCTGAACTGCGCATCCACAAGATGGATTGGCTGGCCATACGAACGCTCCCGGGCATTCTTGCCGCGCTGCTCGGTGGCGACAATAAAATCCTGTCCAACGTGATTTCCATCGTTGAAAAACACGGATTTACTGTGTGCAATGTTGCGGAATTGCTTCCGGAACTAACAGTAGGCAAGGGTGCCATTACTTCAAACAAGCCAAGTAAGGCAGACCAAAAACGAATTGCAGAAGGTTTCGCGGTGACGAATGCCCTTGGCAAGTTCGATATTGGGCAGGGTTGTGTCGTACTTGGAAACCGGGCTGTTGCTGTTGAGGGAGCGGAAGGAACCGATGGTATGTTGCGTCGTGTTGCCGAGTTACGCACCATTGGTCGATTGCCAAGGAAACGCGGTGGTGTTTTGGTCAAATCCGTAAAACCTGGACAGGACGAGCGCGCAGATTTGCCAGCGATTGGACCCGACACCATAATGGCAGTGGAAAGGGCCGGGCTCATGGGTATCGGAGTTCAGGCTTCCAAAACACTTGTTATTGACCGCGAGGCAACCTTGCAGCTGGCCAAAATACATAAGATTTTTGTTTACGGATTCGAAAACGCCGTTGGACATGACGATGCCTGAGCGAGGCATCAAGGTCTATCTGGTTCTTGGAGAAGCCTCCGGAGACAAGCTGGCTGCAGATCTCGTCACCGCCATCAACGACAAAGTCTCAGGCGATGGCAAGCAGATTGAGTATCGCGGCCTTGCTGGACCTGAATTGCAGAAACAGGGACACAAATCGCTGTTTGACATTGATGATATCTCGGTTATGGGCATTTCAGCCGTAATGGCCAGACTGCCAACCATTATCAGCCGCATCTACCAGACTGTATCCGATATTGTCGCTGAAAAACCGGATGTAATTGTCCTGATTGACAGCCCGGATTTCACCCATGCAGTCGCCAAACGGGTGCGCAAGAAACTGCCTGACGTTCCGATTATCAACTATGTCTGCCCCAGCGTATGGGCATGGCGCTCCAGTCGGGCACGGGCTATGCGCGCCTACGTAGATCATGTACTTGCGATTTTGCCATTTGAGCCCGATGTACTGCAAAAACTGGGTGGCCCGAATGCCACTTATATTGGCCACCCGCTGGCACGGCAAATTGCCAATAGTAAAAAGCCGGACACAGGCCGCACGCTATCCATACCAACGATTTTGGTTTTGCCGGGGTCTCGCAAAAGCGAGTTAAAACGTATGTTGCAACTTTATGGTAAAACTTTGGAAGTGCTCCAGCAGCGTGGTTTGGAATTTCAGGCTGTTCTTCCAGCCGTTCCAAAACTAAAAGACTATTTGCATACTGAAACGCGGGGGTGGGCGGTCCAACCGCAAATAGTGGACAGCGCAGACAATTCAAAAAACTTTCCACGTGCGCAGGCCGCAATTGCAACTTCTGGTACTGTCTCGCTGGAATTGGCACTGCATCGCGTACCCACAGTAATCGGTTATCGTTTGGACAGCATAGCGCGTCTTTTTTCCGGCCTTATAGACACCTGGTCTGCTGTTTTGCCAAATCATATTCTGGATCGCATCGTTGTGCCTGAAGAGCACAATGAGATGGTCATCCCTGAACGCATGGCCAGATATCTGGAGAGATTGTTGGCGGATAGCCCGGAGCGTCAGTATCAGTTGGACAGCTTCACAGAACTAGCCGAGCGCATGAAAACAAAACGGCCACCAGGTGAACTGGCGGCCGAAATTGTTTTGGAGCATACCCAAGTCAAATAGAACGTGTGGAAAATTGCCTCAGCGGTCTTCAACTTTGACAAAATTTCGCAGCGGTTCGCCGGTATAGAGTTGGCGCGGACGTCCGATTTTCTGCCTGGGGTCCTCGATCATCTCTTTCCACTGGGCAATCCAGCCGACGGTTCTGGCAAGTGAGAACAAGACGGTGAACATGTCTGTTGGGAAACCCAATGCTTTCAATGTGATGCCTGAATAGAAGTCGATATTCGGATAGAGGCCACGTTCAACGAAGTAGGGGTCCTCAAGAGCGATTTTTTCAAGCTCCATGGCAACATCAAGAATGGGATCATCGGTAATGCCCAAGACACCCAAAACTTCATGGGTGGTTTGCTGCATGATCTTGGCGCGCGGGTCATAGTTCTTATAGACACGATGACCAAAGCCCATGAGACGGAAAGGATCATCCTTGTCTTTCGCACGTGCAATGAATTCCGGAATGCGGTCTGGCGTCCCGATTTCATTGAGCATGGTCAATGCAGCCTCATTGGCGCCACCATGGGCAGGACCCCAAAGACAGGCAATGCCGGCGGCAATACATGCAAATGGGTTGGCACCTGAAGAACCGGCAAGACGCACTGTGGAGGTCGATGCATTTTGTTCATGGTCGGCATGGAGAATAAAAATTCGATCCATTGCCCGGGCGAGAACTGGATCGACCTTGTATTCCTCCGCAGGCACTGCAAAACACATGCTCAAAAAGTTGGAGGCATAGTCCAGGTCATTGCGCGGGTAAACGAAGGGCTGGCCGACTGAATATTTGTAAGCCATGGCTGCGATCGTCGGCATTTTGGCAATCATGCGCAGTGCCGCTACTTCACGCTGCCATTCGTCGGTAATGTCAGTGGAATCATGATAAAATGCTGACAATGCACCCACAACACCAACCATGATGGCCATAGGATGGGCATCGCGACGAAAGCCTGCAAACAGCTTGGTCATCTGGTCGTGCAGCATCGTGTGATAGGTCACACGTTTGGTGAACTCATTCAATTCGGCTTTTGTGGGCAGTTCCTTGTAAAGCAGCAGGTAGCACGTTTCCAGAAACGTGCCATGTTCGGCCAATTCATCAATGGGATATCCACGGTGCAACAACACACCTGCATCGCCATCAATATAGGTTATTGCGCTTTCGCAGGACGCAGTCGACGTAAATCCGGGGTCAAATGTGAAACAGTCCGTATTCTTGTAAAGTGTAGAAATATCAATGACATCAGGGCCAATTGTACCAGATCGCATTGGAAAGTCGTGGTTGTTTTTCCCAATTTGGAGGGCTGCCTTTTTATCTGTCATTGTTTCCCTTTCAAACAGTCAATCTGAATTCCAGTCCTGCTGAAACCCTAGAATTCCAATATGGCCATGGAGCGCCGGAGCGGTCGGACGCCAAATGCCCGATTTCCGCCTCTACTCGGCGCATCTGATCTCCCTAATGAATAGAGGATTTACCCGTCCGTAACAAGGTGATGCAAACAATCAAGCCGTTGTGCTTTGGTCCAATAACTGATCATTCACAGTTACTTGCAGTAATATGTCGCATCCCATGGGTGATTCACGACTGAGTTTGATCGCGCAATCGGTCCAAACATTCTTCCTTGTCGAGAACCGCCATAACATCGAAAACTCCAGGTGACGTAGTGCGACCCGTAAGGGCAGCGCGGATGGGCTGCGCAACTTTGCCAAGTTTGAGGTCCTGATCCTTGGTGAAATCGCGCACGGTTTGTTCAATGGTTTCCAGTTGCCAGTCCGAAAGTTGCTCAAGAATTGCTACAAGCTCTGCCAGGACTTTGCGTCCCGCAGCCTCATCAGCATCCAGAATGGCCTTCGCCTTCTCCTCCATTTGCAAAGGCCGCTGAACAAACAGAAATCGAGACCCGTCGATCAATTCCACAAGGGTCTTGGCACGTTCTTTCAGGCCGGGCATGGCCTGCAATAGTTTGGCTTCAATGTCCTGCGACCAGGCATCAAGGTAAAAATCTCCGTCGTCCTGTTCCGGCAGAATGGACTTCATCTGATTTACAAGATAACCGTTGTCGGCTTCGCGGATATAGTGACCGTTCATGTTTTCAAGCTTTGCGAAGTCAAAACGCGCGGGTGACTTGCCAACAGCTTCAAGACTGAACAAATCGCACAGTTGTTCTGTCGTGAAAAACTCATCATCACCGTGGGCCCAGCCCAACCGCACCAGATAGTTGCGCATGGCTTCTGGCAGATAGCCCATTGCACGATAGGCATCTGCTCCTGTTGCCCCGTGGCGTTTGGAGAGTTTTGCACCATCGGGTCCGTAGATCAGAGGAATATGGGCCATTGCCGGAATATCCCAACCAAATGCATCAAAAATGATCTGTTGTCGTGCCGCATTTGTCAGATGATCATCGCCTCTGATGATCTGGGTTACGCCCATGTCATGATCATCCACAACCACGGCTAGCATATAAGTAGGAGTTCCGTCAGAGCGCAGAAGAACAAGATCATCAAGGTCCTTGTTTGGGAATCGGACTTCTCCCTGAACCGCATCTTGCACAACTGTTTCGCCCACCAGCGGACTTTTGATTCTGATTACCGGATCTATCCCTTCAGGGGCTTCCGACTCCGGGCGGTCACGCCAACGGCCGTCGTAGCGGGGTGGGCGCTTTTCGGCACGGGCCTGTTCACGCATTTCTTCCAGTTCTTGCTGGGATGCATAACATTTATAGGCCTTGCCTGCGTTCAGAAGCTGGTCGACGGCTTCACGATGTCTTTCCACTCGTGAAAACTGCGAAATTGGATCACCTTCCCAGTCCAGGCCCAGCCAGGTCAGTCCGTCGACCAAGGCGTCTACGGCTTCCTGTGAGGACCTGGCCCGATCGGTATCCTCGATGCGTAACAACATCTTGCCATCATTGGCCTTGGCATAGAGCCAGTTGAAAAGAGCTGTTCTGGCACCACCAATATGCAGATAGCCGGTTGGGGAAGGGGCAAAGCGCGTGACAACGGGTGCGGACATGCAGTTCTCGACAGATTTGTAAAGGAAGACGTTGCTCGTTTAGCACAGGTTTGCAATCATACAAGGTGTACTGCGACACCGCGACAACCGTTTCGCCGCTCTGGTTGTTCGATGAAGGAAATTTGATGGCGAAACTCCGTCCCAGTCGACAAGCGTCGAATGAGACATTTGAACAGGCACACCTTTGGTTGCCGGTTGAGCATGATACAAATTGCTCTCCGGCACCTGGCCCAACCAGCAGTGGTCACCCGGCGAAATTCGAAGCCAGAAACCGACATGTAATTGCGATGGATGTCCCTGTATCGGGACCTGCTGCTCTGAGAATCAGGGCAGAGGCATTTTGCCAACTCAGCCTAGACTGGTTGAGTATCCAGATTGAAAGGGAACGCAGAGAACGGACCGGATTTCTTTGGCTGCCAGTGTTACTGGGAACTGGAAGTGTAATCTATTTTACTTTGCCACGTGAACCGGCCAATTTTGTATTCGCCTTTCTTGCCATTCTGTTCTTGATGTTATGCATTGTGACCCGACATAGGGTCGTGATTTATAGCCTCAACCTGGCTTTGTTGTTTATATTTTGCGGCATTGTTTCGGCGCAGTTACGTGTTGCCCTTTTGTCGACACCAACGCTGTCGAAGTCGCATATCACGGAAATTTCGGGCACCGTGATCCAGCGAGAAATCCGTGCAGATGGGCGGGTGCGTTATCGTTTACAGGTTGATTCGCAGAACCAGAACGAACTGTTGGGCAGGCAGCGGACTAAGCCATTGATCTTACGTATAACCACCCGAAAAGGCGGTACGAGGTTCAAAGCAGGTGACAAGATCGCCGGACTGGCCAGAGTTGGGCCGGCCCCCGGTCCTGCGATTCCAGGTGGTTATGATTTTGCATTCAATGCGTGGTTTGGTGGTCTGGGCGGGTCTGGCTTCTTTTTGGGGCATCCCGAACTGCAAATGGGTGACGCACAACCAACACAGGTGAAACCAGATGCAATTTTGCAAGTGCGAGACAAAATAGCTTCCGACTTGCGATTGGGTCTGCCCGGACAAAGCGGAGCGATCGCGGCTGCGTTGATTGTCGGAGACCGCAGCGGAATCGATGACCCGACAAACGAAGCCCTCAGGCGAGCCGGATTGGCGCATATATTGGCCATTTCCGGTCTGCATATGGCTCTTGTTGCTCTGAACATACTTTTGATAGTTCGACTGGGGCTGGTGCTTTTACCCGGACTTGTACTCAATTGGCCGGTGAAAAAGATCGCCGGACTTTTTGCACTTTGTGGGGCAAGCTTCTATCTTCTCCTGTCCGGTGCCAGCATTTCCACGCAGCGCGCATATATGATGATTGCCATCATGCTGATCGCACTTTTGCTGGATCGTCGCGCATTGACCATGCGCAATGTGGCTCTGTCTGCTCTGATCATTTTGATGCTGGCTCCGGAATCCGTCCTGCAACCCGGTTTCCAAATGTCATTTTCTGCAACGGCCGGTTTGATTGCTGCTTATGGCGCTTTACGCCATGGGCGCAGCAACCGGGCACAAACGAAAAAAGCACAATGGTCGGTTACTCACAAAGCCGGCATTGCGGTTTTTGGGCTGTTCTTCACGCCCATCGTTGCCGGAGGTTCAACAGCGTTGTTTGCGGCTTATCACTTTTATCAAGTTGCACCTTTGGGCGCGGTCGCCAATGCGATGGCAATGCCGGTTGTCGCCTTTGTAGTCATGCCACTTTCCCTGTTGGCCGTACTGGCCATGCCTCTGGGGCTGATTGACCTGGTGCTGGCGCCTCTTGGTGCATCAATTGACCTTGTTGTCGGTATAGCAAAATGGGTGGCGCAACTTCAATTTGCGAGCGCCGGGCAGGTGGGGGCGGTGAGTTCTACAGCCATGATCTTTGGAAGTCTGGCCTTGATAATCGCGGTTCTGTCGCGCTCAAAGCTCCGGTTTGCGGCAATTGCCTTGGCATTTCTTGCCATCTTTGAAATGTCGTCAACTCGTAAACCGCTTCTGGTCATTGCCGAAAGTGGGCGTCAGATCGGAGTGCTGCTTGATAGTGGAGAGATGTTGCTCTTGAAGCCCAATTCAGAAAAATTCATCACCGGTATTTGGAGCAAGGCTTACAAAGCCAATCTGGCAGGTCCTGGTAAAGGGACAACCAAACAACCTGAATGGATTTGTGATGCACTTGGTTGTGTGCTCAAGACGCAAGGCATGACGATATCCCACGTGTCCAATACGGCGCATATCGCTACAGATTGTGTACTGGCCGATATTATCGTCATTCCCTATGAATCACCTTGGGCCTGCAACAATCTGCCAAAAGCAAAAAGGCCGGTAATCATTGATCGCCTGCAACTGGAACGCTATGGCTCCCATGTCATTCGAACCAATTCTGAAGTGGTCAGCTCAAGGAACGCCCATACTTCAGACGGTTTGAAATCAGTATTATCAAGGATTCAGATCAAACACTCCAGACCGAAACAGGACCGAGCTTGGCTCGAATGGCGAAACTAAATTCAATTGTATCTGCGTATTAGGCCGACAAGCTTACCTTGTAGATTAACTCGATCAGGGCCGAATCTGCGGTTTTCGTATGCAGAATTAGCAGCTTCCAGCTCGATTTCCTGACCATGTCTGCGGAAGGTCTTGAGAGTTGCTTCCTCATCATCAATCAGTGCCACGACAATTTCGCCAGGTAAGGCAGTATTTACTTTTTGAATTACGACTGTGTCGCCATCCAGAATACCCGCTTCGATCATTGAATCGCCCTTGACCTCAAGTGCATAATGTTCTCCGGCCCCCAACATGTCCGGTGAGACGGTTATCATGTGAGTATTGTCCTGAATGGCTGAAATTGGCGTGCCTGCTGCGATGCGTCCCATGACAGGGATGGAAGCACTGTCCATGTGATCATCATTTGCCGCCGTGGGCATTGCAGGCTGTTGAACACTTTCCACTGCAGCCTTTGCTCCGACAGGCGTGGTTGTGTTTACCGAGGCTTCCGGCAATTTCAGTATTTCCAAAGCCCGGGCCCGGTTTGGCAACCTTCGAATAAAGCCGCGCTCCTCCAAAGCCGTGATCAGCCTGTGAATGCCGGATTTGGATTTTAGATCCAGCGCATCTTTCATTTCATCGAAAGATGGCGGAACCCCTGCCTCCTGCAGGCGATCCTGGATGAACATGAGCAATTGATGTTGCTTTCGAGTGAGCATTGTATTGTCCGTTCTTTATCTGGCTTTAACCGGTACCGGTCTTGGCCGCATCTGGCTTTAGCTGTATTGGGCCTGAACTGCTTTGATCGCCAATTCCCATTGGCTTCCAACGCTTAGACCCGTGATTGCTTTTGGCTTACGTTGCCGGGTGATTCGGTTACACAAGGGATACAAAACAAGAACAAGTTAGCATGTTCTTAATGTGTTCTGCAAGTTTTCTCCTTTTGAGCCGGTGAATTCGGTTAACAAGGCCGCGACCGGATGCAACAGTGGAGCCAAGGGAGACCTAGAAGTGAACGGTCAATCAAAGAAGAATGATTTCACAGGGTTCGCCCTTTGATGCCGCAGGGGCGTGGGCTGGCCGGATCATCAAACAGGTAGCTTTGGCCAGCAGGGATAAAATGGAACTGTCCTGATTGCCGAATGGGGTAACCCGCAAGGTTCCGTTATCTTCAATATGTGTGGCGCGCATAAATTCTTCGCGTTGATCGTTTGCAGGAAGGTCCTGATCCAGCACTGCTGGCAGACGCGTTAAATCCGGGTTGAGGCCGGTCATCTTGCGAATGAGTGGCCTAAGGAAGATCAGGGCGCAGACAAGGCTGGAAACTGGGTTTCCCGGCAGTCCCAGGTAGCGCCGCGGTCTGCCATCTTCGTGTGATACCCCGAACATAACTGGTTTACCTGGGCGCATAGCCAGTTTCCAGAAGTTGAGGGCAACGCCCCGGTGTTCCAATGCCTGTGCCACCAAGTCATGATCACCAACGGATGCGCCACCCAGTGTAATGATGATGTCAGCGCCGAGACTGGCGGCTCCAGTCATCTTTGTTGCCGGGGTATTCGTTGTCGCTGCCTGTTCAAATTTCTTTTTCAGTGAGACCAATGTGTCCTGGGCAATACCCAGGTCCATGATGTTGGCCCCCGACGCACGGGCAATGGCAGCCACTCCAAAGGAGTTGGAGGCTATAATCTGGTCATCTGCCGGGCTGTGACCGGGCAACACCAGTTCGTCACCTGTGGCGATTATGGCAACGATTGGTTTGCGATAGACTGGCACCTTGGGGTGGTTCATTGCTGCGGCAAGCGCAAGTGTTGAGGAATTCAGTTCCTGATTGGCTCTCAGCAAGGTTTCCCCGGTTGAAAAGTCCAATCCGGCCGGACGTATGTACTTGCCAGCGGGTTCAGCCTTTTCGATTGTGATAGCTGTTCCGTTTGCCGTTGCATTTTCCTGAATGGCAATCGTGTCTGCTCCGTCAGGTACAGGTGCTCCGGTGAATATTCGTACGCATTCACCGGTGCCTATAGTCCCGGTATAACCGTGGCCGGCCGCAGATTCACCGATCCGGGTCAGACGGGCAGGGCAGGTTTTAACATCCGCACTTCGCAGTGCATAGCCATCCATGGCAGAAGCGGGAAAAGGAGGTTGGGTCCGCGTCGCGGCAAGGTCTGAGGCCAAAACGCGACCGGCCGCATCTGCGATCGCCACGTCCTCACTCTCGACGGGCTCAACATCCAGCAAAATGCGTTCAAGCGCAGCACGAACTGAAAGCAGATTGCTCATGACGATGGATTGAGACTCCAATTGCCGGACTTGCCTCCGCTTTTGGAAACAAGTCGGGTTGGCCCGATTTCCATGCCCCTGTCTACGGCTTTGGCCATATCATATATTGTCAGAGCCGCTACACTTGCGGCGGTCAATGCTTCCATTTCCACACCAGTTTGTCCGGTTACCTTGGCCATTGCCTCAATACGCAGACCGGGCAGTGAGGTGTTGGCTTCGATATCAACTGTCACTTTGGTCAGTGCCAATGGATGGCACAGGGGAATCAAGTCGTCAGTTTTTTTTGCGGCCATAATCCCGGCAATACGTGCGATACTCAGGACGTCTCCCTTTTTCGCATTGCCTGATAATATAAGTTCAAGGGTTTCCTGCTCCATCTTTACGCAGCTTCGGGCTATCGCGGTGCGCTCAGTATGGGCCTTGTCTGCTACATCAACCATGTTGGCAGCCCCCTCACCATCAATATGAGTCAGATTTTTGGACATTCAGGCCGCACTTGTCTGTGAGGCTGGTTTTGCCAACAGGTCTCTAGTTGCAGCAGCCACATCGGCCTGTCGCATCAGGCTTTCGCCAATCAGGAAAGTTGAAACGTCGACGCGGCCCATGCGCGCCAGATCCAGTGGTGTAAAGAGGCCAGATTCTCCCACCACGATGCGATCTTTTGGCACAAGCGGGGCCAGTATTTCAGTCGTAGTCAGGCTGACCTCAAATGTCTTGAGATTGCGATTGTTTATGCCCAGTAACGGCGACTTGAGTTCAAGCGCGCGGTCCAGCTCAGTTCGGTCATGAACCTCCAGCAGAACATCCATTCCAAGCTCAAAGGACACATCTTCCAACACGCGGGCTTGCTCGTCACTGACTGCAGCCATGATTATCAAAATGCAATCAGCCCCCCAGGAACGGGCCTCATGGACCTGATAAGGGTCATACATAAAGTCCTTGCGCAAACAGGGCAGGGTAACCGCATCCCGTGCTGCTGTAAGAAATTCAGGTGCACCCTGAAAAGAAGGCGCGTCGGTAAGTACAGAAAGACAAGCGGCACCACCGGTTTCATAGGCAGTGGCCAGGGCTGGCGGATCGAAATCTTCTCGGATTAACCCTTTTGACGGACTGGCCTTTTTGATTTCCGCGATCAGGGCGTAATCATTCTTGCCATGTTTGGTGCGAAGAGCATTTGCAAAGCCTCGCGGTGGAGAAACATCCGCGCAGCGTGTTTTGAGTTCGTGCAGACTGATTTTGGATTTCGCCTCAGCTATTTCTTCAAGCTTATACGCACCGATTTTGTCGAGGATGTCACTCATCATTTGCCTCGTTTGATGCGGCCACGAGTTTTTCAAGCGCTTTTCCTGCCTGACCGCTGTCGATGGAAGCTGCAGCCATCTCAGCTCCGGTTTTCAGATCGCTGGCCAGACCGGCAACGAGAAGTCCTGCACCTGCATTCAACAGGACCATATCTCGATAGGCGTTTTTATCGCCACCGAGTACACCGCGCAGGGCGGCAGCATTTTTTGCAGCATCACCACCCTTGAGTGAGTCCAGCTTGTGACGTCCAACACCTGCGTCTTCTGGTTCAATTTCCAGCTGTCTTATCGCTCCGTCTTTCAGTTCAAAGACCGTGCTTGTTCCAGTGACGGTAAGTTCATCCATGCCGTCGCCATGCACCAGCCAGGCACTCTTAGAGCCGAGGTTATCGAGTACATTGATCATCGGTTCCAGAAGGGCTGGTGAAAACGCACCGATAACGTGGTGCTTGACGCCTGCAGGATTGGAAAGCGGACCCAGAATGTTGAATACAGTGCGGGTTCCTAATTCAACGCGGCTCGGGCCAACAAATCGCATGGCGGCATGGTGCGCTGGTGCGAACATGAAACCTACACCCGCTTTGCTGATGCAACGGGCGACACCGTCCGCACCGGTTTCCAGATTAACTCCCAGACTTTCCAAAGTGTCAGCCGCACCTGTTTTCGAAGACAGGGCCCGGTTGCCGTGTTTGGCGACATGGGCCCCAGCCCCCGCCATGACAATGGCAGAGCAGGTGCTGATACTATAGGTGCCGGTCTGGGTGCCGCCGGTTCCAACAATATCGACTGCATTGTCAGGGGCTTCCACCTTGAGCATTTTCGCACGCATGGTGGAGACGGCGCCTGTGATCTCATCCACGCTTTCGCCACGCACGCGCAAGGCCATCAAGAAGCCGCCTATCTGGCTGGGTGTGGCATCACCCGACATCATAATGTCGAAGGCCTGTTCGGCTTGTTCACGCGATAGGCTGGCCCCTGTCGCCACAATCCCGATCAGCTCCTTGAAGTCCGTCATTTGCAGTTTCCCGGTAAATTTGACTGCGTTGGTACTGTGATCAGTATCCTTGAGTCAAAACCTGATTTATCAGTGTGGGATTGTGGGTCACGGAATAGGTATTTTGCAAATTACCGATCATTTGGTTGAGAAGGTCATCAGCGGCACCGCGATTGGCCTGCTCGATCTGTTCCTTGGGAACTTCAATCAATTGAGCTTCCAGCCCTTTGCGCTCGGCAACTGAAATCAGCAGTTTTGAGCCAGCTTTGTCGGAATCCGCAATAGCAATTGAGTCAGCGCCACCCGAGAAGCCGGCAACCACTGCAGCATTTGGGAAACCCTGAGTTTGACCATTGCGCTTCAAGAGTTCCGTCGTCGCGGCCAATTGCTCAAATTCCAAAGCGATGGCGTCCATCGATGCACCGCCTTCGAGACGCTTTTTCAGTTCCTCAGCCTTCGCAGTGACCATCTTGGCCTGTTCCTCGACGGTCCAGTCTGTTCGTACCCTTTCCACAACCTCCTCGAAAGTTCTGTCTCGGGCAGGCATAACCTCCAGCACATCATACCAGACATAGCCAGTATTGCCGACATCAAGAGGGCTGGCCTGTGCGCCAACTTCTGTCTGAAAGGCCTGATCCAGCAAGTCGCTGGACGACGGGATATCATTGATGATGGTCAGATCAGGTGTGCGGGCAGTCCGGTCAATGGAGTCAATGAGGCGGGTATCAACACCCAACTGCTTGCCAATACCTCCAAGCGCTGTGCCACCGGCACGGGAATCCTCAACTCTTTCCTGCACATCGAGCAGTTCTTCTGTTGCCTTGCGCAGAGCCAGATCCTTACGAATTTCATCGCGCACGTCTTCAATTGGCTGGGTGGATTCTTCAGTAATCTCTGTGACCCGTATCATGGTTGGACCAAATGGACCTTCCAACAGGTCACTTGGTTTATTCAGCTCCAGCGAAAACCCTGCTTCACGGGTTGCTTCCGGCAGTTGGGCTTTGGCCAAAAGACCCAGATCAGCATCGGAGACTGTCAATTCGTTGTCGGCCAATATTGCTTCAAATGTTTTGCCTTCAGACAGACCGGTAACAGCAGCGTCGGCGAGCTCCTTGGACTTGAAAACGATTTGCTGGATTCTCCGTTTTTCGGGTGTGCGATAGGAGTCCAAGCGCGACTCGTAATCGGCCTTGATGTCCTCTTCCAAGATCGACGACTCATCGGCGAGATCGGCCGGTTCAATTTTCAGAAGTTCCAGCTTGCGAAATTCAGGAGCAGCGTATTTTTTTAGGTTGGCTTCAAAATAGGTTTTTAGCTGCTCATCCGTCGCCGCAGGTGGCGTCCCGGCCTCTTTCGGGCTGATCGTCATATAGGTAAATTTGCGTTCCTCATTGACGAATTCACCCATTGCATCGGTGAAAACCTGAGGAAGGATACCGTCTGTGGCAAAAGACTGCATGACCTGTCCGCGAATTGCGGAAGCGTCTTGCAGCGCGATGTAGTCGCTTTCCCTCATCTGTGCGTCATAAACTGCACGGCGGAATGTATCGCGGTTGAATTTACCCGTAGAGTCTCGGAACTGCGGGTTTTCAGCCAACATGTGTGCCAGTGTGTCGTCCGACAGCGAGAGTGATTGTTGGCGGGCATATTCATCCAGCGCTGCGAAGGCGACAACATTGCTCAGGGCGTTGGCTTCAACACCAAACATGCGGCCTTCTTCCTGGGTCAACCTGCGTCCGATGCGCTGTTGCATTTCGTTCATACTGCGATTGTAGGTGGCCAGAAATTCGCGGATAGTCACATTGGTTTCACCGACCTGGGCGATTGTATTGGCATTTGTGCCACCCAAAATGCTGCCGGAGACCCCCCATAAGGCGAAGCTGCCAACCAGCAAGACGAGAAGTACCTTGGCAGCCCAACTGCCCACAAATGCGCGAAGAGATCCTAGCACAGTTCATATTCCTGTTATCATATGCCATGGCTATATTCAGCCAATCAATTGCGCGCAACATATGGTGGCAGTGCCGGATCGGCAAGCTCCATCACGGAGATAAAACGTTGATTTTACCTAAATTGCTGCGTAGGCAACTGACAATCTGTTTTTGAGGACTGGAGAAGAGCGTGACCCCAGACATTATGCCACTTGTGGCCGGTAACTGGAAGATGAATGGAGAGCGTGATCAGTTGGATCAACTGGCCCTTCTTGCGCAGGGGGTGGATGCAGAACTGGCTGAAAAGCTGGATGTTGTCGTGTGTCCGCCAGCTACGCTTCTCTATGTGGCCACCACGCTATCGGAAGACACGGCTTTGCAGGTTGGGGGGCAGGATTGCCATATCGAAGCCTCCGGTGCCCATACGGGTGATATATCGGCTGAAATGATCAAGGATTGTTTTGCCGATTATTGCATTGTTGGACATTCTGAACGGCGAACCGACTATGGTGAAACCGATTTTCACGTAGCCGGCAAGGCACAGGCCTGTTGGCGTGCTGGCCTCATTTCCATCATCTGCATTGGTGAAACAGAATCTGAATATGATGCGGGGCTGGCCGAAGAAGTATTGAAGCGGCAAATAAGTCAATCCATTCCATCCGGTGCAACAGAAGACGACACTATTGTCGCCTATGAGCCAGTTTGGGCCATTGGCACGGGTAAAACTCCAAGTCCTGAAGATATTCGCGAAATTCATGCCTTTATCCGTGAAGAGCTGGCGGAAAAATTTGGTGGCCACGGGGAGCGCATGAATATTCTCTACGGAGGATCCGTCAAACCCGGCAATGCAGCCGAACTTATGGCCGTGGCCAATGTGGATGGTGCTTTGGTTGGTGGTGCCAGCTTGAAAGCCGAAGACTTCCTCGCCATATGTGAGGTCTATCGCAACATGTAGGCCGTTATACCCTTGGCAAAACCAAGCGGTTCGGCTAGTAAAACGCGTCGTTGGTCCATTGGCTTTGGTCTATGGTTCCAACAATCTTCGAAAATGGACACATCACACCATGACAACCGTTCTTATCGTCATACACATTATGCTCGTTTTGGCACTGATCGTGCTTGTACTGCTTCAAAGATCTGAAGGCGGCGCACTTGGAATTGGCGGAGGCGGCGGCGGTGGTGGCGGTGGTGGTTTCATGTCCGCGCGGGGCGCAGCAGACGCATTGACAAAAACCACGACCGTGATCGCGGCTGGTTTCTTTGCAACATCTATTGCCCTTGGCGTCGTGGCCAACCAGACCAACCGCACCGAAGACGTCTTGCAACGAATCGAAGGCGCAGAGCAGACCGGTGTTCCGACCGAAGCCGGTGAAGCGTCTGGCACAACACCATCAGCTGGAACTCTGCTCGACGATCTCAACAACGAAGGCGGCGAGCCTACACCTTCAACAGGCGTTCCCACATCCGAATAAGATTTTTCTGATCTTCGGGTCAGTTTTCAGGCGCGTTGCTAACATGCAGCGCGCCTTTTGTTTGTTGTTTTTGCAGATTAGTTTAAGGCAAATCACCAACCGCTTACGCAATGGGGCTTATACGCAGGTGAGTTGGAGAATTTGCCTTGTCTTTATATCGACTTGCGTGTGCATAACCTGAAAAAGACGCATTTGGGGTTTGCGATTTCCAATAATCAGTCT